>CAZADH010000404.1:0-4464 GCA_964483805.1 uncultured bacterium
ACCGCAGCACCGGCGAATACGTGCTGACCAGCGCCGGGCACCCGCCGGGCTTGCAGTTCGGCGACAATACACCAACGCAGTCGTTTTCGATGCCGGGGTTCCCGCTCGCCGCCTCCGGTCGCAACAAGGCCTTGCCGGTGCGTACCGGCACGCTCGCGCCTGGCGAATGGTTCGTCGGCTACACCGATGGCGCGATCGAGGCCGACACGCTCAGCGGCAGACCCGTCGGTTACGAGGGTTGGTGCGACGTTGTCACCAGCCAACGCGATCGTGATCTCGAACAGCACACCGCCCGCATGTTTGCCGCCCTCCGCGATCTAACGGGTACCACCGCCTGGAACGACGACGTCAGCATCCTCGTCATCCGCCGCGACGACGGCTCCGTTGGCCCAATGCAGAACCAGAAAGGCCGCTCGATATGATGAGGCGCGTGCACAACTCGCCCGCAACCTTCCTTGCCCGTGCCCACCCGCCGCTGTACCCCTTTCCGCCTTCCTCTCATCCGTACCATTAACCAATTACGCGCCAATCCCGGCCGATTTCAGCAGATGCGCTAACAATCCGGTTTTGAGCGGCTGATTGCCGTGGATCGGGATCGACAACCGCACGACGCTGCCGGATTTCACGTAGATGTGATGACTGCCGGAAATCCTGGCCAGTTTCCAACCGTGTTTTTCGACAAGCTTCGCGAGTTGCTTGCCGGACAGGCTTTTCAAACGGCAATGTCCAGAATTTCGCTGTCGGGGTCTTCCTGATGCGGAGACACATCGACAGACAAACAACCTTCGACGGCCTCGTAGATGTTGGCCAGCAATTCTTCGAAGGTTTCACCCTGCGTCGCGCAACCCGGAATCGCGGGAACCTCGGCCCAGTAGCCGCCATCTTCCGCTTTGTGTATGACCACTTTCAGTTTCATGTCATAGACCTTTCTACGCAGTGGCCCATCGTTTCGCCTCGTGGCGTAAGATGAGCCCCTCGAGCAGAACCTTCACAACTTTTTTCTCGTCGGACGAAAATCGTCCGATGACTTCGAATTGGAGCCGAAGGTCTTCGTCTGGCCCCTTTCGGCTTTGTCGAAGACGAGCATGTCAGAAGTCACATTCAGTGCCATTGCGGGATGGCGGAGGTGTTCCATCGTTGGCTGTGAGGTGCCGCCCTCATATCGGCGGATCTGCACAACACTCACACCTGAGCGGTCAGCCAGTTCTTACTGCGTCAGTGTCTTTTGCTTGCGAAAGGTCGTCAATCTATCGGGGAAATCCACGGCAAACCTCGTTATCTCGATGTTTCCCATGATATCTCCCGTTCTGAGATCCAACCTCCGAAAGCTATCACTATTGACAGTCACAGTATATCATGTTTGACCGTTGACGCGTTTCAGACAACGAGGTAGCGCTCATGCCCCGCGTTCCCCCGATGAAATCGAGCGTTTGCAGCAAGAAGTGTCGGTGCAGCGCCTGGCCGAGGCGCGGGGCATCGAACTGAAACCGCGCGGCGGACTCTAGTGCCGATGACGCAGAATGACAATGTATTGCACCGAGGGACGAGAGAACCACGGGCCACCCGAGCGCAGTCGATCAAACTGCGATATACTCCGCTTCCGATGTCGGTCTCGGTGCCTTCTTGCCGTCCTCGGCCAGCCCTTCAAGATGAAATTCGAGGGCTTCCTGAATCGCCTTCCTGACGTCGGCGGGCGTCTGCGGGCGTCTCACCCGTGGCGACACAGCCGGGCACATCCGGAATGCAGGCCGAGTAGTTCTTGCCAGCATTCTCGATGACGACCAGATATTTCATGGCTTCTTTCCCTTCAAGCGCGCCTGCTTTGAACGGCCACACGCCCGCTACTCCTCGGCGGGCGGGGGCTCCTCTGGTGCGGGCGGCGGGGCATCGCCCGGTGCTGCGGGCGGCGGCAACTCCATGCTGGTGACGCCCGGTGGCGCTTCTCCCGGCGGGTTACCGGGTGCGTTTTCGGGCGCGTTGCCCGGCCCGGCCGGAGCCGTCGGCGGCGGTTCGTCGCTTTCGCTCTCCCGCGGCTCGGGCCACGCCGGCCCCGCTTCTGGGTCGGCAGACGGCGCCTGACCCTCGCTGTCGGCGGGGGCCTCAACCGGGTCGGACGGCGGCGGCGCCGACCCGCCAAATGCGGGCGGGTGGCCCGAAAGCGGCGTCTCGGTTTTCTGATCGCCCGGCAACGGCGGCGGCAGATCTTTCTCGGTAATCGTCACCGATCCTCCGGTTCGCCGAGGGCGATCGTTGGCACCGACGGCCGGGGCCGCAGCTTGCCCCCGTGGTGGCAGGGTCTGACCCGTGGCCAGCCCGCCGCCGGGCCGTACCGGCAGCACCGGCGGCGTCACTGCCGGCGGAAACGGTGACGACGGCATGCCGACTCCGACTGCGGGCGGCTCAACCCGACCCGGCAGCGTCGACGGCAACACCACCGGCGGCAACGCCGGAGTGGCCGGTGGCGGCGAGGCCGCCGCCGAGGCCGAGGCGCTCTGGGGCGGCAATGACAACGTATGCCATGGTATTGCCGTTGTATTTATGTCACTGGCCGGCGCCGATGGTCCGGTCAACCCCAGGCGCGCCCGGGTTCCCGGTGCTGCCGCCGCGCCGCCAGTATCGGCACCTGCCGACCCCGGCGTCGCTGCGGTGATCGACAATGCCGACAGCCAGGGGTTGGCAGGCCTTGTCGTCGGGGTTTCAGGGGAGGCAACCGGCACCGGAGCACTCATGTAGGCCGGGCGCTGGATCACCGGCGGCGCGGGCACCCGCGGCGGCATCGGCGCGAGAACCGGGGTGGGATTCGGCGCCGACCGCGGCGGTGCCACCGGCTGCGCGAGCGGCACTTGCACCGGATCGACCGGCGTGACGCCGGTTGCGGCAATGCCGTCCTTGCGGCCGAACCACGGGGAAAACGCGCCGGTCCAGGGTGAGCGACCCCGCACGGCCCCGGCGGTGGCCGACGCCGCTGTTGGTGCGACCGCGCCCGGAGTCGGGGCGGCGGTGACCGAACCGCTCGCTGCCACTGCTGCCGGTCCTGACCCGGTCGGCGGCGCCAGCCGTCGTTGCACGGTGGCCAGCAGGTAGGCAAACTCGGGGGCCTCCGGCCACACCTGCACAATGTATTGCACGTGCGGCAGTGCCTGCCCACTGCGCCCGAGCTGGGTCAGACACCACGCGTAGAAGAACCGTGGTTGGGGCATGGTCGGATACAAGGTCAACACCGCGCCGAAGTAGCGTGCCGCCGTGGCGTAGTCCTTGGCGTTGAAATGCACGGCCCCGACGTTGTACCACTCGACCGCCTGCTGGTAATCTTTGCCCACGGCCCACGCCTTGCGGCTGTTGGTGAACCGGGGGATCGTCGTCTTCGTTTCGGCCACCGCCGGCGGCACCGCCGCTCCCAGCCACAACGACAGCACCACCGGCGCCAGCGCCGCCCGCCATGCGCACATTCGTATTGATACAGTATTCATATCCAGGCTTTTGCCTCCACCCGGGCGGTCGCACCCGCCCGACTCATGTTATCTGCCCGCGCTCGAGGCGCGCAGTGGGCCACCGTTCGCTCGGTCAACCCATGACATTGACCGTCTTGGGCACCACCCGCCATTTCGCGGCCTTCGCCACGACAATCTCGCCGTCGTAATCGATCGGTTGCGGTTCGGCGAACTCGGCGGTCAACTCGGCCAGCTCGCGGAACACGACCTTGGCCTGCCCGGCAAAGCCACTCTTTTCGAACGCCGCCACCAGGCCGATCATCTCGGTGACGCCGACCTTCTGGCAGAGACCGAGGTCGACCAGGCCGTCGTCGCAGGTGCGCTTCGTCGCAAACTCGAACGTGCCGGCGATGTGCCGGCGCTTCAGCACGGTCAGGCCGCTGTACAACCCGTTGAACCGCTCGGTGCCACAGGCGACCTCGGCACGAATGCCCGGATAGGTGCACAACACCCAGGTCGAGGTGGTCAGCAACGCCAACAGGTAATGCACTTTGTAGAGGAGGCCGGCGAACCCCTTTCCCTGCGTGAGCATCACGTTCGTCGTCGGGATCGTGCCGACGCTCGACGATTGGATGAGATGATGGACCTCGGTGCGGCCATCGGGGAGGGTCGCCTCGAACCGGATCAGGTCGTGCGGCACCGCTTTGGCCACGTCGAGCCGGCACGGCACGCCGGGGCCGATCTTCGGCGCCCGATCGAGCGGCTTGTGCAGGTCGTTCGAGGTGCCCATGGCCAGAGCCCCGAGACGAAACCGCAGCGGCTCACCCTCCGCCGCCATGACCGCATCGAGCAGCGTCTGGAAAGTGCCATCACCCCCGGCAGCCACCAGATCGGTCGCGCCCTGGGCCATCGCCTCGCCGATCTGCCGCACCATTTCATCGCGGCTGCCCGCGCGCCAACAGCGCACGTCACGGCCGGTCGCCTTGATCGCCGTCTCGACCGCCGGCCACGCCTTGCCGGCGCCCCCACGGTT
>CAZADH010000405.1:0-4431 GCA_964483805.1 uncultured bacterium
CGTGGCGCCGGCACCGCATCCCGGCGAAGGTGGCGGCGACGCTCCGGCCGCAACCCCGGTGATCGAAAAAGCCAAAGAAGAACCCGAGAATCTCGGGGTCACCGATCTGGTCAGTTTCACAATGGTGACCGAAACCTACGCACTCGACATCAGCCTGGTCGAGGGCATCATCAACTACCAGCCGGTGACCCGGGTGCCCAAGGCGCCGGCGTATGTCGAAGGCGTCATCAACCTGCGCGGCGAGGTCATTCCGGTCATCAATCTGGCCCAGCGGCTGCGCTTGACCGGCGAGCGCAAGGCCCAGCCCCAGATCATCATCCTGACCTTCGAAGAACAGAAGATCAAGGTTGGGTTCTGCGTCGACAGCGTGCACGAAGTGCTGCGCCTGCCGGCCGAGGCGATCGAGCCGCCCTCGCACGTCAGCGACAGCGTCGACGTCAGCTATCTGAAGGGAGTCGGCAAGATCGAGCGCCGCTTGATCATCATTCTCGACGCGGCCAAGATCGTGTTCAGCGATCCGGCGTTGAACGTCAAGAAGGCCGACTGATAAATACATCGTATTGCGTCAATACCGACGCAATACGCGCCATCGCCCGGATTTCTCTCGCCGCCGGCCCCGACCACTGCGCCATCCGTGGCGGGCGGGTCGTTTGCACCGCCCGAAACTGCGTTCCGGGCCGCCCTCGTGGCGGCAAACGCACTTGGCGTGTGCCGGCATGGGCGCCTGCCCCCCTACGCCCATCGTGGGCGGGCGGCACTGCTGCGGCAGCTCAGTGCGAGCCCGATCCCCCGCTCGCCGCCGCCCCCGAGCCTGCGCCCGTCGGCCGCCCCTCGAGCGCTTCGAAGTAATCACGTACGGTAACTTTGTAGCCGGCGGGGATCTCGTCGCGATAGACGGCCTCGAGGGCCTCGGCTTTCTTGGCGCCGACCACCTTGTTGTAGGTTTCGGGCGGCGTCTGCCCTGGAATCGGCACCCCCCCGTTCATCTCGATCATGACCTCGGTGTCGTTGGCGCCCGGCAGTTTCTTGCCCTCCACTTTGGTCAAATCGCCCTGCGTTTGCACCCGGCTCGGATCGTACAATCCCTCGAAGGTCGTCTCGGACACATTGTTGCGACCGGATTCGCGATTGGCGGGTGCGGTCACGGTCGACTGGTAACCGGCCTGGCGCAACTGCGTCGAGCCTTGACCGCCAAAAACTGCCTGCAACCCCATTTGTGCCATCTGGAGACTGGTGTTGCCACCGCCTTGACCGCCGCCCTGGCCGGGCCGACCGCCGCCTTGGCCAGGCTGACCACTCTGACCGGTTTGTCCACCCTGGCCCGAACCGCTGCCGCCCCCGGGCGTGCCGCCACTGCCGCCGGCCCCGGACCCAGCTCCTTGACCTTGGCCCTGACCCTGGCCGGAGCCCTGACCCTGGCCGGAACCGGCACCCGACCCCGGCTGACCGCCCTGGCCCGACCCGGCCCCAGAACCCGACCCGGGTTTGCCGCCCTGGCCCGGCGGACACCCCGGCGACTGCTGGACGCTCTTGTTAACGTTCTGCGCGATCTTCAGAGCCTCGCGCAGTTGCTGGTTCTGCTTCATCTGTTGCATGAACTCTTTCATCGACATGCGCGGCAGATGTTTCAGGGCACTCGAGCCGCCGGCTGATGACGACGCCCCGGCCGATTGCCCTCCGGAACCCTGTCCGCCAGACTGGCCACCACTCTGCTGACTGCCTTGGCCGGCACCGGACCCGCTCTGCTGTTGACCACTGCCGGTGCCGCTGCCAGAACCGGAGCCCGCGCCCGAGCCGAGTCCGGAACCGCTACCGCTACCCGAACCGGAACCCAGACCGCTGCCCGATCCCGATCCGGTCCCGGAGCCCGAGCCACCGCCCGAGCCACTGGCCGCGCCCGATCCTGACCCTGAGGCTGAACCGGACCCAGAACCCGTGCCCGAACCTGAGCCCGACCCTGAGCCTGAACCTGAGCCCATCTCGGAACCCGACCCAGAGCCCGAGCCGGATGCACTGCCGGAGCCGGATCCGGCGGCAGAGCCACCGCCTGAGCCGCCTCCTGCTTGGTTTTGTGGCGGATTGAGGGTGTCGTGCATGAGCTGGTTGAACTCATTGACCTGCTTCTCGAACTCTTCATACTGGGCATCGGCAAACTCGTTGCCGGCCAGCGTTTCCTGCATTTTCTTCACCGCCGCTTCGAGTTCGGCCAACTGGGCAGCAGCCTTGGTGTCGCCGGCCGAGCGCGCATCGCTGGCGCCCTGGTTCAGATCGCGGCGGATCTTGTTGAGGCTCTCTTTGATGCCCTCGACATTCTTGGTCGCGCTCTTGAGCGACTGTTCGACTTCTTTCAAACCGGCCAGGGCCTTCTGCTTGTCGACCACGCCCTCGCGCAACTGCCGGGACGCCTTCTCCATGTTCTGCAGCGCGCTGTTGAGCTCCGGGGTCTTGGTGGCGACCTGCTGATCGATGGCCTGCTGCAACGCGGCCACAACTTCGGCCTCCGCCGGGAACGACACGGGTTCGGGAATGACCACCGGCGGCATCGGCAGCGGCACGCCGATCATCAGCAATACAAAAGCAATCGCGCCGACGAGGCCCGGCCGCAGCCCGCTCGGTGCCTGCCAGGCAAGACCGAGGCCGGGATCGAGCTCACGCCGGCGCCGCAGTTCAGCACAACAACGCGCCACCTGCAACTCTTCGAACGGATTGCGCGGTCCCGTTTTCTGCTCGATTTCGAACGCCGTGACCACCATTTCGCGGGTGTCGAGCCGTCGATCGAGAAACAGCGCCACCGTGCGCAGGTCAGGCTGGGCCAGAAACTCGCGGACCGCGACACCGGCCACGGCCAGGGGCAAGGCCAGCAACGCGGTGGTAAACCAACCGGCGCCGATCAGTTCGAACCATGCGAGCACCCAGACGACGGCCAGGACCACCAGGCCGCCCAAGCCACCGCGGAGCGGCGCGTTGATCAGGCGCAGACGCAGATACCGACGGCGAACGTCGACGAGAATCGGGGCCAGTTGTGATGAAGCACCCATGCGTTCTCCCAGGAGACCGGCCCGGCTCAGCAACAGTCCATCCGGCTCCCTCTTTGATTCTACCACACGGCCACGCCCCGGCCGGCCAATCCGTCACCACCAGACCGGGCTACGGCCGCACCACCAGCGTCAATACGATGTGCATGCCTAGCCGACCCCGCGGTCAGCGGCGCAGCCCGACAAACCCCGCCGCCGGCGCACCGCCCAGCGGTCCGCCCACCAGCGAACTGCGCTCGATGCCCGGCAACCACCCCTCGAAGACCACGTCGTTGCCGATCGCCACCCGCAGGTTGCCGTCGCGCGGCAACGCGGCATCGAAACGCTGCCAGGCGAGCAGATCGGTGGGGGCGAACCAGACCACCTCGGTGTCGCCGACGGGGAACCTCGCCACCAGCGAGGCTCCGGGGCCGGCAAACTGCTGACCCCGCCAACCGACCACGCCCGGGGCCGCCGTCACCGGAATTGTGCCGGTCAGGCTGGCCACGGCCCGATTGTTGAGGCTCGTGCCCAGCAGCAGGATTCCGGTCGCCGACGACAAATCGGCCGTCAGATCGCGGTCGGTCGTGACCAGCGCAAACGCACCCCGGCCCTTGAGTTCGTTCGCCCACAAGCGCATGAACGCGTTGACCCGCGGATTGACGTCGCCGGCCCCGTAGACGAGCACCACCGATGAACTTGCCCGCGCCGGCGCCGATGCGGTCAACGGTTGGCGTTCCTCGAGGCGGGCCAACACCTCTCCGAGCGTATCGACCCGCACCCGCAACGGCGGCGCCGGCACAGCCAGGGAAAACGTGGTGGTTGCAGCATTACAACGTATGACGTGTTCAAAGGTTCCGCCCAGGGTCTCGACTCGCACGGGAACGGCCAACGGCAGGGTCGCCGTGGCGTCGTCCGGCTTCTGCAACAAGACGACGTCGAGCAGCGCACCGCCACTGGCCACCGCGCGCCAGGTCACGGACTGCAGGGTGAGCAAGGGAGCCGAGGGCCGATCGAGCCAGGGCCGCACATAGGCCAGGGCGTCGGGGTTGTGCACGGCGAGGTCGGCGAAGAACTCCTCGAACCCGATGATCCGCCGCGCGAACCGTTGCCCGTGCCGCCGCAACCATGCCCAGAAACGTTCGGGACCCAGCCACCGCTTCAGACCGATGAGCACCATGGCGCCCTTGTTGTAGACCACCGACTGGTAGGCGCGCGAGCGCAGCAGCCGGGCCGAGGTGATCGGGGCATCGAATGGTGACCCGGCCACATTCAGGTACTCGTCGACGTTGGTCGCCAACGCTTGGGCAAATGCATGTTCCCCGAAACGGGTGGCGATGTAATCGAACTGGCAGAAGGTGGCGAACCCTTCGTTCAACCAGTTCGCCGTCGGAAACCGGGCCATGACCCAGTTGCC
>CAZADH010000406.1:0-4396 GCA_964483805.1 uncultured bacterium
GGCAACGCCCTTGTCGGCGACCACAAAAGCGGCGGCAGCCGCCTGGGGCAGCGGGGTTGGTTGTTGCGCCAGCAATACGTTGGCCAGCGGTTCGAGCCCCCGTTCGCGCGCCATCATGGCCCGGGTGCGCCGTTTCGGGCGATGCGGCAGATAGATATCTTCGAGGGCGGCCAGGGTGGCCGCACCGCGCACCGCCTGTTCGAGTTCGGGGGTCAGCAACTGTCGCTCGGTCAGCGAGTCGAGAATCGCGGTGCGCCGCTTGTCGAGTTCGGCAAGCGCGGCCAGGCGATCGCGGATCGCGGTGATCGCAACCTCGTCGAGCAATCCGGTCGCCTCTTTGCGATAGCGCGCGATGAACGGCACGGTGGCGCCCTCGGTGAGCAGAGCGGCCACGGCCGTCACCTGGGCGGCGCGAAGCTTCAGTTCGTCGGCAATGAGTGATGCATGGGTGGTCATCGGCGTGCTCCAGTGATCGGTGGGACGTGATCAGTGGTCAGTGAACGTTGATCGGTGGACGGGAAGGAGAAACGGCTCAGCGGTAGGCCTGCGCGAGGCGGGCCCCGGGAAAGTAATGCAAGAGGATGGCGTCGAATTTGAACCCCAGCGTTGCCATGCTCTGCGCCCCGGTCTGGCACATGCCGACGCCGTGACCCCACCCTGCGCCCGCAAAACGAATCGAGGTAATAACACCGTGTTTGTTGCGTTTGGGCTCGATGATGATACAAGCCGACGGAAGACCACCGAACAACTTGCGAATCGGCAGTTCCTTGAGTACCGTCTTGCGACCGTTTTCACCGACGAGGGTCAGCGCACACAATCGCCCGGAGGGCCCACGCTCGAGGCCGACAATGTCTTTGAGGCGACCAACCCCGCCCCGGCGAACCACCTCGGCGACCCCCTTGGCATCGAGAACGCGCGTCCAGCGGAACTTGTCGCCACCTTCGACGGCCGGGTTCCCGCAGAAGGCGGGCGGCGGATGGCGCAGAAACCGCGACAGCTCGGCGGTCTTGCGCAAATCGAGGCCCAGCGGCGCGCGCGTATCCCAGGTGCCGGCCAGTTGCGGGTCGGGGGTCGAGGTCCAGACCTGGTGATTGGCGTCGGTGTGGCCACCACAGTTGGCCGAATAGACAGCATCGACCATGCCCGACTCGCCCATCAGCACCTGGCCGTGGCACGCCTGCACCGCCGGCGCCACCTTCGCCACGGCGGGGCTGATGCCGGCGTAGACCTGGCAATGCTGCTCGGCACAGAAGTGAAAACCCTCGCCGATGTGGCGCATGCCCAACTTGTTGAGAATCTCGCCGCGCGCGGCGACGGCCTGGGCCATCAACGCCGCGGGTTGGGCATTGGCCGAGATTTCAGACGGGACGATGCCCGCCAGCAGGCGCTCGAGCGGAACGGTCTCGATGACATTGAAGCCGTCTTGCGCGCCGAAGGCCAGTTCGAGCGGCCCGAGATAGCGGCGGTCGGCAAACCCGTGCCACGCGTAACCCCGGGCGTGCTCGACCTGTTTGACGATGATGCCGCCGGTCAGGGGGTCGTTGCTACGCGGGGCGACGAACCCGACCCGAGCGCCGACCAGCTCGCGACCGCCGGGCAGGGTGAGCGAAAACCGGCCGGTGGCCGAGGCCAGAATCTCGTCGAAGAGCCAGCTCGATTTGCCGGCCGCCGCGAACTTGTCGACGAGAGCCTGCATCTGGTGGGCCGCCGCCCCAACCGGAAAGCGAACCCCGAAGAACAGCGTTCGCCCGTCGTACAGACACTCGCCGCGATCACCGGTGTGGATGCGACCGGCGGGCAGCGTATCGAGATGCGGCACCAGCGCGGCCCAGTCGGCGCGCAGTTGCTGTTGTTTCGCCAGATCGGCAACCCGCGCGGTACCGACCATGACCCACGTCTGCTTGCGGGCCGGGGTCAGCAGGCCGGCCTTGATGCGCACGAGAGAACCGGCGGGCACGGGCACGACGGTCGGCGACGCCACGGGACCTGCGCCTGCAACGGCCGCATCGATGAGAACCTGGCCGCCGACAGGCATGACGACGGTGCACGCGCGGGCGAACTCGCCGATCTTCACCCGCACCTGCGGTTCACCAGCGGCGGCTACTGCCGTCACACCGGCCGTAGCGAGCAGCAGGAGGACAACGCCGACAATATAAACACGTTGTATTACTGTGCGATCACTCCCGGCCATCCTGTGGTGTGGGCAGCAACTCAGCATTGGGCGTCCTCCTGGTGCGGCAGCGATTATGAGGCGCCGGTCGCCCGAAACGCCGGATCGGCGTCTTCCCCGAGCGCGCGGAACAGCACACCCTTGTGGCGCCTGATCAGCTCGCGGGCCTCGTCGGCCTTGATGCCCTTCCGCGCCATGACGATGGCGGTCTTCACCTCGCCGTTGGCATCGGCCAGCAGGATCTCGGCCTCGTAATTGGGCACGTTGCCGCCCGAGCAGACGATGCGCACCGCCCGTTGGCGCAGTTTGATGTTGGTCGCGCGCAGATCGACCATCAGGTTTTGGTAGACCTTGCCGGTGCGGATCATGGTCGCCGATGACAAGGTGTTGAGCACCAGTTTGCAGGCGGTGCCGGCCTTCAGCCGCGTCGAGCCGGTGATGACCTCGGGGCCGACCACCGGGTTGATGAACACATCGACCGGGGGCAGATCGATATACGGATTGCAACTGAGCAATACAGTGTGCACACCGATCTCATTGGCATGCGCGAGCCCGGCCCGCACGTACGGCGCGAGACCGGACGCCGAGATGCCGACCAACAGATCGGGTGGCGCGAGTTTGGCTGCCGACAGGTCGCGAACCGCCGCCGGGCCGTCGTCTTCGGCGCCTTCAACCGGATCACGCAACGCCCGGTCACCGCCAGCGATGATGCCGACCACGCGCGAGGCGTCGATACCGAACGTGGGGGGCATCTCGCTGGCATCGAGCACGCCGAGCCGCCCAGACGTGCCGGCGCCGATATAGACGATACGGCCGCCCGCTTCGATCGTGGTGACTGCCTGTTCGACGGCCTTGGCGATTTCGTCGGCGACCGCGGCAACCGCCTCGGGCACGCACTGGTCTTCGCGGGCAAACAGTTTCACCAGATCGCGGGTCGGCATGCGGTCGATACCGACGGTGCGGGGATTGCGGTTCTCGGTCAGCGGCAGTTTTGTCGCGGGTTTGTCGTCGACCGGCTGTTTTGCTGCGGCCATGGCATGCCTCCTCGATTGTGTTGCGCGGATGATAGCACGCGCCGCGGAGTCGAGACTACTTGCGGAACCGTCCGATCGGCATGATGATGTCGTCGTTCGACGAGTTGTCGTAGTTCTCGTTGCCGGCCGCCAGATAGAACTCGCGATCGGCGAAGGCACCGTCGGTACCGGCCGACCACAGGTAGATCATCTTGCCGCACGTGCGGTAGCGAAACCGGTTCTGCCAGGCATCCATCATGAAGTCGTCGGGCGTGGTTTCCATGTAGGGGCCCTTCCAGCGTCTGCGATAGGTCTGCCAGGAGTGCCCCAGTTCCTGCCAACCGGGCACGGTCGAACAATCGACGTTGAAGAGCACGTTGTCGTTGAGGTTGGTGCCGAACACCGCATCGGCCGCATCGATGTTGGCCGCGTCATAGCAACTGGCGTTGCCCATGTGCGGATACCGGACGCAGTCGGCCACGTATTGGGTCAGGGCCGTTTTCAGATTCGACATGCCGCTTTTCGTTGCCGTGACGCGCCCCCCGCCCCCATCTCCCGTTGAAACCATCGGTCCGGCCACCGACGAGAGTATGGCGATGACCGCCAACACCACGCCGATCTCGAGCAGCGAAATGCCCTGGCCCCGCTTCTTCTTTGGCGGCGCGTCGCCATCCGTTGTCGACCCATCCCCGCCATCACCCGATGCCGTTGGTGCGTCGATCACCTCGGGGTCGATCTCGACCGGCTGGGCATCAGCCTCGGCGGCGGTGCGGTCGGCACCACACGCACGGCAGAAGCGTTGGTCGTCGGGCAGTGCCTGTTTACATTGTGGGCAGAGAGCCATGGGACCTATTCTATGCCGAGCACCCTGGTTCCGACAATGCTACACTGCCAACCATGATGACTGAATCGGACCAACCGCCGGTGGCGCAGGCGCCCCGTCGTTGGTGGCGCGCAGGAGTGGCCCTGGCAACGGCCGTGATCGGCGTTCTGGCGGGGTGTCTGTGGCATGGCGCCGAAAACGCACACCTGTTGCGCGAGGCAGACCGCGAGATGGCCACGTGGGTCAACTGCCACCCGGCCAGCGGCGGCGCGCCGGCGCAGGATTTGCGGGAACTGCCGCTGTTGACGGGTCTGCCGACCCCCTTCCCCGGTCAGTCCATTCAGACCGTCGAGATTCTCGCCAACGCCGATTGGCCGCCCGAGAATGCGG
>CAZADH010000407.1:0-4378 GCA_964483805.1 uncultured bacterium
ATCATGAAACTGTTCGCCGACGGTTCCGCCAGACAAGCGACCGAATTGACCGTGAATTTCAAGGCCTTGCTCAGTGTCGAAGATGTGGGGTCCCAGACCGGTGCCGGCTTGGCAGGATCGTTCTATCGCGTCAAGATTCGCTGTCAATGGGGCCGCAGCCGGCAGCAGCACTATGAAACCGCCCTGGCGGTGTATCGCCGATGAGCGAGCGCAATAATTTGTATTTATGTAGCACGCAACCGCACCACAACGGCCGCCGCGCGTTTTCGGTGATCGAGTTGCTGTTCTACTCGGTCCTGCTGGTGCTGCTGTTCTCGGCCATCTACGTGACCGTGCAGTGGTACCGCCGTTCGCAACAGGGCATCGAGCGCCTCGCGACGCTGCACGAACTGCAGATGGCCGCGTTCCGCCTGGCCGACGAACTGCAGGGCGGCAGCCTGATCCTGCACCCACCCATCGCCGCCAATGCCGGCGAGAAGGCGCATCAACTCATGGTCCGCAACAGCGCCCACGAGGTCGCGGTCATCTATCTGAACGACAAACGCGAACTGGTGATGCTCAACCTGATGCACCGCGAGCGCCGCACCGTCCTCGGACGCGGCCTCGAAGAGTTCTCGGTGCGCCGGCCCGCCAAACACCACGTCGAGTTCACGCTGTCGGCACGCGAAGCGAAGGTCGGCGGTATCCCTGACGACCAGCGGCCACTCTATGTCGTGGGCAACGGCGTGCGACTACGTAATGTTTTGTATTGACATAGACCTTCTTCGGTATCTTTGCAATGAACAGCATGGAGGCCTCGATGAACTTCTTCGTTAACCTGCTCACAGGGCGGTCCCGAGCGCACGGATGCGCGAAGTGGGGGCAGGCGCCGAGCCCCCTTGCAGCCACGAGGGCGCAGTCGCAAGGGACCCGGCGCGGTGTTTCGATTCCGGCGGCCATCGTCAGCGGCGGTTTCCTCGCCACCATCATGTTCGCGCTGTCGATGTTCTCGCAACAGGAAGTCCAGCGGGTCAAGGCGTTTCTCGGCAAGGCCAGCGCCGAAGGCGCCGCCTTCTCGGGGATCATGTGGTCGTACAGCTCACTGTGCGAGCGCGGCCGTTGGTATCAGCCGGGCCGCTCGTCGATCGACGATCGCACCGCCCAGTGGAAGAACCAGTTCCCCGACGGCAATCCGACCCGGGCCGGCTTCGATCCGTGCGGCGACAGCTTCAATCCACCGTTCGCTGCCGATTCGGGCATGAAGATCCAACTGTGGTTCGACGAGTATGTCAGCACCGAAAGCCGCAATATCCGGCTCTCGAGCACCGATGCCGCGGGCAAGGTCATCAACACCACGGTGAACAAGGGCGACGGCTTCCGCCTGCTCGACCACATCAAGGTGCTCTCGCTCGGCACCTACCAGAACGAGAAATGCCTGTATTTCGGCAAGTTCATCATGATGCCCGAGCCGTTGCTCAACAGCAACAGCACCTGCGGCAACATCGGTGACGAAGAGACCGCCAATGCTTCGGAAGCCGGGCCGGTCTATGCCGCGAAGGTCCCCGAGATCGTCAAGACCCCGATCATGCATGCGCCACCGCCCGTCGACAAGATCTGGTCGCAAGACTGGCCGCTGTCGGGGCGCATCAAGATCAAGAACGTCTTGAAGAAGGAAGGGGACAAGGTTCGCCTCGAGGATTTCATCGTCACCGCCAACACCGAGATGTCGGGTGTCGGACCGACCGATTCGCCGTGGGCCACCCAGGAACCCAAGTTCCGCGCCCGCTTCGACGGCACGATCAAGAAGATCTTCGTCAAACCCGGCGATGTGCTCAAAGAGGGCGACCCGCTGTTCGAAGTCGAGAAAGACAAGGTGCAGATCTCGTCGATGGCGCCGTTGCGCAAGATGGTGCGCATCACCCGGATCCCGGCCGGACTGTGGGAGGGCAAGCTCGACCCCAATCGCGCCGCCGACCGCGAGAAGATCTACGCGTTCATCAACGACGAGAGCAAGAAGATCAAGGGCAACCACGCCGCGTCGCGCGACCAACTCGACCAGCTCGGCCAATCGCTCAATGCGTTCGGCAATGCCAGCGCCGTCACTGATGCCCAGATGGCCAACCTGCCTGACTTCAGCGGCGCTGCCGGCACCCGCCTCGACGAGGGCATGAACCTGCTGATGACCGACATGCTCGCCGGGTTCTATCCGCCTGGCGCCCTGGCTTCGCAGGCCGCCGAGAAGTACGCCGACACCGCCTGTTACCGGCTCAATTGCCAGCCGCGCGAAGTCACCACCGAACTGCGCGAGTTGCTCGAGATTCACGGCAAGCGCTACCATAACAATACGCAGTATTACATCGACCAGCTCGAGACCGAGCCGCGCAAACGGCTGAAGGCCAACCCCACCGACAATTTGTACTTGATCAAGTCCGACAAGCCGCGGCAGGCCACCAAGACCTATCAGGAAGCCATGAAGGGCAACCCCAAGGCCGGCACCGATGATTTCGTCAAATCGCTGACCTATCTGAAAGACGCGGCGGTCAAAGCCTCGATCTACCTGAATGAAGGCACGCCGTTGATCCCGTCGGCCTGGCAGGCCGAAGTCGCCGCGGGCAAAATCACCGACCCACAGGAGTGGTTCCGCTGGAAAAACCCGAAAGGCGAAGACGGCTACTGGCACTACGCCCCCGAGACCGCGATCAAGATCGAGAAGGTCGATGTCGCCTACTACTACGAGAACAACGTGCCGTTGCGCGAGTCTTCCGAAGACCCGGCCTTCCAGAAAGCCAAGGGCGCCTTCCGCATGCGCATGGACCAACTGCTCAAATTCTTCCGCAAGCACTTCGACGAGTGCGGCTCGCAGCGCCCGCCCGGGGAACTGCGCATCGGCGACGACCTCGAAGACACGCCCCAGGGTCCGCCGCCGCCCGATGCGACGGGTGCGTACTACAACGGTTTGTCGAGTTGACCGGCGTGACGCGGTGCGAAAACGCGCAGTTTGGGAACGTACGACTTGCTGGAGTCACGTCAGGTGTCCCCGCGTTCGAGTTAAGTCATACGTCCCCGAAATAGAGTTAAGTCGTACGTCCCCGAAATATGATCGATCGTAATACGCGAGAGCAACTGTTGCTCGACCTGGGCTCGGCCCACCGCCAGACGCGCCTGGCTGCAATCCTGCAGTTGAGCAACTGCCGGTACATTCCGGCCGTGCGCCAGGCGGTGCAGGCCCAGCTCGACCGCGAAACCGACGATGAGTGCCGGTATTACCTGCAATCTATGTTGCCGGGCGTCGCCACGCCTGGCGTGGCGACGCCCGGCGCCCGCACCTCGGGTACAGACGAGCGGCCGCCGACAGCGTCGGCAACCGCCGGCCCTGCGACCGCGACACTGGATGAGGTCACCGAGGCAGCGTTTGTCGAGCGCTACCGCTGCGCCGACGCGGCGGGGCGGGCACACCTGCGGCACCAGCTCGAACGCGAGCGGTCGTGGCAATACGCGGTATTGCTGACCGAGTTATTGACCCGCGAGCGTTTTCCAGACCGCATTGCCGAGTTGCTCGAGCTGCCTGATGCGCTGTTCAAAGAGGCTCCTGCCCCACAGGCACTGGCCGGCCTCTTGCGGCACGCCGAGTTCCGGGTCGTCCTGCGGGCGCTGCAGATCCTGGGCCGGGTTGCCCCCGAAACGACGCTGCCCGCGTTGCCGATTCTGCTCAAACACCGCAGCACCCCGGTCCGGAGCATGGCGGTGCGGTTGCTGTTCCGGCTCGATCCGGGTGAGGCGCTGCGGCTGCTCGGCGAGCTGACGAGCAGCGACGATCCCATGTCGTTCGCCCTCGGTCTCAACCTGCTGTTCCAGTTCCCGTTCGACGCCATCACCGGGCCCGTCACCGATCTGATCACCTCGGGGCGCGCCGCCGGCGCCGCCCAGGACGCACTGGCCAACCTGCTCGCCAACAACCCTGACCGCGGCCTGTTGCTGCGCCTCTGCCGGCTCGTCGTCCGTCGGCCCGACGACGCCGAGATGCTGAAACCCTGGTTGGTGCAGGCGGCCACGGCCCTCGTCGTCAGCGGTCTGGAAACTGGCTCGGCCGATGCGGTTCTCGCCCGGTTTCTCGAGCGCGCCACCACCGAAGCTACCCCGGCCCCGGCGCCCGAGCTCGCGCTCCCGATCACCCAAACCGCACCGGGCGCGGCAGACCCGAGCGACGCGACCCGCACCCGCGACGCCGCCACCACCGAAGCGACCCCGGCGACAGAATGCCGGCGGTTTCTGGCCGTGCCGAACCCGGCCGCGGTCGATGCCGCGACCGTGCCGGCCATCACCCGGTTGTTGACCGACGGAGAGGCTTGTGAAGACGATGTATTGCTGGCGATCGACGCCGGCTTGCACGGCAACTGTC
>CAZADH010000408.1:0-4363 GCA_964483805.1 uncultured bacterium
GGCGTTCTTGCTCCTGCCCGAGTCGGCGACGAGCTGCAGGCGGTTGTTGCCCCAGAGTTGGAACACGCCCGGGCCGCCGAGGATCTTCGCTTCCAGCTCCGAGACGAACAACCCGGCGGCCAGGCGGAAGGCATTGGCCGCGGTCTCTTCGCCCTCGACGACAGGTTGCACCTGCACCAGATCGAGGCGGGCATCGCATGACGACGATGCCGCGGCGGCCCCGGACAGCACCAGGATTCGCGGACGTGCCGTGCGGTTGAGCGTAACCCCAAGCTGTGCCGCCACGCGTTCTTCGAACGCCGTCTGGGCGCTGATGAACCCGGCAAGGCGGGCGTGCGCGAACCATTGCCACAGCGAGAGGTGATCGGGGACGGCGGTAGGGCGGCCCGCCTGCCAGCGTGCTGTCAGATCGGCCGTTGCCGAGGCGGAAAGATTCGGAACCCCGACAACCAGGCTGTGGATGCGGTCTGGCAGCGCCTTCTCGTCGAGGTCGCGCCCGATCTCGCCGGACCCGTTTTTGCCGCCATTGATGACGATTGTCTCGCGAACCGGTTTCCAGGCTCTGAGATCGAGCCGCTCGCGGCCGGGTTCGACGCCCCAGTGGCCCACGAGTGTGGCTTGCAGCGCCTTGCCGCCGTCACCGGCCGTCTCGGCATAGACGATCTCGACCGGGCCGCGAGCAAGATCTGCGGCGGGCACCTGTGCATGCAGGAGCTTTACGACGCGGTTCCTGCGCGATCCGCCGGAAAGCGCAGCGGCGGCAGCCCCGGCCTGAACCGCGGCAGAATCGCCGATCGGCTCCACCTCGAGGCTGACCTCGATCTTGAACTTGCCGTCAGCCGGTACCGGTTCGGGGTGAAACAGCGGTGGGCGCACCGATGCGGGCACCTCGGTGATCCGGCCGTCTTCATCGACCACGCGCGCAGACTGCCCGTCGCGGCTCTGGGCGCGCCGGACCGCGGCGATCTGCCGGAGTCGGGTCGCCAACTGTTTCTCGAAGGCCTCGGGAAGAACAGGGCAGACCTCGTCGTTGACGGCAGTCAGCCAGGTGGGCAGCGTCGCGCACAGCGCCGATGAAAGCGGCTCCGCCAGCGGAATTCCCTCAGCCGCCAGCAGATACCCGACAGTTGCCGGCCCCGTGGCATTGCGCGCATCGTGCGCGGGCGGCGCCGGAAACACCACAACGAACCGCAACTCCTGACCATCTGGAACCACGCTGTGCTCGGTTGCGCCGAACAGCAGAGAGCGGGTCACCGGATCGGGTCCAATGCGGACCTGCGTGCCTGCGGCCTCTTTGGTCGTCGCGAACGATCCCAGACCCTTGGCTCCCGCCTTATTCGCATCTTGTTTGACCAGCCGCTCGCCCGGCTTCAGCGCAAACCCCTGGTCCTCGAGGTCGGCCCGGCCCAGGAAGAGCAGCTTGTCGATGCGGGTTCCCGCGTGGTCGGGCAGATCGGCCACGGTGACGTCGGCGATGTACCAGTCACCTTTCTTGCCGGCCACGGCCGTGCAGCGACCGTGCGCGTTGAGTCTGAGTTTGAGACCGTTGCCGACGGCGGTCCACGCCCGCTGCTGACCGTCGTCGCGATGGGGCGCAGCCGGGTTCAACGGCACCAGGGTGTCATCGCCCTTCATGTCGATGCACAGCGTGCCGGAGGCGATGGCCGCAAGTTCGGCGGGCAGCAGAAATGCCTGGCGAATGGGATTGGTCGCCCCGGGTGTCAGCCGGACGCGGTCGGAGAACCCGTGCGGCAGCAGGGCGGTGACCGGTGAGAGTGGGCGGCGCACCGGGCCGGCGTCGGTTGGAACGAGCAGATGCATGCGGGCCCGCGGGTCGAGGTCGAGAAGAGCCTGCACCTTCGATTCGATCACGCCATCGACGAGCGTCCAGGCCAGGTGTGGTCCGGCGATGGCGCCGGCCAGGGTTCCGCTGGCCTGGCGCGTCCCGGTCACCGTGAGTTGAAACGCGGTGCCGAGTTTGCCGGTGGGTTTCTCGGGCAGTGTCGTGGCGCTCGTGTCGGCCGGTGGCAGGCGGCCCGCGATCGTGATGCTCAGGTGCCCATAGGTCGCGTCGAAGAAATCGAGCGCGCCGTCGGTCAAGCCCTGATCGTCGGGGACCAGGAACACGACCGTTCCCGTTGCCGGTTTCCCAGGTCGGACGAGTAGTTCATGGGAGCCGAAGTGTGTGAGTGATGTGCCCAGGAGCCAGCCGGCCGGGGAACACGGCACACCGGGATTGGCATTCCAGCGCAGGAACAGGTGGCGTCGCAGGTCGGCAATCTGATACGGCGGCACCGCTTTGGTGACCGTGGCCTCGCGACCGCTCTGCCCGATCCAGGCGGCGGGATGTTGCGAGCCGTCGGGCCAGATCACGACATCCTGCTCGGGCAGAATGTTGACGGCCTCGAGCGAGAACGCGGCGAACAGGTGGCGCGCCGGGGCCTTGACGCCGTCGAGCGTGTCATACAATGTAAGCTCTTTGACGGTGAACCGGCAGGCTCGGTTCTCGCCCTGCACGCCGAGCGGCACCTGGAGCCGGGCGGGGTTGGGGTTCGCCGGCGCCGCGCCGACCGACGGTGAATCGCTTGCCACCAGGAGCGCTGCGCCAACTGGGCATGCGGCCGCGGTCGCGATCTGCAAACTGTCGACAACCTCGTCGGTGGCCGAACCCACCGCGGGTGGAGGCAGTTCGAACAGCCCGTTGCCGGAAACCGCGATCGGGGCCGCGTCGGCCTGCGGCATGCGCCACACGAGCTCGAACGGCAGACGTCCGGCGTCGGCCGGTTCCCCGACCTTCTGCAGCAGCGCGTCGATGGTCTGTTGCAGACGCGCAAAGTCGTCGGCGATGATCGCTTCGCCGCCGCTGGCTTTGGCCGTTTCAACAAATGTTGTGGAATCACCCTTGCCCACGAGGCCGACCCAGACCGAATGAATGTTCTCGTCTTTGAGACGGCCCAACAGGCGGTCGAACTTCTCGCGATCGCCCGCTGATACCGGCTTGATCGCCGCATCGGTCAGAAACAGCATGTAGCGACGGTTGGAAGGCACTGCCAGCAAACCCTCGAGGGCGACCTCCACCGCCTTGATCACGTCGGTGCCGCCGCCATCACCGAAGGCCGCGATGCCGGCATGGGCACGGGCGCGGTTGGTCGTCGCGGTCTGGGTGATCTCGGTCTTGGCGTCGAAATCCAGCACCTGGACCAGCACTTCGGCCGGAAGCCGGGAAAGCAGAGCGTGAAGGACCTTGCGGGCGATGGCCCGGCGACTGCCGGGGACGGCCTTGGCCAGCCTGCCATCCATCGAACCGCTGGTGTCGACGCAAAGGCTCAGGACCGGCCGATTGCCGCGGCCCGGCTTGGCGGGGCGGCGACAGGTGAGCACATACTCCCGCGCCACCGTGGCCTCGAGACGGGCGAAGACCTCGCCGAGGTTCTGTTCATCGGCCTTCTGGGCGAGTCCGCCGGAAAAATCGGCGAGACGGCCGAGGGTGACCGCATCGGCACCGGCGCCGAAGCCAATGGTAAACACCGGGATGCGTGCGGACTTCAGCCGCGTGAACACCTCGGTCTCGGTGGCCTTGCTGCCCGGACCGGTGTCGTTGTGATTCGCGTCGAACCCGTCGGTGAACACGACCAGGGCGGGGCGCTCCGCCTTCTTCAGGCGGTCGAGGCCCAGAAGAATGCTGTCTCGCAGTGCGGTGGCGCCGTCGGGCTTGATCCCCCTGACGGCCTTGATCAGCTCGGCGCGCGATTTCGCTTTGACCGGGCGGGCCTTGGTGTCGAAGTCGATCACCTCGACGACGGCATTCGCGGGAAGGGCCTCGATAAAGCGAACGACCGCGTCAATCGCGGTCTTCATCGACTTCTTCATCGATCCGGAACTGTCGAGCAACAAGACGAGGTGAAGCGGTGTCGTCGACGGCTCGAGGGCAATCGGTTCGGCAGGCAGGAAGCGTTCGCACGCGTCCAGTTGTTCGAGCGTCGGTGGGGCCGACGCCAATCCCGGCGGCAGCGCGAAGACTGCCTTCAGCAGGTCGCTACCCGGTGATGCCGTCAGGCTGCGGATTTCGATGCGTCTGGCCGCAGTGGTTCCGCCGGGTTCGAGGTCGATATCGGGCGTGTTGGTCCAGCGGACCGTGGTGCGGCCGCCGCTGTTGACCGGGATCAACCGCGCATTCTCGGTGCCGTTGTTGATGCGGCGCAGATTCCAGTATCCGGGCGGCAGCCGGAACATCACATCGCCGTTGGGAGCCGTGATTCCTTTGTCCATGCCCTTCTTGAACTCGGGGTGTTTGATCGTGAACCGATCGGGGCTCACCGTGAGCGGGACCCCGCCGGCGCCGGTCACCACGAGTTCGCCCGGT
>CAZADH010000409.1:0-4337 GCA_964483805.1 uncultured bacterium
CTCTTCACGCAGAACATTGGTCGAATCATTGTAGATCTGGATGCGATAGGAGGCCCGGCCACCCCAGTTGTCGGACCAGGTCATGATCATGGTCCCACTCTGCGACTGCCACAACGGCGCGGCCGGCACCGTGGTAAAGCCATTGAACGAGACCCATTCAATCTGGGTGCCGCTGGCGTAATCGACGGTGTTACCGCCTACGATGTATTGCAGGATGTATTGGCCCTGCAGGAGATTGCCGCCGGCAACGAGAATGGTCAAGCGATTATAGATATCGCGACTCGAGTTCTGCGAACCCTGCATGATGTTGCCGCTGGGGTCTTTGATCCAGGCACTCGAGACATTGCCGTCGGCAATGCCGGCATAGATGCCGTTCATTTCACCACCAGCCTCATATCGGATTTTGACCGGCACCATCACGGTCGTGTTCAGGCCGCCAACCGTCGGCGCCGAACTGCTGCCACCGCCACCGCCGCCACAGCCGACCAAAGTGCATGCGACCAAACCCATGAAAAGGACGAGGGCAACGGACAAAAAGTGGAACCGGCCAACCATGGGAACCTCCTGCAACCGGGTTGCGCGCACCGACGTCGATGCGCCTGGGTAGGAAGAAGATAGCAAAACTTCGCGAGTTTTGCCGATGCACGCGCACCCGATGTCACATCATAGGCACGAAGGTTACCGGTGCGAAGATTCCCGGTGCGTTGACACCGTTTCGCCGGTCCCCTAGACTGTTGCACCATGATCACTGCCAATGGCCGCCGAAAATGGCGCATCGTGCATGCCCTGGAAGGCAAGACCTGGAGCGGGGGACAGCAACAGGCGCTGTTTCTCTGCCGGGAGCAGATGCGTCTCGGCCATCAAGTCGTTCTCGCCTGCCAACGCGACAGCGTGCTGGCGGAGCGGGCCCGCGCACTGGGGATCGAGGTGCGGGGTCTGCCGTTTCGCCGGGAGGTCGACCCGCAGACCCTGCTTGGTCTTTCACGCCTGCTGACCGATTTCGCCCCCGATGTGGTCAATGTCCATCGGGCCTGGGCCCACACCATGGCTTTGCTCGTCAGCCTGTGGCGTGGGTTTCACGGGCTGGTCGTCACGCGCCGCGTGGCGTTTCGGCCCTCGACGAACCCACCCAGCCGCGCGAAGTACTGCAGTGCCGGCATACGCGGCTACATTGCCGTCAGCCATGGGGTCGCCGCGCGCCTGCGCGAGGTCGGGGTCCGCCCTGCCAAGATCCGGGTCGTGCACCCCGCCACCGACACCGAGCGGTTCGATCCGAGCCAGCGTTATGCGTTGCCAGCCGCCTTGCAGGCCGTGGCCGGCCGACCGTTGCTGTTGCTCGTGGGCAACTACCACCGGAACAAGGGCCACGAGGTGGCGATCGAGGCGTTTGCCAACCTGGCAAGCCGGTGGCCGGAGGCCGTGCTCGTGTTGGCCGGCCGCGGTACCGACGGCCCGGAGCTCGCTGAAGCGACGCATAGAACCGGCCTGCAAAACCGGATTGTGCGGCTCGGTTTCAGCGACGAGGTGCCGGCGTTGCTGCAACACAGTGCGATCAGCATCAACGCCAGTTTCGAGGAGGGTTTCGCCGGAACCCTGCGCGAGTCGTTGGCGATGGGCGTTCCCGCCGTTGCCAGCGCCATCCCGGCGAATTGCGAATTGCTGCAGCAGGCGTTTCCTGATGCCCTGTTCGCGCCCGGCGACGCCCGGTCGCTGGCCGCGGCGATCGAGCGCTGGCGCCCGCGGTATCCGGATGCAGCGTGGCGGGCCCGTTTACGCGAAGAGGTCACGGCGAACTACGCCGTCGGAGTCATGGTGGCGCGCACGTTGCAGGCCTACAGCTTACTGCTGAGGCACCCGCGTGGCTAGCATCCCGGTTCTCGGCTACCACCGCATCGGCACGCCCGACCCGGAAAACCTGGCGCTGACGGTCGCCGATTTCGACCGACAGTGTCAATACATTCGCAATACCGGATACCGCACGATCACTCTGGGCGAGCTGCACGATCATCTGCGCAAAACCAGGATCTGTACCGGGCGCTGTGTGGTGCTGACGTTCGACGACGGCACGCGCGACGTATTACTGAACGCACTGCCTGTATTGCAAAAGTATGGCCTGAAGGCGACCGTCTTCGCCATCGCCGACCGCACCAGCGACGAGCCGCGCGCAGCCTTTGACGCCGCCCTCGACTTCAACGCATCCCATGCTCGGGCCTGGGCCGGCGATTATCGGCAGTTCTTGACCATGACTGAGGTGCGGCAACTGACGGCAACAGGTCTAATCGAGGTGCACGCGCATTCGGCCCGCCACGATCAGGTGTTTAGCGAACCTGCGGTAACCGCCATCTACCCCGACACCGACCAACATTGGGGGGTGGTCTCGGCGTACGGCGGCGGGGCCCTCACGGGCCGCTGGCCCGTGTTCAAGCGTGGTCCGGCGCTCACCCATCGCCGCCTGGTTGCCGACACTGCGGCCATCGCCGCGACGATGCGCGAGGCAGTCGGCGAACGCGCCGAGGATCTCGTCAAACGCATCAATCGCCACGGAGTCCCAGTGGCGTGGTTGACGGCCGAAAGCACCGCCGAACAACAGCGCCGCGTCCGCGATGACCTGACGCGCGCCCGGGCGCTGTTCGCCGACACGCACGACCCTCGCGTCGAGGCGATGTGCTGGCCGTGGGGAGCCCGCAACGCGGATCTCGAGCAGATTGCCCGCGACGTGGGCTTCACCATGGGCCTGCGCACCTCAGCGGGTGCCAACGCACCGGGCGACGACCCGATGGCGGTGCACCGTTTGCCGGTCCGACGGGCATCAGTGGCACGATTGGCCATCGGCCTGTGGCTGCGGCGGATCCCGTGGCTGGCCCGACTTTACGGGCAGGTTCACCGCCGCGTCTGAGACCACATCATCCCGGGGTTTCATGACACGGGAAGCCGCGACGGCACCCGTCAGGAACCGATTGCCATGACGCTGTCATCCCCGCATCGGTTGTGCTAAGATAGAGAGCATCCCATGCTCATCACATCGGACCAGATCATCAAGCGGGCGCAGAAGTGCCTCAAAGAGGGGCGCAACGCCGCGGCCGCCTACACGGCTTTGGGGATGGCCTTCTTCGAGAAGGACCTGCTCGACAAAGCCGCGTTTCACTATGGCAAGGCGGTCGAACTCGACCCGGCGTACGCGCCGGCCTACGCCGGCATGGGCATCGTGTACGGCAAAAAGGGACTGATCACCGAGTCGATCTTCAACCTGAAAGAGGCGATCCGCCTCGAACCTGACTGTGCGCTGCTCTACAACTGGTTGGGCGATGCCTACTTCGACCAGGGGCGCATCGACGACGCGATCCGCGAGTACACACGGGCCATCGAGGGCAATCCCCACGACAGCAACGCACACAACGATCTGGCCGACGCTTTCCGTCTCAAGGGCGATTACGACCAGGCCCGCCGGCATTACGACGCGACATTGGCCATCGACCCGGGCGATACCAACGCGCTGCTCGAGTTGGCGCAAGTGCTGATCCGTCTCGGCCAGAAACAAGACGCAATCAACCGGCTCAACGACCTGATCCGCGATTATCCCGACAGCGATGATGCACGCACGGCCAAAGTGGTGCTGGCATCGCTGGCCACCCAGGACGGCGATCTGTCGACGGCGCGCGCCTATCTCGAACAGGCCACGCGCGATTATCCGTTCAATCCGACGATCCAGTTTCATCTCGGCCTTTGTCACTTGCTGCTCGAAGACCTCGAACCCGCCAAAGACCACCTGCAACGCGCCCTCGATCTCGATCCGACCAACGTGCGCGCACAGCGCCTGCTTCAGCAGATCGACCGTGGGCGACGGCGGCACAGCGCATGACCATCGATCCCCAAGCCCAGGCCTTTTCTGGCGGCAGTCGGCCGCAGGCGAGTCGCAACGGCGTCATTCTTCTCATTCTGTTGACCTTTATCATCCTCACCTTGATCATCTTCGCGAGCGTGATGAATCGGGTGCGCAACGAGAGTGCGCTGACCGCCCGCAACTCGATCAACGAACTGATGTATCAACTCGCCGTCTCGGTCGGCGAACTCGCGGTGCGCCGCATTGGGCGTGACTTCGAACTGAATGCCGTCGATTCAAAGAACGAGAAGATGCAGGAAAAGATCTTCAAGCTCATCCAGAATCCGCCGGCCACGCCCGAAAAGACCAATTGCACCAGCCTGATTTCCGGCCTCGACGTGGTGAAAGAGCTGACCGAGAAGCACTTCAAACAAAACTCACTCAAGTTCGAAGTCACCTATTCAATCGAGATCCACCCGTTCGAACCCAAGCGATTTCAGCAGTTCGACGGGCTGCC
>CAZADH010000410.1:0-4335 GCA_964483805.1 uncultured bacterium
GACGTCGCCCAGCAGGCGGTCGCGGGCCGCCGTGTCGAGTGCCGCCCACGACGGCAGGTCGGTGCCGGTTTTGTTCTCGTCGTCGCCACCCGTCGCCACCTGCCATTGCGAGAGCAGTTGCTCGGCCACCCGTCGGCGGTGTTCCATCTGCGCGAACAAGAGAATCTCATCGGCCGCGAATGGTGACGCCGACGGTTGGCCATTGCCGCTAATGATGCGGTAGCCGGCGGTACGCAGCTTGACCGGCAGATGATCGGCCACGACGCGGAACCGTTCCTTCAGGTCACCGCGCAGGCGCTCCCATTGGGCGCGCATCGGATCGGCGTCGGCGGCCAGGCCCTGGCGGTGCATACACACTTCGTAATGCCGATGTATTGCTCTTGCCAGCCGGTCGAGGGGTTCCTGGACGATGGCGCCGATCGATCCGGTTTCGGCGTAGAGCCGGAACACCTCGATGTTCTCGAGGCCGGGGTCGGCCACGGTGGCGACGTTGCGGCAGTCGACGACGACGACGGGAGCGTCGGCGGCCATTGCCTGCGAACGACGGGCCGTCATGGCCAACCGGCGACCGAGGTCCCAGTCTTCATGGCAGACGTAACAGGCGTGATACCCGGTAATGGCACCGACCCGTGCCAGCAGTTCGGCATCGACGTGGTTGGGTCGGCAGGGGACGAAATTGATGGCCACGGCCTGGTCGATGCGCGGATAACAACAATGGAAACGGGCCTGCTTGAACTCGGTGGCCGTGTCAATGGCGGTGATTTGCAGCAGGCCCGCATCGGGACCCTCGAACATGCCGGCCACATGGGCGGCGAGACTGGCCCCGAGGCGCGAGAAACCCAGAAGCAACACGTGCAACGGCTCGCCGCGTCCCTGCGCGGCGAGTGCCCGGGGGCTGGGCGGGTGGCGGTTGACCAGCAGACGACCGGCGTTGGCAAACAGGTTGAACAGACGCAACTCGAACACCGGACTGGTGGTCAACCCCTCGAAACGCGAGCGGGACCCTTTTACCGCTGGTTGGAACAAATCAGCCATACGTTGTAAGCGATGTGACACGACATGACAGAGACATTGCAGCGGCGGCAGATAGGGCGAGCGGGGGGTGTTGCCCAGCAACATCTTGGCCTTGAGCGCGATCTCGAGGTTGCAGTCGTCGTCGCCGGTGACCGCCAGCAGGTAACGGGCGCGCGCCACGCCGGCAGCCAGAAGCAACGGCGCGTACAGAGCCGAGCCGGTCAGCACCGGGATGTCGTGGCGACGGCACAGCGCCAGGCCTTCGGCGTCGGGCCGATCGACGATCACCACGCACGCCTGCCCCCCGGCCACCAGGCTCTCGACCAGCACCCGGCCCTTGCGGCCGAGCCCGCAGACAATGGCGTGCTCGGCGAACCCGTCGAGACGGTTGACCAGCAGCGGTTCTGCCGACGAGGTCGCGAAATCGGCCAGGCCACGCGTCAGGTAATCGAGGGTCGTTTCGCGTGTGGCAGCAATCACTTCGGGAGCCGCCGACCGCTCGAGCAGGCTCAACACCAGCAAGTGCTCGTCGCACGGATAATGCCGCAGCGCGCGAACCGCCCGCACCTGTTGTTCCGGCAAACCAAACAGCGCGAAGGTCTGCAACTGGTCTTTCAGACGGTCATCACCGAAGTCGCGCAACGCCGTCATGGCCAGGTTGCGGATGCGCGGTTCGGGGTCGTCGAGTTGTTCGAACAATTCCAGGCACAGGCCGAGGCCCGAGGCCGTGTGAATCGCCGCCAGCGCTGCGCAGCGCACCTCGAGGTCGGCATGACGGACGTACGGCACCACCCACGGCAACTCGGTGCGCCGTTCGAGACGGGCCAGGACCGGAAGAATCGCCGCCAACACTTGCGGGTCATCTTCCTGCGCGAGTGCATCGAGCAGAATCTTGATGCCGGTGGGCCGGTCGGATCGCTCGATCTGTTGCAAGGTCGCGAGCTTGTCGCGCCAGGTGCGCCCCAGAATCGTCTGCACCGTGGCCGGCAGGTTGGCGCAGGCGGTGATGAAAGCCTGCCCGATCGCCGCAAGATTGGCGGCGACCTCGTCGATACCGGGGATGCGGTCCGGCACCTCGCACTGCAGCCGCCGCGCCAGTGCCGCCAGGGCCTCGCCGGCGGTGAGATGCGACGCCTCCGCGCCGGCGGCGCGCAGATGGGGCAGAAAGAATGTCTCGATCATGCGCCCGAACGCGATGAGGTCCGCCACCTTGGTGACCGTCGCCTCACTCACGAGCCGAAAACCTGTGACCCGGATCTCATCGCGGTCGTTGGCCAGCACCACGTCGGGACCCAGCTCGCCGTGGGCAAACTCGGCATGGTGACACACCAGCAATACATCGGCAATACGAGAGAACACGGTGAACAGACGGTCGGGCTGACTGCGATAATAGGGCGACAGTGCCGGCAACGGTTGACCGTTGAAGTCGGCAAAGACGAGATACGGCAACCGCGCCTGCGTTTCACGTTCAATGGCGTGCAGCACCGGCAGCCACGGCGAGTTGATGCGGCCGAGCGCCGCGCCGCGCTCGAGGAACCGCTGCACGGCCGCGGTGTCGCCCGCTCGCTCCGGCGCCAGCATCTCGATCATCACCTGGCGGTCGCCGAGTTGGTCGTGGGCGCGGTACGAATTCACCGTGGTGCGCCGTTGCGGCGCGCTGATCACCTCGTAGCGCAGCCCGATGCGCCCTCCCTGTGCCACCAGTTCTTCGCGCAACCGCTGGATGATCTGCGGCAGTTCGGGTCGTTGTTGCGGATCCTTGGCGAGCATCGCCGCCAACAGCTTCTCGAGAGGGGCGGCGGCTGGGTTGCCGGCGAGCGCTTCGAACGGCGGATGCTCGTCGCGGTGCTTGACTGCCAGATCGAGAAAGGCGTCGCGGCACGCCGGATCGGCAACGAAGGGTGGGGCGCCGGTGAGAAACTCCCACAGCATCACGCCCAATGCGTAGACGTCGGTATGCGGGGCCGGCGCGGCGCCGCTGAACTGCTCGGGCGCCATGTACACCGCCGTGCCCACGGCAAATTTGCTGGCGACCGGCTTGCGGCCGGCGAAGGCGATACCGAAATCGATGATCTTGGCGCGGCCGTCCTGCGCCACCATCACATTGGACGGCTTCAGATCGAGGTGAATCACGTTCTTCTGGTGACAGAAATGAATCGCCTCCATCACCGTGATCATCTCGCGCAACAGGTGCAACGGGTTGCGCCGAAAGGCCTCGGCGTGGTCTTCGAAGGTGTTGCCGTGAATCATCTCCATGACCAGGAACGGCACGCGAAACGCCTCGTCGACGCCGGTGGCGTAGACCATGACCACGTTCGGATGGTGGATGTTCGCAAGAATGCGACCCTCGGCGAGAAACCGCTGGGTGAGTTCGTCGCTGACGCACTCGGTTTCGAGCAGCACCTTGAGGGCCACTTCACGCCGCAAAGTGCGGTCGAATGCCCGCAACACCATGGCCGTGCCGCCCTGGCCCATGCGATTGAGAACCTGGTAGCAGCCGCCAATGACGTTCTCGCTCCGGGGTTCACCCTCGGAGCGCGCGGGAGCGGCGTCTTTCGTCGCCCCGAACACCAGATTGAACAATCGTCGGGAAATGCCCATGTTTCTCTTTTTCGGTGAAGGGTGCGACTGAAGATCTCGACTCGTGTGCGAGTGTACAACGGATCGGGTCGGAGTGCCAGTCGGGGCGTTTGCCGCTGTTTCCTTGCGGAAAACCGTCGATTGGGCACCATCGAGATCGAAGTGCGCCGGGGCCGAGGCATTTGCCGTTAACGAGTGGCGGCGCGCTCGTTGGGAGCGCGCCGCCCGCGATGCAAAACACAGCGCCGTTTTTACTTCCCCACCAGTTTTTTCAGCGCCGCCCAGTCGATCTTCTCGAGCAACTGCCGGCACTGGGCCTTCTCACCCTGAATCTCGACCAGCACCGTCTGTGCTGCGGTTTTCGGCCGAGCCGGGTCAAACACCGCCTGGATGCCGCGCATGTCGCCGTCGTCGACGGCTTTGAATCCGAGGGCGGCGATCGTTTCCCCCGCAGAGGTGTCGCCCGGTTCCCCTTCGCGGCGCCAGGTTGGCACTCCGGCGACATCGGCTTCTGGTTGGCGTCCGTCGAGGTCGTGCGACGATGCATTGACCGAAATCGTCAGGCGAATGCGGGCATCGTGAACGCGGGTCGGGGCCAGCGCCGCGTCGACGGCGGCTTCCTGGGTCTGGCCGATCTTCTCGAGCTCGGCCTGGATCGGCGCCATCTCTTTCTGGACCCGTTCAGCCGCCGCCATGTCACTCTTTTGTATTGCATCACCGAAGCGCTTCGACAATGTCTCG
>CAZADH010000411.1:0-4333 GCA_964483805.1 uncultured bacterium
GGTGGTCTTGATCGCCTGCGGATCGAGAGGCAGTTCGAGCCTGAAGATGAACACCGGCGTGGTCGGATACAGATCGACCGCCACGTGATACCGGTCTTCGTTGCCTTCGAACGAGTAGCCGTGCGCGAAAAAGCTGATCTCGGGCGGAACATTGAGAAACGCCGGCCGATTGGGCAACAGGATGAGTTTGCGCAGTCCTTCGCGGGCGTCGTTGAGGTGCGCGGCGTCACGATGAAGTTGACCGCCGCGTTGTAATGATCGCCCTGCAACAACGACACCTGCGCCGCCAGCAGGCGATCGGCGGGCGGCACGTTGCCCTTCTCGAGTTTGCTCTCGAAGTCGGTCAATACCTCGGCGCACAACCCCTCGTCATCCTGGGCCAGGATGTCGGGGTTGCCGACCGTTGACTTCACCAGCGCCGCGACCGCCGGGCCGAATTCTTTGCGCGATTTGTGAACCATCGCCAACTCGAACAGGGCCGCGGAATCACCGCTGTCGGCAGCGGTTTTGGCCTTGGCCAGTGCGGCATCGTCGGCGCGGGGGCGGATCTTGCGGGGCGGCGGAATATAGACGCGGGGCGGCGAAATGCGGACTTCGAAGTGGCCTGCCATCGGACCCCACTGCTTCCAGTTCAGGTCGGTCTGCTTGTCGCGCAGGCTGCCCTTGGTGCGGAAAAGCCAGGCCTTGTGGGCTTCGTTGCGTTCGTTGCGCAGCCTCTCGGCGATGCGGGCCAGCCAGCGGTCGGCCTCGACCTCGCTCGGATCCAGTTCCTTGAGACTGCGGAACGCCTCAGCCGCCTCTTCGAACAGGCGGCGGTTGTAGAGGTCGATGCCGTAGATACGGATGCGCAGTTTCTTGGTGGCAAACGTGGTGCGCGTGTATTGCTGCAGTTCCGGGTTTGGTCCGCCTGAACTACGCCATCCAGGCGTCGGCGGCCCACGTCGCGCATCCGTGCGCTCGGGTCCGGAGAAACCGCTCACCAACAAAATCAGCGCCAACAAACCCAGCGACCACCAGCCGCGTCGCCGGGTCGACTGCCGTTGCACTTCCGGGGTCGGGGTCGTTGCCTTCATGACCACGTTGCTCGCCATCCTTCTTGCCAGACCTTGTGGCCAGAGAAAGCCACAAGTATGCATCGGCACGAAGCCCCCAATAGCTTAGCCGCGATGGCGCGGGTCTTTATTGGCCCCCGTTCACGGCCCCCAGCAGATCTTTGATCTCGGGATTGTTCATCAACTGGTTCATCTTGTCGGACTTCATCAAGGTGTCGTAATCCATGTTCTGAATGGCGTTCATCAACTCGGGATCGTCGAGGACCGCCTGCATGTCGGTGTTGTCTTGCAGGCCCATGACCTTCGATCCCACATTGGAGTTCATCATCATCGACTGGACCTTGGTGTTGACCTGGGACTGGGCGCGTCGCGGGTCGTGGGCGACCGAGGGAGTGTTGTCATCGTTTGTATTGCTCGGGGCGGCGGTTGCGTTCGGCGTGGTCGCCGGGGTGCCCGCCCGGTTCTGGCGCTTGCTGTCGAGGGTCTGCAGCGTGTTGCGGGTGCGGGCGGCGATGCCGGTCGCCGGCGTTGGATTGGCCTGGCCGCTGTCGGTGGCCTCGTCGGCGCTGATCGACAGGATCTGGTCGGCCGGCACCTTGATCGTGCCGAGCGTCTTGGTCTCGACCGTGTAGACCCCGGCCGCCATGGCCTTGACCTCGCCACGGACGATGCTGCCGTCGCGCAGTTTGATCTGTTGGGGAGCGGCGCTGACCGTGGCCACGGCCAGAGTGGAAACGAGGGCGATTCCTGCCACGAAAGTGCCGATACGCATGGGCTGTCTCCTTTTGCCGGCCGCCGGCCGGTGCTTGTCAGTCGAAGGTGATCGGTTGCGGAAAATGCTCTTGAAAAACGCGCACGACGTCGGGGTCGAACTGTTTGCCGGCCACGTGGCCGAGCTCATCGAGAACCACCCAGTGCGGCAACGCCTGGCGGTAGCGGCGATACGAGGTCATCGCTTCGTAGGCGTCGGCCAGGGCCATGATGCGGGCACCCATCGGGATCTCGGTGCCGGTCAGGCCGTCGGGGTAACCGGTGCCGTCCCAGCGTTCGTGATGGTGCAGGACCCACAGTTCGGCCTCGGCGCCCAGCATGCCGAGTCGGTGCAGAATGCGGCCGCCCGTGCTGCTGTGCAGTTTCATCGTCTCGAACTCGAACTCGGTGTATTTGCCTTCTTTGTGCAGAATGGCGTCGGGGATGATGATCTTGCCGATGTCGTGCAGCAGGCCGGCCATGCGCAAAAGCCGGGTGCGCTCGGGCGACCACCCCATCGCTTCGGCGATGCCCGACGACACCATGGCGACCTTGCGAGAATGTCCATACGTTGTATTGTCGCGCCCCTCGAGCATCTCGGCCATGGCCAGCACCACCGGCATGGCGTCTTGCCGGGCCTGGTCGAGATCCTGGGTCAGGGCGTCGAGGCGGGCGAGTACGGTGTCGCGCCAGGTGCGCAGCGCCGCACCGTGCTGGTCAATGAGGGTGTCGAGGCGGGCGGCCTCGGAAAGCAATGCTCTGGGCATGGCTCAGACTCCTTGCTCGGGTGACGGCGCCGCCACCTGCCCCATGCGGGTGACGATCGCGGCCGCGGCCGTCAGGTGGCGCTCGCTGGCCTCGAGGTCGGCCTGCCAGGTGCCGAGCCGACCGGCCAGTTGCCAGGGTTCGGCCAACCGTGACTGCGCGAGTTGACGTTGCGTCTCGAGGCTGCCGGCAAGGCTCTTGAGCCCGGCCAGCAGGCCGCCGGCCTGCTCGGTGAGGGTCGTGAAGGCCGTCTTCAACGCGATCACCTGGGTGCCCTGCTCGCGGGTGAGGTCGACGAGGTCGTATTGCTGTTGTTGCGCGGCCTGGCCGATGGCCAGGAGTTCCTGCGCCAGTGTGGCCAGCGGTCGCGTGGCAGTGGCCGTTCGTTCGGCAAGTTGGCGGATCTCGTGGGCGACGATGGCGAACCCCTTGCCCTTGATGCCGGCTTTCGAGGCTTCGAGCGCGGCGTTGAGGCCGAGCAGGTTGGCCTGGGCCATGAGATCGTCGAGCACCTCGCCGGTGCGCACCACCAGTTTGATGCGTTCCTGCAAATGGTGGGCCTGGTCGGCGAGCGTCTTGGTGCGGTCGTGGATCTGGGTGTGCAGGCCGTCGATCTGGCGGCAGCAACTCTGCGGTGCCTCGATGGCGGTGTGCAATGCCAGGTTGCGTTGTTCGATGCGTTCGACTTCGGGAGCGAGCGCGGCCAACGTCTGGTCGGCGGTGGCCAGGCGGCTCTCGGTGGTCAGGACCTGGGGCAACACGGTGGCGACCTGTTGGTGCAGACGACCGTTGACGGCGACGGCCGCCGTCACCTCGCGCTCGAGGTCGCCGACGCCGCTGGCCGAGAGCGCTTCGCGGGTGGTGCGTGCCTCGCTGTGCCAGCGCTCCGCTTCGCCCCGCAACGCGTCGAAGTCGAGAGAAATACGTTGTATGTCGTGCTGGGCTGTCTCGAGTTGTTGCCGGCAGGCGACCAGCTCGCGCCGGGTGGCGGCGGCCCGTTCGCCTTGCGCCACGACGGCGTCGCGCACCGCGGTCAACGCCACCCCGGCCGGACCAAGCGGGGCCAGGAGCGCCAGCGGGCCCGGCGCCGAACCGAGCGCACGGATGCGCGAAGTGGGCGGTTGCAGCCCGGATGGCGCAATCGCAACCGACCCTTCGTCGGCAACCTGCCGGATCTGCGCCGCCAGATCTTCGAGCGCCGCGCGATCGCGGCCGACGGCGGCACCCAGTTCGGCCACCGCCCGGGTCAGGCGGGCCGTCTCGTCGTCGCCCGCCGGCGCCGGCAAAGTCGGGTCGGGATTCTGCCCGGCCTGGATCTGTTCGACGTGTCGGCGCAGGGCGTGCAGGGCGGTGTCGTCGGTGCTGGGGCCGAGCAGCCCGATCAAGGCCCCCAACAACAGCAAGGCCGCGCCGATGGCAAGCAAAGTGGCCCGGATCGGGTCGGCGATGCGGAGGCTGTTCCAGCCCGGGGGAATCGACCCCGGGTCGGTCAACAGACTCATGACGAACCAGCCGCCAATGACCATGGCAACGAAGACGCCCAATCCGAGCACGAGCAACTCGCGTGCTTCGCTATGCTGCCGCATTTCTGCCTCCCCGGTCGCCCCGGTCGTCGATGTCACCCCTTCATGATATGCGTTGCCGCCCCGGAATGCCAGAGTGCGCGAGTGCGCTACGTAACGTCTCAGTTACTGGTGGCGTTGGCCGGCGAAATTCGGAGGCCGCAACGCGGCCGACCGCGGGGTGTGAGGCTCGCGGACCTGTGC
>CAZADH010000412.1:0-4326 GCA_964483805.1 uncultured bacterium
AGCAAAGTGCGGACCCTGGCCAACCCTACTTTACGTTGTATGGACAGAGAGACCTCAAAAATCGACATCAGCGAACAGATCCCGGTAATGAACCGCGTCGTCAACTATATCCAGGTCGCCACCGGAACAGTCGCCCCGACCACCATCGAGAACTGGACGACCTCGGACATCGGATTGAAGCTGACGGTGACTCCTGAGATCCATGCCGACAACGAAGTGACCATGAAAGTGTTGATCGATCAGACCGATCTGGTGCAACTGGTCGACGGCCACCCCTGGACGGCAAAACGGAACCTCGACACTCGCATCCGCGTAAAATCGAACGAAACCGTGGTGATCGGCGGTCTGATCCGCCGCAAGCGCACCAACAATCGCCGCCCGGTTCCACTCCTGTCGAAGATCCCCGGCATCAAGAAGCTGGCACGGTGGATGGAGTACCGCCAGGACGATGTGAGTGACTCCGAACTCGTCGTGATGATCACCCCGGCCGTGGTCTTGCCCAGCTCCGGCATGCCCGAGGTGGTCGCATCGCCGACCGTGAACATTTTCACCCCCCGCGAATTGACCAACACCGGGATGACGATGCCACCCCGCATCGGTCGGCCCACAGCCACTGAAAACCGTGCGAGCACCGATGCGAACGGGTAAACTGCACGACCTCGTCCGGCGTGGCGGGCGATGGCTTGCCGCGGTGTTTCTCGCCGCCGTCACCGTCGGGTATCTGAGCGACAGCGTGTCGTATCCGCGGGTTGAAGCAGCGGAACCGGCGACGCGCCAGGAACTGCTCGAGGAACTCGGCCGCACCAGCTGGCAACTTGCACCCTTGCTGGCCCCCGCGAGCGATACCACCCCCGTCGGTCGGTTCGAGGACTACACCCCGTCACCGGCAACCTGGATTCAAAGCGTTATTGCCGCCGGCATTCTCGAACCTTTCCCAGACCACACCTTCCGTCCGGACAGCGAAGTGCCGCGTGGGGAGCTTCTGTTGGCCTATTCGCGCATCGTCGACTACGCGGCGCGCCGGTCCCGTCGGCCCCTGCTGGTCCAGCCGCAACCGGTCCTGTGGCAGGACGTTCCCGCCGGGCACTGGTTGGAGAAGAGGCTTGCTGCCCTCATCGGTGTCGGCGCGTTGTCGCGCGAAAGCAACGGTCGACTCGGGCTCGACACGCGCGTTGCCCGCGCCGAGATCCGCCAGATCGGCGATGCGATTGCCCGTTACTTCTGGTGTGAACACCTGTTGATCGAAGTCGGTGACCCGACCATCCGGCTCACGGCCAAGAGCCTGCGGCGCCCGCTCTCGACGGCCGGTTGGACGTATTCGTTCGACGGGACGAACTGGTCCCCGGTTCCGGCCAATGGGATCATGACCTGCAACAGCGCGGCATCATGGAGTGAACGCCTGTATCTGACTCACGGAGCGTACGCTGATATCGACATCGATCTGTCTTCCCAAAGCCGGCCCGGTTGGCACCTCATCGAACTGGCTGCCCGCAGGCCGGCCACCGTGGAGATTCCTGCCGGCGGGGTCAACAAGCCGGCGGCAGAGAGGAAGGCCGAGCGGCAGCGTACCCCAGACCGCCCACGGCCCGGGGTCAGCGATCAGGTTCTGCGCGACCGACTGATGACGCACCTTGCCGCGCTCAAACGCCGACATTATCGAGAACCCGTGCGGCATCCGTGGGCGCAACCTTCGACGCAATACAATGTAGGTGTCTCGACACTTGCCCGGGCCGCCACCAGCGACCCGGAGTTCGCCCCACGAAACGCCCCTGCTGCCAGCGACGTCGCCGAGCCAGCGCAGGAGGTTGCGCCAGTGGTTCCCGCAGCGGTGCCGGAGGCCCGGCAAACCCCGATCCAGCAGCCTTCCACCCGGCCCGCTGTTCCTCTCGTTCGCCAGGCGATGCCTCGGCCGGCACCGAGCAAACCCGCGCCGGCCCCCGAGGTCGGTCCTGCCGTCGTGGTGCCGGTGACCGCATTGGCGAGAGGGGCAGAGCCGACACCAATTGCCATTTCTTCGGCAATCAAGACCAACCGTCAACGTGAAGCCGGCCGCGGCGAGCTGATTGGCCGCATTGTCGATGCGCTTACGGGGAAACCGATGCCGTCGGCGACGCTGATCGCGGACCACAATCCGATCGAACTCAATGCCGACGCCGAGTTTCGCGTGCGGGCCCAAGGCACCCACGCGGAGTTGACCGCTTATGCCGACGGCTACCTGACTCTGCACATGAAGCAGCCCATCGGCCGCGGCGGCGAACCGGTCACCATCAAACTCAAACCCCAGACCGCCTGTCTTCGGGGCGTTGTGCGCGACACCGACAACCGACTCCCCATCGCCGGCGCCCGGGTTCGCGTAGGTAATAACACCGTAATGAGCGATGCCCAGGGGCGCTACGTGGTGGCCGGAGTTGCCCCCACCTGGCATCAGGTGGAGTGCTCGGCCCCGGGGTTCATGAACGCTATCGAAGTCTTGTATGTCACCGGTCCGACCCTGCAACGCGATCTGACGATCCGCTCGGTGTCGGTGGCCACGCATTTCGATTGACCGCGCGGGCAGATGGCTGAGGGCGAGCGGGTCAGAGGCCGGTGTATTTGGTTGCCAGCGAGTAGGTTGGCCGCCCTGACGCATCGGTCGTTGGTGTGTATCCCCAACTGGCGACGGCATTGGCTTCCGGGTCCGTGGGAATCTCGAGGAGATAACGCACGGGTTCACGCCCGACGAAGTTCGGATCAGACTCCGGCGCGGCCAGATAGCTCAGATAGCGCGGGTACGTGCCGAGATCGGCCTTGTAATCCATGAGAGCCTTCTTCACGGTTTTCAGGTTGTGCAGCATCGCCGTGTGACGCCCCGTGCCCAGATAGTCCTGATAGTATGGGGCGGCCAGTCCGAGCAGGGCGGCAAGGATCGCCACGGTGATCAGCACCTCGAGGAGTGAGAAGGCCGGCCGCCTACCAATCAGCATAAAAACTCCCGTCGACAGATCTGACGAACAACCCGCTCGGTGGTGACGCGTAGCCGATATCGAACACACCACCGGGCAACGTGGCTGCGCCGCTCGTCACATGATACACCCAGTTGCCATTGCCGGCGCGAAGGTGCCAATAGAAGGCCCCGAACTGGCCCATGGCTGGATTCAGCGGCAGGTCGACGAGAAAGGGACCCGCATCTCCCCCGTCTTTGACGAGGTCGGCCGGAATCATCTCGGTCAGGCTCGCCAACGATGGCGGCAACGGAGAACCGCTCGCGTTGCGGTTTTCGCGATATCGATCGATGGCTTTGCGCGTGTCGATGAGGGTTTCTGCAAGCGCCGCCTCGCGCGCCCGTTGATCGAAGACGGTCAACAACGGCATCGACAACCCCATCAACACCGAGATCAGTGCGACCACGACCACCATTTCGAGAAGACTGAAGCCGAGGGCCGAGCGACCGGGGTTGCCACTCGCCCGACCAACCACCGTTGCGACGGCGGCAGCGATTCTGCGTGTTCGGTGTGCCAATGCCATGCTGCTACAGAGTATCACGAGAACAACGGGGTCGAGCAGCCAACGACGAACTTGGCACGCCTCCGGTATTTTTGGCCTGCGCCGACATAGGGCGCCGCCACAGGATGAAGCCCGTCGACGAGAATCGATCAGGTGGGGGGTAAGGTTTCACCGCGCGCCGGCCGAAGTTCTATACAGTGGATAACGAGAACTCCATCACTTCCTGCTCGGTGGCAACCGCGTCGTTTGCGCCGCCCGAAACTGAATTTCGGACCGGTGCTCACGGAGACATCGAGGCACCGCGCGCGCCAGGTCTTGGTGCTCATTGGCAGCACCTGCCGGCCGTTCCCGGCAATTGTGCCGAGATGTTGATCGAGGTGCCCGCACGGGTGCTGTTTGGCGACGCCGATCACGACGAGTATCTCCAGTTCCGCGTTAAGGTGCGCATCGTCCGGCGACGGGACGATGGGGCCACGGCGGCGATCCCTTTGAGCCGAAGTGCGCGACCAATGATCGGTGCTCACAACCTGGCGGAGCGACAGGAAGTGCCGCTGATCGGCACTAACGTCAATCTCGACGTCGAGGCGGAGGCAGGTGCACCAGATCACATCAACCTCGATGTGGACAATCTTTGCAGCCTGTTGTCGGAGTGGCGACGCAGCGCGGTCCGAGGCGGAGCGGCCAGTCTCGATGATCTAACCTCCGATAAGGCCGGCATGCCCACAACCGACGGAGCAGCCAGCACCGGCGACCGTCTGCGCCTGCCACTGAACGCGACGTCCGCAGTCCCCTGGCCGGCCAATGGGTCACACCATGACGGAATCGTCTCCGTCCTGGTCACGC
>CAZADH010000413.1:0-4273 GCA_964483805.1 uncultured bacterium
CGAAGTTGCGGTCGACAGCACACTAGTCACCCATTCCGTCGCCGTTGCGATCAGCGACGATGAGGTCGAAGCGACCATCGCCGTTGCGATCGTAGCGCCCGGGCACCGTGTTGTAGCGCTGAAACGCTGCCGTCAGGTTGGGGTTGGCGGTCAAGGGGTTGGGGTAGGAGACCCATCCCGGTGGTGGGGAGTACCCGTTCTGCGCCAGGAGACTCCCGGCGATCAGAACGATGCTCACGAGGAGCAGGCCGCGGATGAAACGCATAAGCAGACACCTCCAGTTACGCTGGTGAACCAAGAAACTATGCGTTCGCGTCCGCATTTCAAGGAGAAAATTGTTCGGATGACGGAAACCTGCTAAAATAACGAACCATCTGCACAACGCAGGGTTACGGAGGTCTGTCATGCCCGCGGTCGGCCGTTCCATTTTGCGAGAGTGGGGCGGGTCGTTGCATGGGTCATACTGACGAATTCAGCAACAAGACGGTGAGCGAGCGGGGCGAGTTGGATCACCCACGGTCCGATGGCGGTGGCGACGACACGATGTCGGCCATCCAGGCTTGGGTGCTGTCGCCGCGAGTATTGGTGCTCATGGCGCTGATGTTCGTGATCACGCTGTTCACCCGTGCGGCGCCGTTCGGCCCCGGTCTTTATTGGGATCTGTTGGCCGCCCGGGATTTTTCGTTCGGACAGGCACTGCTGGCGCCGGAACGGCTGATGCTGTGGTTCCAGCACTCTCGGGTGGGTCTGGTGGGTTTGCAGTCGCTGACGCACCTGGTGTTCATGGCGATCATGATCATGTTGCTGGCCCGGGCGGGTCAGGCGGAAGAGCCGTTGCCGGGTTTGGTCATGACCACCATGCTCGGCCTGGGCATGGTTCACTTGTTCGACCTGCGGGCGCTGCTGTCGGCGTTGGTCATGCTCATGGTCCTGTCGGTGCTGCGGGGAACGGTCTTGCGCGATGCCGTGGGCGGCACTTTGGTGATCCCCTTCGCCATTGCCAGCCTCGCGGGCCTGCAGCCGCTGCTGTTGTTGCTGCCTGTGGTCACCACGGTGTTTCTGCGGGAAGGTTTTCGCGGCAGCCTGATTGTCTGTGCGCTGGGGGGGACACTGCTGAACCCCGACATGCTGCTCGACTTGTTGAAGCCGCAAGCCACACCGTTGTCGGTGCGATTTGCCCTCGACAGCGACCTGCGGGCGCAGACCTTGTTGGCCGGTATTCTCTTGATGCCCAACCTCCTGGCGCTACCCGCGGTCTGCCGTCGGCAGTTGCCGCTGTGGTTCACCTATCTGGTGGCGGGTTTGCTCTGTTTGTCCGATGCCGTTTACCTGCCGCAGTTGATCGTGATCGGAGCGTTTCTGTTGCTCGATCATTTCGAGATGCAGGCGGTCCTCACGGCCTGGCAGCGATTGTTTGGCGTGCTGCTGCTGGCGTGTGTTTTGCACCTGTATCTCTATCTCAATCCGCCGGTCGTCGTGGTGCCGACCTTGATGGCGCCCAGTGTCGAGCAGGTCGAGGGGGGGCTGGCTGGGCCGGCCCCGGCCACCACGACGGTGTATCTGACGACCCCGGCATTCTCCCTGAACATTCGGGTGCGTGAGGGCATTCGCGCCAAGGTGCTCGAGCGGCTCTATCACCGCGAAGAGGTGCGCATCCGGGCGCGGCAGGTGGCTGAGTTGGCCTGGAAATACCCACTCTTGAAGATCGACCCCGAGACGGTGGCGCTCTGGCGCGAGCAGGGGCGGCCGTTGCGGGCGCGCATACCGAGACACGACGAGCTGTCGCTCACCCCCGAGAGCGGACCGTTGCCCGACGACATGCCCGACGAGGTCTTCGATTTTCCGGCCGACGTGGTGGGGCCGCAATGAGCGCGAAGGTTTTGTGTCGTCGTGGCACCCGGGAGCGTCGGTGTGCATAACTCCTACCAGGTGTTGGGAGTGCCAAACTTCGCCGATGTCGAGGCGTGTCGCGAAGCCTACAACAAGCGTTACGGTGAGCTGTTCAGCAGCGAATCTCCGTTGGCGAGCATCCCGAAACTGCAGGAGTTGAAGGCCGCGTTCGAGATGCTCACCGACGAGGCGCGTAAGTCGGTCTACGACGAGGAGTTGCGGCAGTTTCTCGGTGCAGTCGAGGTGCGGTTTGCCAATGCGTTGGCCGCGCTCGAACAGCGTGATCTCGAGACGGCGATCGCCGAGTTGCGTGCGTGCATCCAGCTCGACCCGCGCGATCCCTCGCACTACGAGGCACTCGGGGTGGCGCTGCAGTTGCAGGGCAATCTCGAGGAGGCGCGCAAGATCTTCATGCAGGGGTTGTCGCTGGTGCCCAAGGAACCGCGATTCAACTCGTATCTCGGTGATCTGTATCGTGTATTGCATGACGACGAACGCTCCGAGAGCTATTTCATCGAAGCGGTCGAGGAGCTGAACAACCGGTTGAAGTCGGCGCCCGACGACATCGATTCGCTCGAGTTGCTGGCTGATATCTACACCAAGATTGGTTGGTACGACGAAGCATTGAGCGTGTTCGAGAAGATGCTCGAGCTGTTTCCGTATCACGCAGAGTACCACCGCGATCTGGGCATCCTGTTGTATTCGATGGGCCGCATCGATGAGGCCGAGATCCATGTCAAAGAGTCGCTGGCCGACCAACCGCAAGACGCGGTATTGCACCTCTATCTCGGTCTGGTCTACTTCCAGCAGCGCCTGCTCGGACAAGCGATCGACGAACTCGAGACCAGTGTGCAGTTGAACCCCGACCAAGCCGCGGTGGTGCAGTTGCTCGAGAAGGTCCGTGAGGTCAAGACGGCAGTCGGGCAGACGGTCGAAGAGATCGTCAAAGAAGGGACTCCCGATGCTTTCGTCGAGGGCGAGGTCAAATGGTATGACGCGGAGTCGGGCCTGGGTGTGTTAACCTGTCCCGAGTTTCCCCAGGTGTTGCTGCATTTCACGGCGTTGCCGGCCAATCTGGTCGAGACCCTCAAACGTGGCGATCTGCTGCGTTTCGGTGTGGTCAAGGATACGGCCGGTGCTGTCGCTGTGCAGGTGACGGCGATTGGCGGCGAGGAACCCATCGACACGCAGATGGGGACCGTCGTGCGCTTCGACCCGGAACGGCGTTTTGGCGTGGTCAAGACTCCGGCCGATCAAGAATATGTATTTACAGCAGATGCACTGAGTGTTGACATTCTTCCCCATCTCGCCGTCGGCATCGAGGTGGTTTTCGATGTCGTTGCCGACAAGGCACTCGACGATCAACCGATGCGTCGGGCCATGAACCTGCGTCAGCGCAAGACTCCCCCGTGGAAGAAAACACCCGCGAGCTGATCAACCTGCTCGAGGACGCCGATGAGAGTCGGCGTCTGCAGGCGTTGCACGAGCTGCACCGTCGGCTGCCGGTCGAAGCTCTCGATGCCGTGTCGGAACGGTTCAACGATGCGTCGGCCGACGTGCGGTATCTGGCGCGCAAGACGGCGGCCCGGATCGCGCGGTATCACCGTATTGCTCCGCGCGGTACTGGTGAGCAACACAAGCTGCGCGAGTTCGAAGGGGAACTGCAGCGACTGGCGGCGGCGGCGGCCGTTACCCCTGACCTCGAGCCTCTGTGGCAGCGGTTCAACGGTTTCGAGCGCTTCGAGAAGATCACCGCGATTTACTGGTCGATTCAGCACGCGGCGGCAGCGATCAAGCCTTTGCTCTTGCGGGTCCTCGAGCGCGAGCAGGATCCGTTCATCATCGCCACGGCGCTCAAGGCACTGGGGCAGGTCGGCGGCGAGGCTTGTGTCGAGGTTCTGTCGCCGTTCTTGCGCCATGTCGACCCGCGGGTGCGCGCCAACGCGGTCGAGGGGCTGGAAGCGACCGGAAGTCCGCGGGTTCTCGATGGCCTGCTGGTGGCGACCCAGGATGTCGACCACCGCGTGAAGGCAAATGCCCTGGGGGCGATGATGCGTTTTGATCGCTCGTTCGCACTGGGCGCACTGGAGCGGATGGTGCGCGCCGAGCAACCGCGGTTGCGGGACGCCGGCCTCGAGTGCCTGGTCCGCCTCGGCGATGAACAGGCGGCACGGTTGATCCTCAGTCTGGTGACCGATCCGGTCGAAGACATCCGCAACAAGGCCTCGTTCGCGTTGGCGCAGTTCGGGGAGCAGGTCCTGCAGGCGCTCGAACGCTCGGGCAACGTACCGGCCGATCTCATCGAACAGTTGCAGGCCGCGGTGTCGGCACGAACTGCAGGCAGGATGCCGGCTCCCGGCGCGCCGCAGGGCATTCCGACGGG
>CAZADH010000414.1:0-4240 GCA_964483805.1 uncultured bacterium
TTCATTGGCGAAGAGCCTGCCAACCAGTTCAGGATCACGCATGCCATCGTCCATCGTTTCATGGGTTCACTCCTTGCGGCACAGGATACCACCATAGAAACAGGTGTTGTGCCACCGATCGATGACCGTGAATCCACCCGCGGCCATGGCCGCCGCCCATTCGTCGAAGCCGGTGACAAACTCGTCGCGCAGCGTCGTGGTCACGTCGGCGCGGACGGTGGTCCAGCGGTCACCATAATGAACGGCGGCCTCGGCAAGCACCTGGTCCCAGTGGGCGTCGAGGTCGGCCCGCGCAAATGTAAATACACCGTCTTCCAGATGGAACAGGCCGCCCGGTTCGAAACGCGGCCCGACGCGGGCAAAGAACTGTGCTTTCTCCGGATCGGTCAAGTGATGCAGGGCTTTGCGGGCGCCGCCTTTCGTGAACGCGGTGTCCGGCAACGGAAAGGTCAGAAAATCGCCCGCGATCAGCATTGCATTCGCCTTCTCGGCCAGGCGCCGTCGTGCGAGGTCGAGTTGCGCGGGGGCCGTGTCGATGCCGACGACGGCGCGAACGCGCGGTGCGGCAGCGTCGAGCGCAATCCCTTCACCGCAGCCGAAATCGGCGAAGACGTCGTCGGGCCCGAGACGCAGCGGTCCGAGATAACGTTCGAGGTCGGCCGATCCCCACGCGTAGTTGCGGTTGTAGTGATCGACGTAGTCGGCCGATTGCCAGGTTCCGGGGGTCTTGTCGTTGGTCATGCGGATTCTCTCCGAAACGCCTGCCACTCGCGAAGCAATACACTGTAAATCACATCGTCGACGACCGGCCGGCAGGTCATGGCGCCGAGGCCGTCGGTTCGGGTCCAGTCGGCAAAATGCTGTTTGTCGTCGGGGGTCGGGAGGGCAATCGTCAATGTCGGCATGGTGGCAATGATGGTAGCAGTCCCGGCGCGTGCCGCCAAGCATTCTGACAGAAACAAAGCGGGCCGCGATGAGATCTCGCGGCCCACCCTGACGCGACCGAGGTCGCGGCTCGAATCAGTTGCCCTGCTTGCCGACGATCGACGCGAAGCGCTCGTGCAGCGCTTTCAGTTCAGCGTTCGGCGCATGCGCCTCGCGGAACTGGAAGGCCTGGCGCAGGGGGCGATAGTCGTCGGTGATCTGGGCCACCAGCTTCTTGCCGTCAGGGGGCAGGCTGTCGAGAAAGTCGAGGGCCTGCCGCACGCGCTCGAGATTGGTTTCTTTGACCGCTTCACAGACGAGTTGCAGCGTGCGACGATTGAGACCGACCACGCGTTTGAGCAGCCGGCTCTTGTGATCGACGTCGAACCCGGCGCCGATGCCGCGCACCGCGAGGTTGAGCCGCTTCATGAACAGCAACTGATTGGTGAAGGCCGCCTCGTCATGGGGATCGAGAACCCAGACGACCGGATGCTGGCGCAGCGGCACCACGGCGCGGTTGTTGCCGTTGTTGCGGGCCGAGCAGATCAACGAGTATTTACCCGGTATTGCCGGCAGATGGACATTCTTGAAGCGGAAGACCAACCACGACTGCGCACCCGCAGCGCGAATCCGGGCATCGTCGAGAACGATACGGCGCCCATTGACCGACAATTTCTCGTCGGCGGTCGTGTTCTTGCCGTTGCGGATGACAAAGACGTCGGCGGCACTCTGACTGGCCAGGTTCCAGCGCGCGGGGAACTCGATGGTCAACTGGTCGATGGTGCTGCCGTTGCCGAAAAACACCAGGTCGACCTCGTCGAGAATGGTTCCGGCAAACGGGAAATCGAGCGTATTGATCTTGGCCGACACATCGCTGTATTTGCCTTCCCATTTGGCGAACTCGGCCTTGTACAGCGCCGCCATCGCCGCGGAGTGAAGGATGACGACGTTCTCGTCGTTGCTCTTGTTGCCGTTCGACGAGGCGTTTTCGGAACCCAGCACGACGATCGGGTCATCGCCGTCGGGATCAACGATGAACACCTTGTTGTGGAACTTGCCTTCGCCCGAATAAATGCGCACCTGCACACCCGCATCGGTCAACTTGGCGAACTCGCCGAACGGCCCGGTGCTGCGATACAGGATGCGATCGAAGATCCCGTGCACCTTCACGCCGGCCTTGTGCTTGGCGATCAACTGGGCACCCAGCTCGTCCGCCGTGAAAGCGAACTGCATGAACATGATCTCTTTCTTGGCCGCGGCCAGGATCTCGCCGATGCGCGCGTTCGGATTGTCTTCGGGCGCAAACAGCACCTCGAGGCCGACCTTGCCAACCTTGAACAACGGCGCGTGTTTCTGCGGTTGGCGGTCTTTGCCGAAGAGGCGGTCTTCGTACATCGCCTTGAACTCGGTCGCGTAGACCGCGGCGATCTCTTTCGACGGGATGACCATCGCGTTGTTCGGATTCTTATACGAACAGGTGTCGGTCAGATTGTAAGACCCGGTAAATACACTTTCGCCATCGCGCACGGCAAACTTGTTGTGCATCAGCCCCGAGCGGCCATTGTCTTCGACGACGTTGATGCCGGCCGCCTTCAGTTTGGCAATGAACGGATTCAGCGGTTTGTCTTCAGCGGCAGCCGCAGCACCGGAGCGGGTCTTTGGCGCCTCGTCGTTGGCGGCCACCACATCTTCGCCACCCTCGTCATCGTCACCGGTGCCTTCGGGGCGCGCATAGTAATTGTCATTGTCGACGATCAGCCGCACTTTGACGCCGCGCTTCTTGGCGCGGATAAAGGCCTCGACCACAGAGTCGAGGCGGATCTCGTAGAACGCCATGTCGAGCGACTTCTTGGCACTGTCGAAGAAGTCGATGGCCAGATCATCGAGCCCGAATTGCGCGGGATCGGTGGGACCGAAGGCCAACTTGATGCCATCGACCACGACCGGCTTCGCAGCATGGACAACCGACGCAGGGGCCAGCGCAAGCAGCGCCGACAGCGCGATAGTTGAAAAGATCGAGGCGCACCGGGCAATCCGTGACATTCGCCACCTCCGAGTTCAAGTCCACCGAACCACTGAGTCTGTTTTGTAATTCTATCCGAACAGGGTGGGTACCCCGCAAATCGAGATCGACCGCTGCCAAAATGACTGTCCCCTCGTCACCCGCCGACGGCGGGAGACGAGGGGACAAAAGAAGACAATACTTTGTGTTTACTTGTTGCCCGAACCCGAGGCACTCCCCGACCCGGCGGCGGCGGCACTGCCGGAACCCGCCGGAGCAGCGCTACCCGAGCCTGCTTCGACCGACGCGGCGGAACCCGAGCCGGCGGCAGCCGCCGAACCCGCCTCAACCGCAGCAGCGCTGCCCGAGCCGGTGGCCGCGGCACTGCCCGAACCCGCGGGAGCCTCAGAACCCGAACCAGGTGCAACCGCCGAACCCGAACCGGCGGGGGCGGCACTGCCCGAGCCCGCATCACCGGCGGCGACGGCCTTGGCCAACTGCTCGTCGAGACCGTCCATGGGGTGGCCTTCCCAAGCCACTTTGCCGTCGCGGCCGACGATCACGGCATGGGGAATGCCCTTGACGGTGTAGTCGCCGCCGGTCTTGCTGCCAAGACCGACCGGCCAGACCATCTTCTGCTCTTTGGCAAACGGCTCGACCGTCTCTTTGTCTTCGTCGGTGAGCGACACGAGAATGACACCCTTGTCTTTGTTGGCCTCATACAGTTTGGCCAGATGCGGAATGCTGTTGCGGCAGGGCGGGCACCAGGTGGCCCAGAACTCGACGATGACGATCTTGCCCTTGCTGTCGGCCAGTTTCACACCGGTCGTGTTCAACCAGGCGTCGGCACCAATCTCGGGGGCGGCCTTGCCGACGAACGACTGCTCGGACATGGCCATGGCACTGCCGACGATGCATGTCAGCACGAAAACGGCAACGATGAGGCGAGAACTGAACTTCATGAATACTCCTCCTGATCTACTTTCTTCGACTTGTTCCGGAAGCGCCTGATTTCTGGGGCTTCCGGGGCCGGCGCGGCACCAAAGACACCGATGCCCCGTCCGGGGTACCGCAACATACTACCACCGGCGTTGTCTTTCGGCGACTCCGACGCATCGAGGCGATGAGCAGCAGCTTCTGCGCACGGTCGAGGCGCTTGACCGCGCGCTCGCGGCGGGAGGCGGCACTGCGGTCGCCGCACGCCTCGCTGTAGCGCAGCCGCACCGGCCCCCGGCCCCGCGTGTAGCGGGCGCCGGTGCCGGCGTCGTGCGCGGCGAGCCGCCGCGGCAGGTCGTTGGTGAGACCCGTGTAGAG
>CAZADH010000415.1:0-4232 GCA_964483805.1 uncultured bacterium
CTGGGCGCACCGCGGGCCCGCAACTCTTCGAGACGCTTCAACGCCCCCTTCGCGTTCTGAAACCCCGGCGTATCGCAGATTCTGATGTCGCTGCGGGGCATGTCGAAAAACTGACAAACGCGCGTCGAGCCGGCCATGGCGTCGATCTCGATCGAGTCGTCTTCGAGCAACGTGGCGATGACCGACGACTTGCCGGGATTCACGTGACCGACGAACACGAAGGTCGGCGTTTTCACCTCAGGCATCACAGACCTCACAGACCACGCGCAGGAACCGGTCGCGGTCGCACTCTCGGGCCCAAGAGCGGCAGCGATCCTGCTTGATGTTCTCTTTCATGACCAGCAGCACCAGGACCGGGCGATCGGGGCCGATCCGTGCGCGCACGCTGCGCAGAAACGCCTTGTGACCCTCGACGCAGTCGATCCACGCGGGGGCGATGATCGCCAGGTGCGGCACGACGCCCAGCAGATCGAGGCCTGCCAGGCCGGTCCCCGGACCCTGGTCGTCAAGGCCGGCGTCGACATCGGCAGACACTGTCCGTATTGCGTGCATATCGTGTATGGCTAGCAGTTTCGTAATCTTCTCGGCAGAGAGTTCCAGGTCGGTCGAGAGCAGCACCAGACAGCCGGCAGCGGGACCGCGGGTCGGAGCCTCGACCGTTCGGCCAACCTCGGTCGCCTCCGCTGCAACGTGGGAAACCGCGGGCGCGCGCGGCATCAGCCGCTCGACGAGTGCCCGGCACTCCTCGTGATCGAACCGAAGCGTTGCGAGCGCTTGATCGCGCCGCCACACGACCAAGAGGAGCATGAGGGCGCGCGGAATCAGCCCGTAACACAGCACCGACAGGCACAGAAACGGCCACCACGAGGCAAACGCCCTGAGCGTCTCGGGTGTCGGATTCGCCGGTATCCCAGACGCGCCCACCAGTATCTTGCTCTGCGCCACCTGTTCGAGACCGGGCAGACCCGCGGGCGCACACCACGACCACGGTAGCGCGATCCACGCAGCCACCCGGTGCAGCGATTCGGGGGCAAAAGCAAGGGTCGACTCCCACCCGAACAACTGGTTCGTGAAGGTCACCATCCAGCCGACCGTCGCGAGCACGCCAAGGTTGAACGCGATCGCAAACACCTGCGTCAGCACGAGAAACGGCCAGATGACCAGATGCCCGTAGACACCCCGTTGCCCCTCGATGATGGCCAGCACGTCGTCGACGGCGCGCCGACCGTCGTGGCCGAGGCAGCGCACGAACACCCATTTCAGCAGCCGCTGCATGAACATGAGCGAGTCGACGACACCCAGCGAGGCGCGAAACGCCCAGCCCAGGCTGAGCAATACAAACAGCAACAACTGGGCCAGAACCGTCACCGAAAAGAAGACCAGCACGTTGATCGGGCGGCCTCCGCTGAAAGTCAGGTGCGAGGCGGCGAGCGACGACCCCACGATCCCGCCCGCGATCGCCATCAGGGTCAGGAACACGGTGTACAATTTGCGGTAGTGCCCGCCCGGGGTGACCACCCGTGGCCCGGCCTCCTCGCTGCGCCGGCGCTGATCCAGCCACAGGCGGATCAACGCGCGGGGTTGCAAACGTGCGACATCGCCGCGACTCGCGAGGTGCTCGGCGTAGATCTGCGCGTCACGCGCGCTCAGTTCGTCGCGCGGCCGTTGCTTGTCGGCCTGGACGAAATACTCCAGATCGATGACGTCTTCGACGCCCCAACCGCCCGGTTCAGCCTGCAGCGCGGGGGCCACCGCCTGCGAACTTTGTATCGTCGCCATTATTGCGTAATCTGCTTTCGCACCAGAATGAAGTTATTCAGTGCCGACCCGCGCTGAATTCTACCGGGGAACGCAGTCGGGACGCAATGAATTCGGTCAAGACCCAGTCGTTGTGCGCCCGCTCGTCGACGCACTCTTCTGCGAAGACAAACGCAGTATGGGCGACGCTGGCACACGGGCCATTCAAGCGTAGACGAACTCGAGAGTAACCTTGATGTCGGGGTGCAGACTGAGTTTCACGGGGCAGTATCCCGCGGCTTTTTCGAGCTTGACCCGATCGACCTCGGAGACCACCGTGCCCGCCGGAAGCTCGACGCGCACGGTGAGCGCTGAGATCCGACGGGGCGGTTCGGTGGTCATTTCTTTTACCACCCGCAACCGGGTGCCGCGCAGGTCGAGGTTGTTCCTCTTTGCGACGAGGTCCATGACCGTCAACAGGCACGACCCCAAAGCGGTGGCCACCAGATCGGTCGGCGAGAACGTCGCCCCCTTGCCGCCGTTATCGACCGGGGCATCGGTCTGCAGGGTTCGTCCCGACGGAACGTGGGTGGCCTGGCAATGCAGGTCGCCTTCATAAACGATATCGATCGAAACAGACATGTTCGTTCTTCCTCCATCTTGGTTTCAACAGTGCACTTGGGTCCAACGCCAGGCGACCCGATCCTGGGTGACCCGGCACGGGTCAGAATGATACCTCATCAACCGGCACAACGTGGCCCCGGCACCAATGCTCGCGAAGGCAGGCGAGGGCCGCGACCAGCCACGGATTGGTGGCGCCCAGCCCGCCCGGTGGTGCACGAATGCGCCAGGAAGCACGACGGCAAACGCTGCGCCAGTTTCGACCAGGTGATGAGCGCGCTCGGCATCGACCCGCTGCACGACCCGCAGTCGCTGACCGTTTATGCGACGCAGCATGGCGTCAACGGCGGCGTGGTCGTGGTGCGCATGAAGAAAATCGACCAGGGCAGGATGCTCGCCTTCTTCCGCGAGCGGTATCCCGAGCACAAGACCGAGCAGCATGGCGACAAGACATTGTATTGCTGGACGCAGAAATGCCACCGCAAGACCCTCGAAATGGCCGGCACCTTTGCCGACGACACGCTGGACGGAAAAGGACGGCCGCGTCTTCGGTCACAACCGACTCGACGTGTGCCGGATGGTCTTGTTATCATGACGACGGTGGACGATCAAAACCCGTATCGACGCGGTATCTTGATTTTCAGGAGAGCGGTGGATGGTCGCGAAACGTGGGGATTCGGCTTGGCTCGTCATTGCACTCGTGGGTTGTGTGGCCCTGTGCGTCTGGGGTTGTTCGTTGCGCGGCGTCGGCGATAGCGGCACTGGACCGGCACCGACGCCCACACTGGACGACCGGCCGGCCACGGCGGATATCGCCTTCTCGTTCCAGGTCACCGGGACGGCCACGCCGACCCCGAACGTCGAGGCCGTGGCGACGGCGAGCCTCAATCCGGCGAGGGCCGGCCTGCCGAAGGCCGGCACAGCGACCGCCCCCGTGGTCGTGTTCCGACTTCTGACGATCAACCTCGGCGCGAACGCCAATCCGACCTCCGTCACCGAGAAGGCGGTCCCGGTTTCTCCCACTGGCAGAGCGATTGCCAGCTTCTCCGGCGTTCCGGTGGCCCCGACCATCGTGCAGGTCGAGGCGTTCAACGCGACGATCGACGGATTCGCCAGCTTTCACGGCGCCAAGGATCTGGTGCCTGGAGTCAACGTGGTCACCGTCAACCCGACCGGCTCGGGCATGCGGAACGATCTGGCGGCCCACATGCTGGAAAATGCGGTCATCACACCGACGTTGTTTGCGAGGCTAACCCCGACCGCGGCCGCGACGGCCCTTTCTCTGGCCGACAGTCTCAACCGCACCTCACCGTCACTTCAACAAGACGCGATCAAGGCGTTTGCCCGCACCCTCAACCCGCCGAACTGGACGCTGACCCCCGAAGCGATCCGCTCGGCGCAGATCCAGATTCTTGGCGTGGTCCCGGCGAGCAACTCCGATGCCGTCTGGACGGCAGGCGACAATTACGTGACCGAGACCGTCGGTCAGAGCGAGGCGTTGGGGATTTGCGGATGGCAGAACGCCGGCGACTTCAGCGTGGCGGGCAGTGTCGCACCCTCCACGCGTCGGGCGGCAGTGCTGTCCCGAACTCTGGATTGGCGCAACAAAGACGGGGCGAACTGGCTCCCGGGCGTGCGCAACCAGTATCCGTACAGCACCTGCGTCGCGTTTTCCTGCTGCTCCGCTCTCGAGGCGATGGCCAAGATCCAGGCGAATCTCGACGGTCTCGATCTCTCGGAGTGGTTCCTGTTCAATCGTGGGACCGGCAACCTTGGCCACCTGACCCGGGGCTGGGATTTCCGTTCCGCTTGTGAATACTTGAGCAATACCGGAGTCGTGGCCGAAGACCTGGTGCCGTATCACCTGATTCCTC
>CAZADH010000416.1:0-4225 GCA_964483805.1 uncultured bacterium
ATGACGAACTCGTCGCCGCCGAAGCGCGAGACGGTGTCGATGCCGCGCACGCAGCGCACGAGCCGCTCGCCGACCTCGATCAGCAGCTTGTCGCCGAAGCTGTGGCCGAAGCTGTCGTTGATCTCCTTGAAGCGGTCGAGGTCGATGAAGACCAGGGCGAAATAGTAGTTCTCGCGGCGCTTGATGCGCTCCAGCGCCTGGCGCACGCGCTCCAGGCAGAGTCCGGTGCCCATGAGGTCTCCGGCTGTAGCGGACGAGGAGTTGCCGTCGTCGACGGCGGGATCAACGCGCGCTGCGAACACGCCCTTGAGATTGGCCAACCCGTCGATGATCTTCGCCTCGATCTGATCCTTGGTGTATTCCGTCTGGCGAGAGGCCTCGTCGGCGGCGGTCTTGGCGATGCTGCGCCGCAACTCGGGCACCAACCGGAGGCACTCATCGCGGTTGACACTCAGCAATACATGCGGAGAACTCGGGAGCTTGGGCAGGATACCGGCGTGTTGTCGCTCGACGTTGGCAAACACAAACTGGGTGCCGTCTCGCCCGGTGCCGCCGTAGAAAACCTTGCCGCGTTTTTCGGGATCGGTAATCGATCGCTGGTCAACGACGATGCGGGGCGGGCGACGATTGAGGCATCGCCCCTTGTTCTGCGTAAATTCGTCGAGGCCTTTGCGGACGAACAACGCATAGTCCAAAACCGCATTGGGAGCATAACCGGTTCGGCCGGCAGTCGGTGACGTCGAGACAATGCAGGCGACCTTGAAGTCGTGATGGCGGACCAGGCGACCGGCGCGCTGCATTGCTGCAGTGCCGGACTGCAACTCGAGATAGACCTGAAGCTCGATGGTGCCGATACTTTCGCGCCCGTAGAACGACCGTCCGCGCGTGTCTCCGGTGCGGGTGCGGACCACCCGAAACCCGGCATTGATCATGGGTGCGGCCCGCCCTTGCCAGAGTCCGGCCAGCGAGCGGCGGGTGACGGGGACGTCGATGGGCGTGAACACGGTCGAGGGGCCGCCGAAGAAGGCGGTGGCCAGCGGGCCTGTGGCGTCGCGTGTCGCATGATGAAGGGTGGTCCAGGCTTCGTCGGCCGCGGATTCGACGACCTGGCGCACCAGTTCTGCTTGTTCGGCCGAGAAGGTCGCCGACTGCTGGTGTCGTGCGGTACCGTGAAAAGCCATGACCAGAATGGTGAGAACGATGACCAGAACGACGACGAGGTGAAACAACATCATCCCCCGGCGCCACCACTGCTGGGGCACCGGGGGATGGTCGACAGGCCGGTTCGAAACGACCGGTGTCAACTCTTCTTGTTCACCGTGGAGCTGGCACTGCCGCTGCCGGAGCCGCTGCCGTCTTCATCATCGTCATCATCGTCGTCGCTGCCGGAGGCGCTGCCACTGCCGCTGCCGTCACCTTTACCCAGCGCTTCGCCGAGACTGGTGGCCACTTTGCCGATGATCTTGAGGATCTCGGCCGCGTTGCATCCGGTCAATGAAATCGACATGACCATCATGAGAGCAACGAAGAGAGCGATGCGGGAAGACCGGAGAAAACGAATGAACATGGGGTTCCTCCTGCTTTGAATTGAAGACGCCGCACGGCGAAGCGGGTTCGCTCGGGGTCTTCACTTTGTGCATCTAGAATACGCCGGAGCCGAGATTCATGTTACGTCAATCGTCCTTGCGTCTCAATGCTGCGGTGATGGCGGTGCTCCGATCGCCGGCGGTTTCTGCATAACTCGTGGTGCCGGCCATTTTGAACACCGTGCTCTTGAGGTCGTCGAGACCGCAGAATACGACCCGTCCCATGAGGTCTTCGGTGATTTTCATCGCCAGGTCGGTCATCGCGACGATTCCCGGGCTGTTGATCAGGTTGCAGGAACCGAAATCGACAACGAACCGAGTCTGCTGGTCACGCGCATAACGGTCGTCGACCATACGGTGCATCTCTTCGCCCGCCTCCGCGTTGCAGTACCCGCGCGGAACGATCACCGCAACGCCGCCTTCGTCATGGATCTCGATCGAGAAACTGTCCATGGTCGCCACCTCGCCCACGCATTGTTGTCGGATTTCCCCACCGGGAACCCGTTTCATGATACCAAAGGTCGGACAATGTGGCGACTCGTCCGCCCACGGTGTTTGTTGGTGCGCGGCATTGGGGCATGCGCCACCAAGACCCGAGCGTCTCGAAATGTGGTATCCTGGCGGCGTCAACACGAAGGTCATGACCGCCAGACAGGAGTGTTTCCATGAACCGAGCGCGATACGTCATCAGTCTGCTGGTTGCAGGCGCCTTCTTGCTCTCGCCCGCGGTGCAGGCCGGTGGCCTCGATGCACCGGCGGCGCCGACGGCGCCCGGCAGCGCCATGTTCACCATCGCCGATTTGTATAACCGCCTGGCCTCGGGTACGGCGGGCGCGAAGCGGTCCGGCGGTTTCGCCGAGCCGGGCGCGGCGCCGGTCGGCGGCACGATGCCGACGCTCGACGAGATCATGGGCAAGGCACCTGCGGCCGATAACACCAATGGCGCGGGGGCGGGCGATGTGCTGAGCGGCAAGACGTTCTGGGGCCTGCAATCCGGGTTGTGGGGTCCGCGCGTCGGTACGATGCCGAATCGCGGTGCGGTCACGGTTACCCCGGGGGCCGCGGCCCAGGCGATCCCCGCCGGCTATCACAACGGGTCGGGGCAGGTGGGCGGTGACGCCAGTCTCGTCGGCGCCAACATCAAAGCCGGCGCGACCATCTTTGGGGTCGCCGGTGACAACAACGTTGTAAATACATCGTCTGGCAATGCCACCGCCGGCGAGATTCTGCCGGGCCGCAAAGCGTGGGTTGGCGGCGCCGAAATCACCGGTGCCATGCCGGCCGTCACCACCGACGTTGCCCCCGGGTCGACCACCAAGACCATTCCGACCGGTTGGTACAACGGCCTGGCCTCCGTGACCGGCGATGCCAACCTGGTCACGGCCAACATCAAGGCCGGCACGACCATCTTCGGAGTCACCGGCAGCGGTACGGTTGTCGACACGTCGCCGGCCAACGCCACCGCCGGCGAGATTCTTCTCGACCGCAAGGCCTATACCAACGGCGCGCAGGTCACCGGCATGCGCGCGGGCGGGGTGAGTCTGAGTGGCGGCTCCTTTTCCTCCGGCCGCCGATGGTACAAGCCCAATGACGGAACGGTCGTCGATTGCAAGACTGGTCTGGTCTGGCTTTCGAACCCTGTCCCCACCACCCGCCCGTTCATCGCGACGCAAGGGCCCCAGCTCGATTGCATGCGGTATCTCTATTCGATGAGCCCGGCCACGGTCTCGGGGTTGGATGACGATTCAAAACCCGGCGACTGGGGCATGCCGACGCTCAGAGAGATGATGTCGCTCTTCGAGCCTCCCGAGGCGATCGGTTCGGCGGGGGCACAGCTCTTCGACAACACGAATTACAATGCCTATTACTGGACGTCGACCCCGATGCCGGTTGGCCCCGGGGTCAGTTCGCCCGACAAAGTCTATGTCATCAACATGGCGCATGGCGCGTACCTCGCCGAGGACAAGTTGGGTTTCGAGACCATCAATCACTACGTCTGGCCCATCCGGCGGCGCAATCCCTGGTGATGTCGGGCGCGGCGCTTTCGGCGCGCGCACCATGGCTGAGAGGAGCTTGCTGCGCGTATGGCCAGTGGCCCGCGGTCTGATCGGCTGAATACCGATCTGGCGCGTCTCAACGACGACCAGAAGCGGTTCGTGCGCAGCTTCAAGGGGCCGGCCCTCGTGGTGGCCGGCCCGGGAACCGGCAAAACCCGCACGATGGCCGTGTTGCTTGGGTCACTGCTCGCCGATGGGGGCGCGCGCGGTGGGACGCCGGTGCGGATGAAGGAGATTCTTGCCCTCACCTTCTCGGCGAAGGCCGCCACCGAGTTGCGCGAACGCGTGCTGTCCTATTCGCGTGCCGATTACGACGAGTGCTGGATCTCGACTTTTCACTCATTCTGCGCGCGCATGCTGCGTGAGCGGTTTCACGAGGTCGGTGTCCGCCACGATTTCAAGCTGTTGACCGGGTTCAAGGAAACCGTGTTGTTCGAACTGGCGATTGCCTCGCTCGATCCGGCCTCGTTTCCGGTGTTTGGTGGCGTCATCGACCGGCGCGGTTTTCAACTCGAGGTGCTGACGTTCATCGCTCTGCTCAAGTCGAATCTTGTCGACCGTGGCCGCCTGCGTGCGGCCATC
>CAZADH010000417.1:0-607 GCA_964483805.1 uncultured bacterium
CAAATCTCGGGCAACCCGATGGATGCGGCAGAAAAAGTCGAGCCCCTCGGCCGCGTTCTCGGCCCGGTTGACCAGCACGCCGACGCGGGCCTCGGGACGGGCCAGGCCAATCACCTTGATGATGCCGTACGCGTCGGCCATGGCCGTCGGTTCGGGATTGGTGACGACGGCCACCTCGTCGGCGGCGAGGCAGAAATCGATGACGCCGGGAGAGATGCCGGCGCCGGTATCGATGAGCACGTAATCGGCGCGGTCTTCGAGGAACTGCATTTCACTGAGAAAACGTTGGCTCTCTTTGGCCGTCAGCGCCGCCAGTTCTTTGATGCCGGACCCGCCGGGAATGATGCTCACGCCCTTGGGCCCGGGGATGAGAATCTCGTCGATGGTCTTCTTGCCCGACAATACATCGACAATACAGTGTTTGGGTCGGATGCCGAACACCACGTCGATGTTGGCGAGCCCCAGATCGCCGTCGAGAATGATGACCCGCTTGCCGGCCTGCGCCATGCAGATGGCGACGTTGGCCACCAGGTTGGTCTTGCCGACGCCGCCCTTGCCCGAGGTGAAAGCGATCGTGCGCGCGATCTTGCTCCCCGCTTTGCGGGGT
>CAZADH010000417.1:634-4186 GCA_964483805.1 uncultured bacterium
GAACGGGGCGATCTCGTCGCGACTCGCTTCGATGATGCGGGTGGTTTCGTCAGACATAGGGGCGGATTGGGTCCAGGGAGGGCGGGAACAACAGACTTTCACAAAAACTGTAGAGAAAGTCGCGGCTGGTGGGGCGGATCTGTTGGATCAGGTCGGGCAGCAATACTTCCGGGCTGGGGCACGGTGCCCCGTTTCCGGACAACGACGAAGAAGTGGATGCGGAGGAGCATATCACCCCGCCGAAAATCAGGTCAAGACCCAAGAATTTCTTACTGACGTCGTGCAGCCGTTGGAAGGCGGCGTAGCCCTGGCCGATCGGCTCACGTTCGATGACGACCACGATCTGCGGGCCAAAGAATCCCGACAGGTTGATGGCCTTGACGGCCTCATACCCCTGCAGAATCGCGTCCGGATGATCGGGCACGAGGTGACAGGCCGCATCAGCGCTGGCCAGAAGCGAGAACTGACGCCGGACCATCTCGACCGAGAAGGTCATCCACAGCTCGGTCAGCCCGTGCAACTGGGGCACGAGATGGCGCAGTTCGCGCAGGCGGACGGCGAGGCTCTGCCGATCGAGACTCTCGACGTGGTAATGCTGAGGCAGCAACCACAAACCGCCGCGCAACACCTCGATGTGGATCAACGACGCGTCCAGTTCCTGCAGGTGTCGCGGCGCCAGCAGGCCGATGGGCAGCACCCGCGCCAGGTCCCACAGGCCGGCCTTGCTCGAGTGGGGCAACGGCACCGGCAACCAGTCGAGCAGGTTGGGCAGGGCCCCGTCGGGCGAGGGCACGATGACGAGGGCAACGCTGGGGAACGGGCAGGGCCGCGGCAAGGACTTCAACAAATCTTGTGGTGTGCTGAGGACCTCGGTCTCGCTGTCGAACTTCTGTTTGAGTTTGCGCAGAGAGGCGGCCTGATCGGTCATGCGGCCCTCCGATCAGCGGTGACGACCCGAAGCGACGAGTGGCCGTTGGTCATATCAGATCGACACCACCCCGACCGACTCGAGGGGCACGTCGCTGGGAATCTCGTTGTAGGCGATGACGACGAGACGGGGCGAGATGCGCTCGGTATACCGCTTGAGACTGAGGCGCAGATTGCCGGCGCACAACAGGATCGGGGTCAGGCCGGCACCCGTCACCTCTTCGATGCGTTCTTTGACCTTGGCGAAGAACTCGGCCGCATACTTGGGGTCGAGGGCCATCGACGTGTGCCCCTCGCTGCGCTGCAACGAACTGTTGAGCACCTGCTCGATGCGCGGATCGAGAGAGATCACGCCCAGCACCCCGCGGTCGTTGATATACGGTTTGACAATCTGCCGGCAAAGAGCCTGGCGGGCCATCTCGAGCAGGGCGTCGGGATCGCTGACCCCCTTCGCGTCGGCCAGCGCCTCGAGAATGCTGACGAGATTGCGGATCGACACCTGCTCGCGCAGGAGTTGCTGCAGCAGGCGCAGCAATACACTGTGTGTCACGACGTTGGGCACGACCTCGTCGACGATGAGCGGGTAGCTCTTCTTCACGGAATCCAGCATCTGTTGCAGCTCTTGGCGACCCAGGATCTCGTGGGCGTTGGCCTTGAGCACCTCGGTCAGATGCGTGGCGATCACCGTTGCGGGGTCGACGACCGTGTAACCCGCCATCTCGGCGCGCTCGCGCAGACTGTCGACGATCCATTGGGCCGGCAACCCGAAGGCCGGTTCGGTGACCTGAATGCCGTTGAGGTTCTCGGTGGCCGTGCCCGGGTTCATGGCGAGGAACTGGTCGGGAATGACCTCGTAACGGGCCATCTCGGCACCCTTGATCTTGACGACGTAAACCGAAGGTGGCAACTGGATATTGTCGCGGATGCGGATCGGCGGCACGATCAGACCCAGGTCGAGTGCCATCTGCCGGCGAATCATGGTGATGCGGTTGAGCAGACTGCCGCCCTGGTTGGTGTCGACGAGCGGAATCAGGTTGTAGCCGATCTCGATCTCGAGCTGATCAACGGTCAGCAGGGTCGACACATCTTCGGGCTGCGGCGGTGCCTTGGTTTCTTTCTCTTTTTCGGCGCGGGTCGTTTCGGCGACCAGGGTTTCTTCCTGGGTGTGGGTAATGTAGGCCACCACACCGAACAGCGCCGACAACAGAAAGAAACTGATCTTGGGCAACCCGGGGATCAAGCCGAGGAAGCCGATCATCGCTGAGGCGATGCCGAGGATCTTCGGACGCGAGAACAGTTGGCTCGAGATCGCCTCGCCCATGTTGGTGTCGGACCCGGCGCGGGTGACGACGATACCGGTGGCGGTCGCGATCAGCAGCGCCGGAATCTGGGTGACCAGACCGTCACCGACCGTGAACAGGGTGTAGAGACGAGCAGCATCGATGACCGCTTCGCCTCGCTGGAACACCCCGATCACCAAGCCACCCAGGATATTGACGATGGTCACGATGATGCCGGCGATGGCGTCACCCTTGACGAATTTACTGGCACCGTCCATGGCCCCGAAGAAATCGGCTTCACGTTGCACGTTGCGCCGGCGTTCTTTGGCCTCGGCGTCGGTGATCAGTCCGGCGTTGAGGTCGGCGTCGATGCTCATCTGCTTGCCGGGCATCGCATCGAGGGTGAAGCGGGCGGCGACTTCGGCGACGCGCTCGGCGCCCTTGGTGATGACGATGAACTGAATCACCACGAGAATCGTGAAGACGACGATTCCGACCACGTAGTTGCCCGAGACCACGAAATTGCCAAACGCTTTGATGATGCTGATCTGGTTGCCGTAGCCCAAAAGAATGACGCGCGTCGAACTGACGTTGAGCGCGAGTCGGAATAGGGTGGCGATCAGCAACAAACTGGGAAACACCGAGAACTGCAGGGTTTCTTTGGTGTAGATCGACACCAGCAGAACCACCAACGCCAGACAGATGTTCAGCGTCAGGAAGATGTCGAGGACGACGGGAGGAAGCGGCACGACCATCATGATGACGATCGCAACGATGCCGAACGTCAGCAGGATGTCTTTGTTCTTGAGGATGTCGGCAAACGGAACGAGCGGTGAACCGCCGCCAGGGGCGCCGGTCGCCGGTGCGGTCGCTTCAGCCATGGTGCACCTGGGCGTTCATCGCCGGGGCTCGTTCGAAAGAGAGGCAAAAGCCGCGGCGAAGCAGTTTCGTCGCGCAATGGACCGGGTGCCCTCGTTGTTGGCGGTGCAACACGTCTGTTGGTGCGCCCATCTCGCCTGCCGTCAGCGTGGTCTTTGGTGGATGGACGAAGTTATAACACAGTCGGTGCCCCAGGGTAAAGCGGGTGCACGGAATTTTCTGAAAATGCGGTGCCCTTACACGTGCCCTCTTTTGTTCAGGCGGTCTGTCCCTTGGCTTTGTAGATGGCGGCCAGCACTTCGGCCACGGCGTTGAACAGATCGGGTGGGATCTCTTCGCCGATCTCGACGCTGTCGAACAGGGCACGGGCCAGTGGTTTGTTCTCCATCACCGGCACCTGGTGCTCGGCGGCGATCTCTTTGATGCGCCGGGCGATCAGGCCAGCCCCCTTGGCCACTACCATCGG
>CAZADH010000418.1:0-4158 GCA_964483805.1 uncultured bacterium
CCTCGGTCATCAAGCCCACGAGAAACGCCAGGTTGTGCAGACTCGCCAGCTTCTTGCCCAGGATCTCACCGGCCTTCATTAAATGGCGCAAATAGGCACGTGAGAAGTGGCGGCAGGCGTAGCAGGTGCAGGTATCGTCGATCGGTCGTTCGTCGAGCCGGTGTTTCGCGTTGCCCAACTGGAGCCTGCCATCTCGTGTAAATACAGAGCCGTGCCGCGCGATCCTCGTCGGCATCACGCAGTCGAACATGTCGACCCCCCGCTCGACCCCATCGAGCAGGTCCTCCGGAATCCCGACGCCCATCAGGTAGCGCGGCCGCTCCGACGGCATGTGGGGCATCAAGGCATCGAGCGTGGCCAGCATCAACTCTTTGGGTTCACCGACACTCAGCCCGCCCACCGCCAGCCCCTCAAAGTCGAGGGCAGCCGTGCGCTCCAGTGATTCGCGCCGCAGGGCTGGGAACATCCCGCCCTGCACGATGCCAAACAACGCCTGGTCGCGATGCCCCCGCGGGTGCACGCGCCGACACCGCTCGGCCCACGCCGCCGAACGCAACACCGCCCGCCGCACCGTCGCTTCGTCGGCCGGATACGGGCAACACTCATCGAGCACCATCATGATGTCGGCGCCGATCGACTGCTGCACCTGCATCGACAACTCGGGAGTGAACAGATGGCGCGACCCGTCGAGATGTGAGGCAAAACGAACCCCTTCATCCGAGATCTTGTTCAGCGTCTGCAGGCTGAAGATCTGGAACCCACCGGAGTCGGTCAACATCGGGCGGTCCCAGGCCATGAACCGGTGCACCCCGCCCAACGCGTCGAGAACCTCGGTGCCGGGACGTAAATACAAATGATATGTGTTGGCCAGGATGATCCGCGCGTCGATCTCGCGCAGATCGAGCGGCGTCAGGGTTTTGACCGTGGCCTGCGTGCCGACGGGCATGAAAATCGGCGTCGGAATCGCCCCGTGCGCCGTCTGGATCTCGCCCAACCGCGCCAGGGTCTGGCCACACCGCCGGTCTACCCGGAAAGAAAACATGCTGTGTCTCCGTTCGCTAGAGAATAACCATGGCATCGCCAAAGCTGAAGAACCGGTATCGCTGTGCCACGGCCTCACGATAGAGATCGAGAATCGCTTCCCGACCCGCAAAAGCCGCCACCAGAACGAGCAACGTCGAGCGCGGCAGATGAAAATTGGTGATCAGGCGATCGACGGCCCGAAACACCGCGCCCGGCTTCAGATAACACCGCGTCGTCGCCGGCCCGACCCGCAACCGCCCATCATCACCGATGGCCGACTCGAGCGACCGCACCGCCGTCGTCCCGCACGCCCACACCTTGCCACCCGCGGCCCGGGTCGCCGCATACGCCGCGGCCAATTCGGCATCGATCACGTACTCCTCCGCATGCATGACGTGCTCCTCGATCGTCTCGGTCTCGATCGGCTTGAAGGTGCCCAGGCCCACGTGCAGCACCGTGCTCGCCCAGCGCACCCCCCGTGCGCTGAGCGCAGCCAACAACGCGGCATCGAAATGCAATCCGGCCGTGGGCGCTGCGATCGAACCGGCTTCCGCGGCAAACACCGTTTGATATTGAGCGGGTGCCGACGCGCGCGAAGTGATGTAGGGCGGCAGCGGCATTTCGCCATATTTTGTAAATACATCCAGCACGTCGACCCCGTCGCCGAGGTCCAGATGCCGCAGCCCATCGTCACCGATACCCAGTACCTCGACCCGGTGCCCTCCGGGCAACCGATGCACCCGGCCCGGCCGAAAACGACGCCCGGGCCGGACCATGGCGTGAAAACCACGCTCGGCCGCCGTCCGCACGTAGAGAATCTCGCACGCATTCCCGCCCGACTCGGGCAGCGTGTACAGTCGCGCCGGAATGACCCGCGACCGGTTCGTCACCAATAGATCACCGGGCGCAATCAACCCGGCGATGTCGCGAAACTGCCGATGGGCTCGCGTTCCTGTGGCCCGATCGTAGACCAATAGCCGTGACGTGGGCCGATCCGCCAACGGAACCTGCGCGATCAGCTCCGGTGGCAGCTCGTAATCGAACAAGGAAGTGTCCATGGTTGTTGATACCCGTGCAACGGTTGGCCGCGCGGCGACTAACGCACCGAGGCCGCACCTGTGGCCGCTGAGGCAAGGGTCCCCGACAACGGCGACGGCTCGGTTGCCGCGACCGGAACCGGACGTTCGATGACTGCCATCGCCCCCGGCAACCGCCGGTCCACATCGGCTGTGGCACTTGCTGTTGCACTGGCCGCCGGACTGGCCGTTGCACTCGCCACCGCGCTGGCCGCCGCACTCGCCACCGCCGATCCGGTCGCCACCAGTCCCGAAACGGTTGCCGTTGCCGGTACCGGCTCAGACGCCACGATGACCGCCAGCGACGCCGCACTCGCCACTCCCCCCGCCACTCCGACGGCCGCGACCGGCAACGGGGACGACAGGGTCGCCGTGCCACTGCCGGCACCATGCGGCCACCGCGAATCCAGGCTCAGGGCGGCGACATCGACGAAGTGTTCGTTGGCCAGCGTGATGCAGGCCGTCTTCGACGCCAGGTAATACGAAATCTTCTTTTTGTATTTCGTTTCGAATACATACTCCGCGACACCCGGCATCGAGACCCCGTGGAAACCAACCTTGCGTCCACGCAGGGCCATCGCGAGTTCGAGAACCTCGACCACCGAGGCATCGGTTTCGATGTGCTTGAACACCACCCCGAGAATCTCAGGCAGCCGCATGACCACTTCGGGCCGGTACGCCTGCTTCATCAACTGCCCCAGGAACGCCTGCTGTCGCTGAATCCGGCCCAAGTCGGCCTGGGCATCGTGGCGAAAACGCACGTATTCGAGGGCCTTCTTGCCGGTCAGGTGCTGCGGGCCAGGTGAGAAGCGAATGTGCAGGTTGGCGTAGTTGTCGTCATACACCATCGTCTTCTCGACGTTGACGTCGACACCACCCAACAGATCGACGATGCGGACGAACGCCTGATAGTCAACGACGGCGTAGCGATCGATCGGCACTTCGAACAGCTCCTCGAGCCACGAACGCAGAAACTGAATGCCAAAGCTGGCCTTGATTTCGTTGATCTTGTGCCCGTCGCCACCAATCACCACGCGCGTGTCGCGAGGGATCGACATTGCCGTCACCTTGCCCTTAACCGGATCGACGCAAATCAGCATCATGGTGTCGGTCCGGTGGGTGCCGTCGACCGAGTCCATGCCCAACACGAGGATGCGGGTCATGCGGGCATCGATCGGCTTCTCGGCCGTCGTGGCGTCGCCCCCGGAAGGCAGCATCGGCGGCGGCGCCAGATGCACCCATTTGTTGGCCATGCCGCCGAAGAAGATCAGGGTCAGCATGAACACGAGGGTTTCAAAGAGCCACGCCACCATGCCGCCACCCCGTCGCTGCCGCCTCATTCGTGCTGCCTCCGCTTCGCTTCTGCCCGGATTGCGGCCAGGCTGTTGTTCCAGGCCTGCACCAGCGATACCGGTACCGGCCGCTCCCGGCGCACCAGTTTGGCCAAGCGCAATTGCAGGACCGCCTGCCACCGCCTGCTGTTGTCGACACCGTCGTGCCGCCAGGGTCCCAGTTCACGCTTGTCGCGACTGAACTCGAGCGTATCGGCCATAATCAGTGCCCGCGCCACACGATCGTTGCGCGCGCGCACGGTGGAGTGCCAACGCACCGCCCGCCGCACCGCTGCGGGAACGTCGCGGCACTGGGTCGCCAACCAGGCGGCAGCCGCCGGACCGTGCCACAGCACCGGCAGGTCACGCTCGCCCGCCGTGAGTCGCTCACCGCCCGCCGCCAATCGACGCCGCAGGCCCGCCGGCCCCGTTGCCCGAAACAGATCGTGGGCCAAACCGGCCAGCAAGCCGTGACGCGGATCGCCGCCCATCTCCCAGACGAAGCGGGCGGCCAGGCGCGCCACCCCTTCGATGTGCCGGCGCAGGCCTTCGTCCAGTTTCGCCGCGCGTCGGCGCATGACCGCCGCGCACCGCGCCGTGGTCTCGTCAATACAATTGTAATACGAACCCGCCACGATCTCGCCCAGCGCCCCACCGGGCACCGGCAACCCGCCAAACCGACGCCGGGCCAATGCGGCACGAATCGCCGTCGACGACACGCCGTCGGC
>CAZADH010000419.1:0-4150 GCA_964483805.1 uncultured bacterium
GGTGCCACACATTCATGATCGATTACGGCGGCGATTTCGTCGCCGAGGGCTGCCGCGCCGACGGCCGCCGCGCCGACAGCAAGCCGTGGCGATTTGCGGTCCGCGACCCGCGCGGCGCGGCACACGCGCGTCCGGTGGCGATCGTCGAGGGGCAGGGGCCGATCGCCGTCTCGACCTCCGGAAACTACGAGAATTACATCGCCAGCGGATCCGAGCGGATCGGCCACATCTTCGCGCCACGGGGACCCGGCGCGGCCACGGCCACGCGCGCACTGTCGGTGACTGTGATTGCGTCATCCCCGATCGATGCGGGACCCTGGGCGGTCGCACTGATGGCCATGCCCGAAGACCTGGCTGTGCGCACCGTCACCGAGAAAGAACTCGCCGCGGTCGTGGTCCGGTCCACGGGTGACGTGTGGGTCAGCCCGCGCGGCAAGGCATTCGTGTCTGCTGACAACGACCGGTGAAGGATCGGCCCCGGCCATGCTGCGGCGTTCGCGAACGACTGAGCGACATCGCCACTTGACATGATCCCAATATGGGACCATAATTGACGCATGGGACCGTCAAGTTCTCACCACAGGATTTCGCCATGCACATCATCTCGAAAAAGAGGCTCAAAGACTTTGCAGACCGTCACCCAAGCGCGAAGAAGGCCTTCAAGATCTGGATCGACTGGGCCGCGAACGCCCAGTGGTCGTGCCCCAACGACGTAAAAGCGGACGACAAAAGTGCCGATGTGATCGCCAACGGGAGGATGATCTTCAATGTCGGTGGCAACAAGTTCCGAATCGTTTGCCTGATGGGATTCTTGGCAAAACGAATGTTTGTCAGATTTGTCGGTACCCATGCCGAGTATGACAAGATCGACCCAGAGACTGTGTGAGCAATGTGCAAGGTTCCGAGGTCATCGCCGGTCACGACACAAGGGGTCCACGTTATGAAGACGACCATCAACATGCCCTTCCGACCTATTCACACGCCGAAGCAATATGAGGCGGTATTGAAGCAGATCGAGGCACTCTGGGATTACGCACCCGGCACGCCAGAGGGCGAGCAGTGCGAAATTCTGTGCCTGCTCGTCGAGAACTACGAGAAGAAGCACTTCGAGATCGATGCGAAGTACGATCCCATCGATGTCATTGAGTTTTGGATGGAGCAGAACGAACTATCGAGAAAAGACCTCGAACCCTACATCGGGCATCGCGGTCGCGTTGCCGAGATCCTGAACCGGAAGCGCCCGCTTACGATCGCGATGATCCGAAATCTGACCCGTGCTGGCATTCCGGCAGGAATGCTGATCGGCGAGATCAGGTCAACGAAAGCAACAGCAGAAGCAAGACCGAAGGTGCGCAAAACGCCCAAACCTACGACGACTAACTCAGGTCTGAGGTGGCTATGACGGGACGAATCGCAAGGGTCATCGAAGTTGTCGCGCTGCACGAGGACTGCTCTGACCGGGCCTATTGGCTCAAGCAGTCGCCACGCCGTCGATTGATCGCGATGGAGCAACTGCGAAGGATGAATTTGGGCTATGGCGCCCGACCCCCCAAAATGACCCGGGTCCTGGAAGTGATCACGAGAAGCGAGATCTCACAACGACCTGAAGAAGAACAAGAAAGCCAGCGGTCGTCACAAAGATCTCGATGATCTCGAGCATCTCTGACCGGTCGTCGAAACCAGGTGTCGAGTCGTGAATAACGGAGAAAACCATGCCCACCACCCGTGAACCCCGCTGCCCCGAACTGTTTCTGGCCTCGAAGTCGCCGCGCCGCCGCGAGATTCTCGATGAACTCGGCGTGCGCTTCAAGGTCGTCGACTCGCCCTACAACGAGGGGCAAGACGACCTGTCAGACCTGCCGCCCGCCGAGCAGGCGGCGAAACTGGCGGCGCTGAAGGCGTTCTTCGCCGCGCAGAACCTGCACGACGGCTTCGTCATCGGCGCCGACACGATCGTGGTGCTGGGCAACCGCATCATGGGCAAGCCGCGCGACAAAGACGACGCGCGGGCGATGCTGTCAGACCTGTCGGGCAAGCCGCACAAGGTCATCACCGGTGTCGCCATTGTCGATACCGAGGCGCTGCAGACGGTCAGCCACGCCGAGATCACCAAGGTCTTCTTTCGCGGACTGTCGCCTGCCGACATCGATCGCTACCTCGCCATGGACGAACCGTACGACAAGGCCGGCGCGTATGCGATCCAGGGCCACGCGGGCCTGTTCATCGAAAAGATCGAGGGCTGTTACTACAACGTCGTCGGCCTGCCCATCGTCGCCCTCGACAAGCTGCTGGGCACGCTGAAATCGTCACTGATGAGCTACATCGATCGGAGCAAGAAGAAATGACCCGCATCGCCGTCTATCCAGGCAGTTTCGACCCGTTCACCAACGGCCACCTCGACATTCTCGAGCGCGGCTGCCGACTGTTCGACCGCGTCATCGTCGGCGTGCTCGTGAACTCACGCAAGAATTGTCTGTTCACGGCCGAGCAGCGCGTCGACATGATCAAGAAGGTCGTCGCCGGCAACCGGCACGGCACCGGCAACGTCATCGAGGTCGTCGCGTTCGAAGGCCTGCTCGTCGAGTTCTGCCGCAAGGTCAATGCATGCGCCGTCGTCCGCGGCCTGCGCGCCGTCTCCGACTACGAGTACGAACTGCAGCTCGCCCACTTCAACAAGAAGCTCGCGCCCAACATCGAGACCATCTTCATGATGACCGCGACCAACCACTCGTTCCTGAGCTCGAGCATCGTCAAGGAGGTCGGCCGCCTCGGCGGCGACTTCAGCGACCTGGTGCCGGCAGCCATCCATGCCGAGTTGATGCGTGTATTTACAATGAAGTGACAGGGTGGGGGGATCAACCCATGACCGACCTGGTTTTTCACTGGGATCACGCCGCCGCCGCGGCCGCCGAGACCGAGCGCGAGAACACCGTGCCCGGACCGCGCCGACTCGAACCCTATCTCGAGTTCCTCGCCCAGTTTCGCTACACCGACGAAGAACTGCGCCGGGTCGTCGTGTTCAAAGAACGGTTCACGCTCGAGGACTGAGGAGTTTCGGGGACGTACGACTTAACTCGGAGAGTTAAGTCGTACGTCCCCGAAACCCGAAACTAAGATTCTTGTGTACAGGGGCCAGAACGAAAGCGAATCCTGTCGACCGACCGCGTGGATGTCTTGAAGCACGATGCCATCGCCACCGTGGTCGTGTAGATACTGATGCAGACTGCGTAGGCGGCCCGATTTGCCGGCCTTCACCTCGACTGGAACCACTCTGCCCTGGCGGGCAACGACGTAGTCGACCTCGGCGGTGGACCCTCGTGCGCCACGGGACCAGTAGTAGAGATTTCTTGATTCACTCCCCACGAGAGACTCGGCCAGCAACTCCTGCCCCACGAACTGTTCGGCGAGACGACCGTCGAAAACCTTGTTCAGATCAGGCGATTCGACGATGTCGACGGGGTTCACTCCGGCAAGATGCTGGCCCAACCCGATGTCGAGAAACAGGAGTTTGAACTGCCTCTCATGGGCGTTGGCCCCCAGCGGCAGGGCAGGCGGCGCGACCGGGCGAACCCTGTGCGTAAGCATGGCCTGACACAGCAGATCGATGCTTCTTTTCGTGCGTTTGATCTCGTCGCCATGCCCGATCAGCGTGTAGCTGACCTGCTTGCCCACAAACCCGAAAACCGCCGAGAGCACGTGGCGCGTGTTTTCGAGTTGCGCATCGCCCCGAGAGAATTTGCGAATGTCGTCGAGATAGCTCGTGGCCAGCTCTTCGTGGACCTGAGACACACCCGCAAATGACCGTGAGGCCACGAACACGGCGACCGCCTCGGGCATTCCGCCCACGAGAAAATACTCGCGCAGGCACCGCGTCAGCTCGGCAACCACCGCCGCGGGAACCCCACCCACGTTGTTCGGGAACTCGGGGAGCACCTCGACGAGCCGGCCGTGATCCTGGGCGCGGAGAAACTCGCGAAAACTGAGAGGAAACATCCAGGCAAAACTTACCCGACCAACGGGAAACGGGGTGCTGTCGAGCGCGAACTCCAGGAGGCTCCCGGCCGCAACCACATGGAGTTCCGGTTGGTCCTCGCGGAAGTAGCGCAGAGATTGAATCGCCGCCGGACAGGCCTGGATCTCGTCGAAAAAA
>CAZADH010000420.1:0-258 GCA_964483805.1 uncultured bacterium
CACCCATGCGCTTTTTCCCGTTATCGACGTGAACGGTCTGGCCCGGCTCTTTACCCAGGGGCAATGAGTCGCAAACACACCGCACTGACAGAGACGGCGGCCCGACCGGCGACGCCGGCCGAGCGGCTCGCATCCTGGTTTCGCGTCCATGCACGCGCCTTGCCGTTTCGTCGACCGGCCGACGATCCCCGTTTTCGCCGCGACCCCTACGCGGTCTGGGTGTCGGAAGCAATGCTGCAGCAGACCCAGGTGGCCACG
>CAZADH010000420.1:268-4137 GCA_964483805.1 uncultured bacterium
ACTTCGCGCGTTTCATGCGGCGGTTCCCGACGGTTGCCGACCTGGCGGCGGCAGATATTGACGATGTATTGCACATGTGGTCCGGTCTCGGCTACTATCGCCGTGCCCGGTTCTTGCATGCCGGCGCTCGCCACGTCATGGCCACGCACGGCGGCACCCTTCCTGATGACCCGACCGACCTGCGCGCGATCCCTGGCGTCGGCGCCTACATGGCCGGCGCGATCGCGTCGCTCGCTTTCGACCGCGCGGTGCCGGCCATTGACGGCAACGTATTGCGCGTGACCGCCCGCCTGAGCGAGTGTCCGGCCCCGGTCGGCTCCCGCGTTCTCGAGCAGACGGCGCAGGCATGGGTGAAGCAGCACCAGCCGTGCGAACCCACGCAGGTCGGTGGCGCTGGCCGACGCACCCGGGGGTCAATCGGCCGGCCGACCAACGATGGCACGGTCGTCGGTCCAGGCGATTTCAACGAGGCGCTGTTCGAGCTGGGTGCCACGCTCTGCACCCCCCGGCGGCCGCACTGCGACCAGTGCCCACTCGCCGGTGACTGTCGGGCGCGCGCACACGGTTTGGTCGACGAACTGCCCAGTCCGCGTCCACGCAAAGAACGGCCCGAGGTGAAATATTACGTATTGCTCATTGACGGCCCCCGCGACTTGCGCTTGTGGGCACGCCGCAACGAGCGCAGCGGCCTGTTTCGCGGTTTGTGGGAACTGCCGATGCTCGCTCCCGACGACCCCACCTTGCCCCACCTGGCCACTGCCTGCGGCATCCGACGCTGGCGCACCCTCGGCACCTTCGTCCACGACCTGACGCACCGCCGGCTGTCGATCACTGTCCGCGCGGGCAAGGCGGCGTCCGCCGCCAACCCCAATCAGCCGCTCGCACACTGGGACCGCTTCTCCTGGGTTCCCCGCGCTGCCGAGCCCTCAGGAGGAATCTCGGCCATTGCGGGCAAAGCCCAGTCGACGTGACCCGGTTGCCGGTCACACCCGCCGGCAGCAACCCGCGCCCCCCATTTGCTTAACCACAGGCGGTTCGTCTACACTGTTCTGTCGCCCGGTTGCGCTCGATCGCAACACGCTGGCAACAGGAGGGTGGGGGAATGAAACGCGCGTTCTGTTATACATTTATTGTATTGCTCATCGGCTCAGTTGCCGCCATGCCGGTCAGCGCCGGCACCGAAGACCTGCAAGAACTGCAGGCGACCCTGGCCAAAGCCGATAATCTCAAACGCAGTCTGTCGGTGACCACGGCGAAGATCTCGCCCGATGTCGGCAAATTCCGCGCCGACTACGAGCAGGCGCTCGACCGCATCGGCTTTCTCAAGACCCGCATCATCGACGAGATCGAGAAAGCCACTGAGGGTGGCGACCTCGTTGCTCTCGATGCCTACATCGCCTTCGTGCAGGCCCTGCCAAGCGACAGCCCGACCCGCAACCAGTTGCTGCCGCTCTCGAGTGCCCTGCGCTCCAAGCTGCTCTTCGGCCTGGTCAGCAACAAAGACCTGGCCAAGAATCGTGCTGCCGTCGAGAGCCGCATGGCCTTTCTGGCCCGGCACCTCGGTACCGTCGCAACCGCCCCAGACCGCAGCGCTGCCGCCGAAAAACGCCGTGGCACCGGAGTCCCGATCTATGTTGCGTTCCACTGGCACATGCACCAACCGATCTACTGGCCCGACGAAGACGTGGTCACCACCGAGAATCGGCATGTGTACAGCTACAGCGTTCTCGACGTCTTCTTCTCCCGGACCGGCCCCTACACCAGTTGGCCGTTCGACGCCGTCAAAATGCTGGCCGACGCTGCCGTGGCCAACGGCGGGGCGCAGGTCAGCTTCAGCGGCTCGCTCATCGAGAACCTCGAACGCATCGCCGCCGCCAAAATGGGCTTCAACAACTGGGCCGACTGCTACCGGGCCGGCCGCCGCCTCAAAACCGCCCGCGGCAACCCGCGCCTCGACCTCGTTTCGTTCGGTTACCACCACCCGCTCATGGCGTTGATCGGCTATGAAGACATCCGCCGCCAGATCGCCATGCACCGCGACATCGTCAAGCGCGTCTTCGGCGCCGACGTTCCCTATTCGAAGGGCATTTTCCCGCCCGAGAACGCGTTCGCCGAGTGGATGATCCCGGCCCTGGTCGATGAAGACCTCGACTGGGTCATGGTCGACAACATCCATTTCAACCGCGCCGCCAAGGGGTACCCCTGGGTCAAGGGCGAGAACCTGTATCCGCCGAATCCCGCCGACCAGCGCAATGTGCAACCCGGCGAGTGGGTGCAGCTCAACGGACTGTGGGCCCCATCGAAGGTATCAGCCTGGGCCTGCAAACCGCACTACGTCGAACTGATCGACCCGGCCACCGGCAAGACCGCGGTCACTCCGGCCGGCAAGAAGGCGCGCATGATCGCGGTACCGACCGAGCGGTATCTTGGCAACGAAGACGGTCGCGGCGGTTTCGGCGCCCTCAATTACGAAATGGTGATGGCCCAACTGCTACCGCACAACACCGACCCGCAACACCCGGTATTGCTCGTTCTGCACCACGACGGCGACAACTACGGTGGCGGCACCGACAGTTACTACCATGCCAACTTCGCCCGGTTCGTCGAGTGGGTCAAGGCCAATCCCGATCGCTTCGTCTGCACGACGGTGCAGGACTACCTCGACATGTTCCCGCCGGCCACCGACGATGTCATCCACGTCGAACCCGGATCCTGGGCCGGTGCTGACAACGGCGACCCCGAGTTCCTCAAGTGGAACGGCGACCCCAATCCGACCACCGGGTATTCGCCTGACCGCAACTCCTGGGGCGTCATGACCGCGGCACGCAACATCGTCGCCACCGCCCGTGACCAGGGCGTTCCGGCCGGCGCGCTGGCCGTTGCCGACCGCAAGTTGTCGGTCGCCCAGACCAGTTGCTACGAGTACTGGGACGGCACCGAGATGTGGGATTCGCACCCGACACGCGCCTGCAACCTCGCGGTCGACCCCTTGCTGCCGCTGCTCGATCGCAAGGCGGCCGACAAGACCCCGCCCGCCCTCTACCAACCGCAGCGCCAACCCTACAACCCGGGCGGCATGGAATGGGGCCAGACCGCCGAGCCGTCCGACTTCACCGTCTGGACATATGCATACGATGTAAGCGGTCTCGCCTCCGTCGTGCTCGAGATGCGGGTCCACCCGGGCCAACAGCATGCCGACGCGGCTTGCCAGGTTTTGGCCGGGGGTGAGTGGCAAACCTTGCCGATGCAGGCCAAGACCATCGCCGCCCAGACCAACCCCAAACCCACGGTCAAGGCGCCCGAGTATGCCGCCGAGATCAAAGGCATCAAAGATGCGCTGGTCGACTACTACGTCGAGGCCACCGACATGGCGGGCAACGTCACCCGCTCGCCCCTGCTGCACGTTTATGTCGGCAACGGGAACGGGTCCGGTACCGGCGGCCCCGGGAACCTGACCTGGGCGCCAGCCCAGCCCAAACCGGGAGACGCGATCACCTTCACGTCAGACCGCCCCGCAAAACTTCACTGGGGCATCAACGGTTGGACCCTACCGCCCACGGCACTGTGGCCCGAAGGCACCGTGATCTGGCCCGACCGCAAGGCGGTCGAGACCCCTCTCGTCAAATCGGGGGCCGCCTACGTTGCAACGATCCGGACAACCGCCACCAGCGAACCTGTATTGAAAAAGATTGACGTTGTATTGCACTACGACGACAACACCTGGGGCAAAGACGCGAGCATTACGCTGCAACCCTGACCCAGACTGTATCGGAGGCTCCCGACAACCCGCTCGGGTCCCGCCCGCACACGATGTGCGTAGTGCCCCGTTGCCCCACGGATGGGGGCGCGAAACGCCAGTTTCGCGCAGT
>CAZADH010000421.1:0-4074 GCA_964483805.1 uncultured bacterium
CGCGTGCCCGCCATCCGGGCGCCAGCGGCCCACATCGCGCATCCCTGCGCTCGGGTCGCTTGCACCGCCCGAAACTGACGTTTCGGGCCGCCCTCGTGGCGGCAAACGGGCTCGGGCGCCTGCCCCCCTACGCCCATCGTGGGCGGTCGGGGCGTTTGCACCGCCCGAAGCTGCGGCAACGTTGGTCGTGATGGTGGCGGGCAGTGCGGCAATCTGCACCGGCGTTGCCAGGTCGCGGCCCAGCAGGTGGTTGAGCTCGCGGCTCAGGTGGGCCCGCGTTTGCAGCAAACCCTCGCGTTCGGCCGCGGCGGCGGCCAACCGCGCCTCGACGCCGAGCAGCTCGAACACCTGGGCGTTGCCGGTATCGACGCTCGCTGACGCGGTGCGGCGCAACTCGGCGAGCATGGCGCCCAGCTCGGCATTGGCAGTGAGACCGGCCTCGGCCTGGGCCAGTGCGTAATAGACCCGGCGCGTCGCCCGCACCACTTCGAGGCGGGCCGCGCGTGCCTGTTCGGCGCTCGTGGCGACGCCGCTCTCGCGGAGCTGCACGCGCAGGCCGATCCGTCGCTGCTGCGTCAAGGGCTGCGCCACTTCGACCAGAGCAAACGCATCGTTCGTGCGCGACTCACGCAGGGTGGTGTCTTCACTCGGAATCGGCCCAACGTTTTTGTAGGTGCCCAACGCGCCGCGCTCGAAATGAAGATCGAGTGGCCGCACCAGTCGCGCGCTGGTCACCGAAACGTTCACGCGTGGCCGATACTCGCTGCGCGCCTGGAGCACCCGGTCATGGGCCTTGTCGATCTCGATCGTGGCGTTGGCCAGGGTACGGTTGCCGCTCAGCGCCAACTGCATGGCCTCATCGAGGGTCAGGACCGTGTCGGTGGCATTGCTGCTTGCCGCGGTGGCCGGCAACGACATGGTACCGCAGAGCAGAAGGACGACGATGAAGGAGTTATATTGACGACGTATGCTCATGATGGCTCCTCAGGGGCGCTGCGCCCGTGACGACCGCTTGGCGCAAGCGCGTGTCGTTGTCGGCGTCGCTTCGCAGGCCCGCAACACGAACGCCAGCTTCTTCTCGAGACCTGATGCGCCGCGCGATGAGTCCCGGCGATAGGCGTCGTCGGTCATCGCCGCGATCAGGATGGCCCAGAGCGTCTCGGCAATTACCGGCGTGTCGACGCGGCGATAGACACCCTGTCGGACGGCGGCGGCGACGACAGCGCCGATCCGCCCGACGAACTCGCTCTGGATCGCATCGATCGAGCGCTTGACCGCGGTTTCGTTGCGGGGCCCGTAATAATGCGCGAACAGCAAGCGCTGCGCCGCCGGATTGCGCCCCGACAGGTGAAAAGCGGCGAGACAACCGTCGATGATGGTGCGGGTCGCTTGCCTCGCCTGGGGCAACCCGGGGCGGCAAACGCCCACTGGGCGCATCGTGCGCGGGTGGGTCGGGTCTTCGGCCGCCGGTGTCACCGTCGCGAGCACCTGGCGATACGCCGCCAGCGAGCGGTCGACCAGCGCTTCCAGGATCGCCTCCTTGTTCTTGAAGTAGTAATACGCCACCGGCTGGGTGACGCCTGCGCCTTCGACGATCTCGCTGACGTTGGTGGCGGCGAACCCCTTGTCGGCAAACAACTGTTCCGCCACCGTGAGCAGTGCGTCGCGGCGATCGGGCAGGGGATTGGCCGCGTCGGTGCGCGGCCGGCCGGGCCGGCGATTGGACTTCTCCCGCATGGGTGGCCTCCTGATCAGCGTCAAGTAAATTTATCTACTGGTAAGTATATTACGCGGCGGCCGTGAAGTCAACCCTGCGGCGGCGACACGGTGAATCAGTTCTCTGCCCGATGTTCGCACCGCGGGCCCAATCTCTGATGCATCGGTCCGTGCAAATGGAAGACCAATCCGCCATGGGGCCACGAAACCCACGCAAACCGGATCATGTCACCGTATTACCCATCGTGTTACCTATGTGCGCCGATGGCTTGTCCCGGTGTCCTTGCCGCGCTGCGATGCGTGGTGAGGTCGCCGGGCGGTTTGCCGGCGCATTGCCGGCGGACGGGGTGTTATTCGGTGGGGCGGCTCTGCAATGCGAGAATGGCGCCGTTGGGGCAGATCGACTGGCAGATGCCGCAGCCGGAACAGAGCGTGCCGTCGATGGTCAGCTTGCCGTCGGCGTCTTTGACGATGGCCGGGCAGCAGAACTCTTCGTAACAGCGCCCGCACTCGTGACAGCGCTCGGGCTCGATCTGGAACGCGGCACCCCAACCCGGTTTGGCCGGGCGACGCCGCGTCTGCAGATGACACTCGCGTTCGACGAGAACAACGCGGAAACCGTGTTCCTGCAGGAGCTTGCCGAGCAGGGCGCGGAACCCGTCGGTGCGATACGGATCGAGGCGCAGCAACCGGGTGACCCCGCACGCCCGCAGCAGTGCCTCGATGTCGAGGTGCGTGCGCCGCTGGCCATCGGCCGTCACCGGGGTCGACGGATTTGTCTGGTGCCCGGTCATCGCTGTCCAGTGGTTGTCGAGGACGAAGCAGATCTGATCGGAATCGGTGGTCGCCGCTTCGATGATCGTCTGCAGCCCGCTGTGCAACAGCGTCGAGTCGCCGATCAGCGACACCACCTGGGCCCGGCCGGCGAGCGCCAGGCTCACCCCGGCGGCCATCGAAGTGCCGGAGTTCATGCAGGTGAGCCACGACGAAAAGTGCGGCGGCAGGCTCGAACAGCCGATGTCGCCACCGAGCACGTCATCGGGACCGAGAAATTCCGTGAGAATGTGAAAGAAGCCGCGATTCGGGCACCCCGGACAGAACGTGCCTTCGCGCTCGGGGACTGCGATTGCGGCACGCTGGGGGGCGGCCGCGCGTTTCGCTGCAACCGTCTTCGTTGCCGGCGCCGCCACGGCATAGGCCGCAGGAACCGGTTGCTCGAGCGCGTGGGCCAGGCCGGTGACCACATGGGCGAAGGTCAGCGCTCCGGTCGGCGGGAACAGGTCTTTGCCGTGGAGCCGCGGCCGGTTGGTGAGCGTGAGCAGGTGCCGGGCCAGCGAGATCTCGAGGAAGCCGCCGAGGTCTTCGACGAACACCAGACGCGTGGCTCGCTCCAGGTGTGGGCGCATAGCCGCGAACGGCGTCGGATACGTGAGTCGCGGGCAGACCACGGTAACGCGCTCGGCCATCTTCAGCAACGCCAGGGCTTCGCGCACCCGCTCGAGATGCATGCCTGACGTCAATACGACATATTTCTTGCCCGGATTGTGCACCGTGATCAGACCGCGTGCTTCGGCGCGTTCGGCCACGGCTGCGCTTTTGGCCAGCAGGCGGGCGTGGTTGACCACCGCCCGCGCGCCAACGTTGGTGTACTCGGATGTATTGCCGAACCGCGTGCCGCGATGGGGCGCCATCACCGGCCCGGCGCGCACTCCGGCGATACCGTAGCAGGCGCCGGCCGGCATCGCGACCACGTAGGGCAACTGGTCTTCCTCCGACCAGGCGAAGGCATCACGGGTCAGGTCGCATGCCTCTTGGGCCGAAGTCGGTTCGAGCAAGGGCAGGTGCGTGTGCAAGGCGTAGAACCGACAGTCGTATTCGCCGGTCGAGCACAGCGCGCCGGGGTCGGTGCCGATGAGGATGACCATGCCGCCACGCACCCCGAGATAACCGCTGTAATGGGCCGGGTCGGCCGCGACGTTGAAGCCGACATGCTTCATGGTCAGCAACGCCCGCCCGCCGCCCAGCGCAAACCCCTGCGCCAGGTGAAAGGCGACATGCTCGTTGATCACCGTGCGGGCCAGCGGTTGGCCGGGGTTCTCGGGCACCGCGAGTTGTTCGAAGGTCTCGGTGATCGGCGAACCCGGATACGTGGCGACGAACCCGATGCCCGCCTCGAAGGCGCCGCGCGCCGCCGCGGCCGCACCGGTCAGAACCAACGTCGTGCCAGGCTCAGAAGTGAAGATGGCCGGAATCGCCGGTTCGGGGGGGCACGTCTCAACGCTGCGCGAATCCTGGGTTGCCGGCGTGCGCGCGGCAACCTGCACGGCCGCAGCGGCCTCGTCTGCACGACGTATGGTC
>CAZADH010000422.1:0-4066 GCA_964483805.1 uncultured bacterium
GCGCAAACAGCACGCGCAGCGCATCGTAGAGGTCGGTCAGGGTGCCGACGGTCGAGCGGGCCCCGCCATGGCGGCCGCCCTGGCCGACGGCCAGGGTCGGCCGCAATCCGGCGATCGCCTGACACGCCGGACGCCGCAACCGACCGAGCAGACCACGCGCCGTCAGCGACAGGGTCTGCAAGAAGCGGCGCTGCCCCTCACGGCACAGCGTATCGAACACCAATGATGACTTGCCCGAACCCGAGACACCGGTCACGACGGTCAGCGCGTCATGGGGGATCACGCAGTCGACGGCGCGCAGATGGTGCTCGGCAGCACCCTGCACCCGGATCGCCGCGCCCGGCTTGACTACCGGTTTGTTCTCGGGGTCGGATTTACCGGCCAATTTTCGCGGCGACCTCGGGGTTGTCAGCGAGCAGCTTCTTCTTGTCGCCCCTGCGCTTGGCGATGTCGTTGTGCAACTGTTCGATCTCGGTGTCGAGTCGGTCCATCTCGGACAGTTTTCGCTCGAGCGAGGTCGCATCGGCTTCGAGCCTGGCGATCTCCTCTTCGATCTGGCTGGCCGGAGTCGTATCGCAACCGACGGTGCCGAAGGTGGCGGCGGCAAGCAGCAAGAGCAACGCCATTCTTGCCAGGTCGGTGGTCGTCTTCATCGCTTGCCTCCCTTCTCGGCAGCGATCATCGTTTTGATTTGCTCGATCTCGGACTCGAGCTGGTTCAGTTGCGACCGCAACATGTCACGTTGATTGAACTTGTCGGCTTTGGTCGCGACCGCACGTTTCAGGTCTTGAACCTTCCGCGCCATGATGTCGCGCCGCGCCCGCAGATTGCCGGAAAAGTCGTAACAACCCACCAGTCCTGGCATCGCCAGGACCAACACCCCAACCACCAGACGTTTCATCGCTCCACGCCTCCAGTTTCTGCCGTCGCCGCCCTCCCCGAGGGACATCGCGCCAAGCGTCATCTATATACCACGACAACCCGACGCGGTGAAACGGCGCGACGAGCTGGGTGCCCTGGTTGGCTGGCTCGGCCATGATGGCGTCGACCGGCGGACCCGTCCAGGAGCCAACGCAATCCCACGACATCCCGATGACGAACCCGACCAGGGCGCCCCCTTGACACCGCCGGCCGATTGATGTTATTGAGTGATTACTCATTTATTACTTACCGAGCGAGCACTCACTTATGACGACGAAAACGACGACAACCAGAAGCGCTCCGGGGCGACGAACACGCGATCCGATCGGCAAGCGCCGCCAGATCGTGACCGCTGCGATCAAACTGTTCGCCCGCCAGGGTTTCGAGCGCACGACCACCCGCGAGATTGCCGAGGCGGCCGGCGTCGCCGAGGGCACGCTGTATATCCATTTTCCCAGCAAGAACGATATCCTCTTCGCCTTCTTCAAGGGCCACGCTCTCGAGCCGGTCTTTGCCATTCTCGAAGAAGCCGGCGAGCAAGATGAATACGACGTATTGCAGACTCTCGTGCGCAACCGCATCGCGATGTTCAAACGGGTGAAAGACGTGGCGCGCATCATGTTCGGCGAAGCGATGTTCAATCCGAAGATGGCCGCGTTACTCAGCCACGAACTGCGCCTCGGCCAACAACGGGTCAAGGCGTTTGTCGAAGAGCGCATCCGCGCCGGCCGGTTCCGCCCACTCGACGCCGATGCCGTCGCGCGCCTGGTCATGAGCATGTTCTTCGGCACCTTCTTCATGTGGGGGTTCATCGCCGGCGACTATCCGAAGCGGTTCACCCCCGAACAGCTCATTGCCACCCTGCCCGAGATCATGCTTCACGGCCTTCAGGCTGATCGACCCCTGCCTTCCCGACCCGCCCGCGCACGATGCGCGCAGGGGGGCAGCGCGAAGTCGCCGGGGGGCCCCGTCGAAGGGCCGAATTTGTGTGCCGCCACGGGCAAACGCGCGATAGCGCCGCGCAAACCGCGGGTTTCGCGGGCAGGGCTATGACATCGGCAACCGGCGGGCGAAGACCCAACGGCACAGCAATACATCAGGAGTATGTTATGAATACACCGACCCACGCTTGGTCTCTGAATATCGTGGCGGGCATAATGCCGGCACTGCTGACCCTCATGGCAGCGGTCGCGCTGGTGCTGGTTGCGTCGCCGGTGGCAGCCGACGAGCCTGCCAGTGCCACCGCAGCGCTCACTCTCGAGCGCGCCATTGCGACCGCTTTGAGCAATCACCCACAGATCGACGAGGCTGACGCACGCAAGCGGCAGGCTGCCGCCGTCAACCGCGACGCGCATGCCCGCGCCGACTGGCAGGTGAAGCTCGAAGCGCGCCAGGTGCATCTGAGCGAGGTGCCGGCGCTGTCGGGCTTCCCGGCCGCCCTGCGCATGCCGACGATCGAATTCGCCAAGCAGGACGCCGCTGCTGCCGCCCTCACCGCGCAGAAGGTCATCACCTCGGGACACAAAATCGAGGCAGGAATTGCGCAAACACGCAGCGCCGCTCAGGCCGCGTCCCATGCTACCGCCCGCGTGCGCCAGACCGTGGCGTTCGCCGCCGAACGCGACTTTCTGCAACTCGTGCTCGCTCAACGCGAACGCGACGTGGCGCGTCAGGCACTCGAAACCGCCGACGAGTATCTGCGCGTCGCCCGCAGTCGCCACGCAGCACGCTCGGCCGCCGAGTTCGACGTGTTGCGCGCCGAAGTGCAGACCGAGGAGGCGCGCCAGGACCTGATTCGGGCCAATGCGCTCATCGACACTGCACGCGCCGCCCTGGCCCAGACGTTGGCCGTCACCAACGAACCCTGGACTGCCGACGAAGACGGACTGCCGGCCAGTGCCACGTTGCCGCCGCTCGCAGACGCCGTGCGCGAGGCCGTGGCCAACCGCCCCGAACTGGCCGGCGCCGAGTGCGGGATTCGCGCCGCCGCTGCCGCCGTCACCGCCGCCCGCGCCGAGCGGCGTCCCACCGTCGCCTTCGTCGCCGATTATCAACACAACGACCCCGAGACCACCACCCAGATCAACCGGTGGTCGGCCGCAGTCGTCGCCGGCCTCCCCGTCTTCGATGGGGGCCATGGCCGGGCGGCCGTCGCGGCGGCGCGCGCGGGCGTATCCCAACAAGAAGCTGCCCGTGCCGGCCTGCGGAACCAGATCGAACGCGAGGTTCGTCAGGCGCACGCTCGCGCCGAATCGGCCGCCAATCAGGTCGCCGTGGCCGCCAAGCGCCTGCAACTTGCCGAAGAGATGCTGCGCATCGCCCATGTCCGGTATGCGACGGGAATATCGACGGTCACCGAGGTCGCCGACGCCCAGACCAGCGTGACCCGCGCCCGCCAGGGGCATGTCCGCGCGCTTTCCGATCTGCGCATCACCGAGGCCGAACTGCGCCTCGCCATGGGCACCATTGCCAAGGAGGTCCAACCATGAACGGGTTACGTGCCGGATGCAACCGCGTGCACACACAAGCCGCACCAACCACGGCAATGCGGTCGCGAACGAGGGCCGGGATGGTGCAACCCACCCTCCTCGGCAGCGTGCTCGCCATCCTCGTCGTTGGCGGCTTCGTGGCACTACAGGCCGCTGCAGGCACGGCGCCAACTGTGCCGGCTAGCAGCAATACATTGTCTGCTCCATTGCACGGGAACGGGGTGGTCGAGGCCACCGAGGTCGAAGTGACGACCAAGGCAACCGGCCGCATCGCCTCGCTGTCGGTGCGGGTCGGCGAACAGGTGACCGCCGGCAGACTGCTGGCCGTGCTCGAAGCCGACGATTACCAGGGTCAATGCGATCAAGCCGAAGCCGGCTTGCGCCTCGCCGAAGCCCGCCTGGCCGAACTGGTCAACGGCACCCGTCCCGAAGAGATCCGGCGCGCCCAGGCCCAGCTCGCCGCCGCGCAACAAGGCTTGCAGCAAGCCTTGGCCCGCAGCAGCCTGGTGCGCGAGGGGCCTCGTTCCGAGCAGGTTGCCCAACTGCGCGCCGCACTGGCCCAGGCGCAGGCCACGCTCGCCGACGCGCGCCGTGAGTTGGCGCGCGCCGAGCGACTCGAGCGCGACGGCGCTGCGCCAGGCCAACAGGCCGACCAG
>CAZADH010000423.1:0-3957 GCA_964483805.1 uncultured bacterium
GCCCGCCCTCGCTGATCTCGAGTTGCCAGGCGTCGCCGTGGGCGGGCAGAACGAATGGTCGCAACGCGTCGTTGCTGCCGATGTCGCTGATGACGGCACCCTCCTGGGGACGGCAGAACGGCATGAACTCGTCGTGGTCGCCTCGGTGGACCACGACATTGGTCAGCAGGAACGGCAAGGTGGCGGCACCCCCGGTGGGGACGGCCTGTACCTGCATGTGCAGATGCGGTATTGCACTGCGACCGGAGTTGCCCACCTGCGCCAGCGGTGTCCCGGCGCCGACCGACTGCCCGGGTGCGACCGCAATCGAACCGTGTTTCAGATGGTACAGACCGACATACGTGCCGGCGCTGTAGAGGGTGACGTAGTTTCCCCAGGGTGCCTCGAGGTTGACCTCCCCCGGAATATTGTCAGGCACCCGATCGCACACCTCGGCCACGATGCCGTCGACCGGGGCTCTGACCACGGCCTGCCAGGTGAAGTGCTCCTCGAGTGCGACGCCGCGGCCCCGCATGCGCTGCCCGGTCTCGTTGACCGCGGCCAGGTCGAGGCCGTAGCGCCAATGCTGCCGATGCGTTTCGTTGCCGTCGAACCCCTGCACGATCTGCCACCGCTCGAGCACCGGCAGGCCAACCGCGGCCATCTGCATGCGGTCCTGGTAACGACAGTGGTAGGCGTACGCTTCCTCCGGGTCGGCAAACGCCAGGGCGGGCGCACACGGGCAGGCGCCGGGAATGCGGCCGTGCAGAGCGAGGATCGTGCCGGTGACGACGAGGTTGAAGGGCAGGGCGGTGAACTCCATGCCGGTGGCGCGACCCGCCGCCGCACAGGCCAGGCCAAGCAGGACGGCCACTGCCTGGCCGAGAACCATGATCGCCAGCGTACGTCGCCCCGGGACGAAGAACGTGCCGCCGACGGCGATGGCGATGAGAATGGCGTTGAACCCCAGGGTCGGGTCGGGGGCGGGGCCGGCCAGCGGCAGCGCAAAGCAGAACAGCCGCATCGCGGCAAACCCCAGCACGGCCAGGGCAAACGCGGCCCGTGAACCGATGAGCAGCGCGGCCGCGACCAGAGCACCGGCCCAAGCCTCGTGTTGAAAGAAGACGGCGGCGAGCGACGAGCCGAACAGCAATACTTCGCGGGTCAATTGCTCGATCAACCCGAAGTGCACCGGCTTGTAGATGAACATCTGCACCCATGCGTTGGCGTGCGGCACCGCGTTGATCAGGTCGATGCCCCAGCGGTGTTCCTGGGCACGAGCGACATACAACAGCAATACGGTGGCCGTGACGAAGGGCAGCGAACAGGTGGGGAGCTTGCCGTAATACCCCACCGAGTTCTGGTAGGCCCGGGTCAGCAGGCAGATCAGGAACGTGCCCGTGATCCCGAGAACGACCAGTTGCGCCGGGCCGGCGAACCGTGTCCCGAGAAGCAGGCCGAACAGCAACGCGTTCACGCTGGCGGTGCCCGTCTGCTGCTCGCTCGCGGGCACGCCGAGCCAGGCGCCGAGGACGTAGGCGAACAACGCGCAACCCAGCCCGCACAACCCGTGATCGGGTGCGCCCAGGGTCGCCAGCGCCAACAGCAACCCGACCAGCGGGCGGGACGCGAACACGACGGCTCCATACCAACCGAGGATGCGCACACCCCAGGTCCGCAGCCATGACAGACGAGAATCCCGGCCGGATGTCGCTGGCGACACGCCGTTCTGGGCCTGCGCGGTGGTGGGGGTGGTGGTCGCCATCGGCCTACAGTTTTCCCTTGAACTTCTTCTCGGCCAGATGCGCCGGCAACTGCTCGAGTGCCGTGACGTACGCCAGATCCTCGGCCCGCCGCACGACATGAACCTTGCCCTTGGTGTCGATCATGACGACCGCTGGCCGGTAGCGGATGAACTGCTGCCACTGTGTTACGTTGTATGCACCCACCGGCGAACAGACCAGCCGGTCGCCAGGGACGAGGGGCGGCAACGACGCCCGCGGATGCACGACATCGATGTTCATGCACAGCGGCCCGAACAGCACGGTGTTCTCCGGCAGGTCGTGATACGGCTGCGCCGGCACGAACTCGTGCTGATACCAGGCCGCCGTCACCAGCGTGTTGACCCCGGCATCGAGGACCAGCGCCGCCGTGCCGTCGGGCAACCGCTTGCGCGCGACCACGGTGGTGATCAGTGATCCGGCTTCGTCGATCATCGCGCGGCCTGTCTCGAGGATGAGCAGCGGCGGCTTCTCGAAGCGGTGCAGGTGCTTGTTCAGCTCGGTGCAGATCGCGGTGGCAAACTGACCGATCGTTGGATTCACCTGCGACCCGGGAAGATACTGTCCATGCAATGTATTTCTCGATGGAAACCCGCCGCCGAGATCGAGATACTCGATTTGCACGTTGAACTCCTCGTGCAGCCGGCGCGCGAGACCCACCAGTTTCTGTACGGCGATGGCGTAGGCGCCGGGCTCGAGAATGAATGTGCCGATGTGGCAGTGCAGACCGCGCAGGCGCAGGCGCTTGCTGGCGCAGATCCGGGCGGCCGCGGTGTACGCTTCCTGGCTCTCGAGGTTGAACCCGAAACGGGTCCACAGCGGGTAGATGCCGGCGTCGAGATTGACGCGGATCGCCACCTCGACGGGGTGTTGCAATTCGTCGGCCACCCCCTCGAGCATGGCCAGTTCCTCGAAGTGATCGATGTGGATCTTCGATCTCTTCTGGGCCGCAACCTTCAAAGCCGCCACCGGTTTGTACGGTCCGTTGAAAATGATCTTGTCGCCGGGCACGCCCAACGCCAGCGCTTTCTCGTATTCGAACTCGGACACCACCTCGGCCCACGCACCCTCCTGATGAAATATGGCGCAAACCGCGTTGAGATAGTTCGTTTTGTACGACCACGAGAACTGCACCTGGGGATACTGCAGCGAGAACTCGTGCACCGCGTCACGGTAGCGCCGGCGGATCGCGCGCTCCGACAGCACAAACAGAGGCGAACCGTGGTCGCTGCACAGGTCGGTGACCTTCACGCCCTCGATGGCTTCGTCGCACCGCGTGCTCACCGAGCCGAATTTGTTCATGGCCCCCTCGGTCTGGGGCAAAATGCGGGGTTTCGTGTAGGGCCGTGGCATGCGGGTTCCTCCGTTAGGGGCGGCGGATCAATTCGCCGCGCGTGAGCAGGGCTTCATACTCGTCGAGCGAGACGATGACATCGGTGGCGACGCGCAGGAACATCTGCCCCGGTGCCGCGATCCGGGGTGCCTTCACCGCCGGTGCCGCCTCCCGCACGAGATGGTCGAGCAACAGAATGGGCAGGTTGCAGCCGGCGCCGTGGGAGAAGTAGATCCAGGCCGGGAACCGTGGGTTGATCTCGATGATGAAGAAGCGACCGTCACTGCGCCGGCGCATGATCTCGAACTCCGCCGGGCCGCGCCACTTCAGCGCTTTGATCATCTTGCGCACCGGTTCGAGCAGATCGGCGGCATCGATCGTCATGCCGCCCCACGCTTTGTTCTTCGATGACAGCGCCATTTTGCGCATCGCCGTCAGGCCGAGAATCTGGCCGGTGCCGTCACCAACCAGCGAAAGATCGAACTCATCGCCGACGATCGGCTGCTGCAGCAGCAGCGGCAGCCCCCAACGCGAAAAGATGCTGTGGGCCGACTTCTCGAGTTCGGCGGCATTGCGTGCCAGTTCGGCCTCGTAGAAAATACCTTTTACATACACGGGGTAGCCGATCTCTTCGGCCCCGGACCGCAACTTGTCAAAACTGGTGATCTCGATCGTCTTGGGATAACCGATCTTTGCTCGCGCGCAGATGCGAGCCAGCGACTTTTTCGAACACGCGTCGAGCATCGCTGCATCGGGAAGAAACATCTGCACGCCGCGTTCGGCCAAACGCCCGGCCAATCGGTTGAAGCTGTTGAGTTCGGTGTCGAGCGACGGCAGAATCAGATCGATCTTCGTGCGGCCCAG
>CAZADH010000424.1:0-3940 GCA_964483805.1 uncultured bacterium
CTTCTCGCGGAAGGTGTCGGCGAGGTTGATCTTGAACGGGTTGGCCCACACCGCCTTGTGCGGGCAGACGGCAATGCAGGCCGCGCAGCCGATGCATTTGTCGTGGTGGATGCGGGGCAGCCAGCCAAAGGTGATCGCATCGACGGGGCACTGATGCGCGCAGATGCGGCAGCGCCGGCACAAGAGCGGCATGATGAACGGTTTGGCGTCGAGATGCTGGGCGAGCTTGCCCCCGCGCGCGGCGTAGCCCATCGCCAACTGCTTGAGGGCACCGCCGAACCCGGCCAGGTCGTGTCCCTTGAAGTGGCTCAGCACGATGACCTGCTTCGGTTCGGCGAGGTCACGGGCGATCTTGCAGGTTTTAAAGTGCTTCTTGTTGATCTCGACCTCGACGTAATTCTCACCGTGGTCGCCGTCGGCGAAAACCGCCGGCAGTCGCGTGAAACCGTGATCGAGAGCCAACTGTGCGTGGTTGCCGGCCTTCATCCGCGACCCGCTGTAGACGGCATTGGTCTCGATGAAGCAGCTTTCGATCTTGCGCGCGTCGAGTCTGTCGATGATGCCGTCGAAACAGGTGGGCGCGATATACGTTGTATTGCCGCGCTCGCCAAAATGTACCTTGAGCGGGATGCGCTGTTCGAGGGCGACCTTCTCGTTGGCAATCACGCGTTCGAGCAGGTCAGCCCCGGCCTGGGAGATCTCGGCCGTCTTGGTGTACGAGTCAATGGGTCGGAAGTAGACTTTGCTCATGGGTTTCTCCTGCCGGAACACCGGAACTGTGCGGGAGCGAGCTTACCTGGCCTGGTGCCAGGCCGTCAGGAATTCGTCCCAGTGCGTGGCGTTGGCGAAGTCGAGGGCTTTGTAGAAAGCCTGCCACTCGCCGTATTCGGCTTTGTCGGGCCATGCAATCGAAAGACCGGACACCTTCTGGTCGGCGTGGCCGCCGGAATACCAGGTGGTGATGCGGCTGGCCTTCAGAGCCTCGAGGGCCTCGCCGGCCAGGGCGCGAATGCGGGCCCCCTGGGCGACCTGCGACAGGTCGCAACCACCCTCGGTGATCGAGCGCAGGAACCGGCCCAGATCCCAGTAGCGATTCTTGCCGCCATAGGTGGTCATGTTCTTGAACGAGAGCTTGATGCCACCCTGCTTCGCGTTGAGCAGCTCGATCGACAACTGGTCGAGCGCGCCGACCAGTGATTTGGTCTCGGCGGGTTTGTACACACCCATTACCTCGCCCTCGGCGCGGGCGCCATTCTTGTTCTTTACGTAGCTTTCGGCCACCATGCCGCCGAACTCCTCGGTGGTCATTGCCGGGTTGGCAGCGAGTTTCGCGACCACCGCGGCATACGGCATGCCGCCGATCAGCGTCGTCGACGGGCTCGACACGATGATCTCGAGGACATCGCGGAACTGGTACAACGCTTCGATCGCTCCGGGCAGGCACGAATCGAGCACCAGCGCGTCGAGTTCGCGGCCGCCGGCCAGGCGCGTCTTGAACGCTTCGAGAACCGCACGCACCTCGAAGATGGTCAAACAATCGTCATCGGTATCGTCGTAGCCCACGAACCGGCTCGGATCAAAGTCGACGAAACCGGGGCGCGCACTGTTCGCGTTACCATCGCCGCGCCACGAGAAGATGCCCGAACCGTGGCCCGCAACAAACAGGGCGTATCGTTTCGCCGGGTGCTTTTCGACGGTCCACTTCATGAACGACCACAAGCTGTATGGATTGCCCATGTTTAGTTCGCCGAGTTCCTTGGCGATGTTCCACTTGCCGTCTTGCGTGGGTTCGAGCAGGAACCCGCCGCCGGGTTTCTGCGTCGACTTCGACGAGATCGAGAAACCGGGCGGGGCATCGATCTGCACGACCACCTCGTATTGCGGCGCTTTGCCGGCCGCCGGGCCGACCTTGTTGAGCATGGCGATATGCGAATCGATCATCGCCTTCGACCCGGTGTCGTCACTGACGAGATAAAGCATGACCGTCCATTCGTTCAGGGCCTGAGCCGGAAGAACAGCGGTGAGAAACGCCAAGGTCAGAAGCAAGATCTGCAGCGGTCGCATGATGGCCTCCTCGAGTGCATGTGGGGCCATGATATCACGTGCGGCAGGCGCGAGCACGCGCCCGGGTACCGGCCGGTAACGTCTCAGTTACTGGTGGCGTTGGCCGGCGAAATCCGGAGGCCGCAAAGCGGCCGACCGCGGGGTGTGAGGTTCGCGGACCTCTGCCGCGAGCCGAGCGGGGGCGCGTGCCCCCGCTCACTGAGATGTTACTACCGGCCGACGGGGCGGATTGCGCCAGCGTGCGGGCAGGGAGTAGACTCCATTCGTCGCCTCGGCCTCGAGGCGGTCGACGTCAAGTTTGGTGGGAGGTGCACGATGATCCGTCGTCTGGCCCTGGCACTGGTGTTAATGTTGGTGGTGGCTTCGGTCGGTTATGCGCAAGATGGCGCGCAGCAACTGGCCAATGCGCGTGCAACCATGGACCGCGGTGATTTCCGGGCTGCGCTCGACATGCTGCGCGCATTGACCGCGCCGGGAGCGGCCGCGCGGCCGGTGCAACAGCAGGCAGGCTATTTCGTCGGGTTCTGCTACGTGAAGATGAACGACCCCTGGAACGCCGCCTCGGCGTTCGAGCAGTTCTTGTCGCGGTACGAGAACTCGTCCGATCCGACCCTCGTTCCCGACGCGCTCTACGTGCTCGGTCGCACCTACGAGAACATCAGCCAGCCGCAGAAGGCGATCGCGGTGTATCGGCGCTGTCTGCAGCGGTTCCCGCAGAACGATTTCTCGGCGAAGTCCCGCGAGCGTTTGTCCACGCTGGGTGCCGGCCAGAATCCGAATCCGGGTTACCCGCCGCCCCCGCCTCCGGGTCCCGGTTATCCGCCGCCTCCCGGCCCGGGTTATCCCCCGCCCCCGCCATACAATGTAGTGACACAGCAGGTCGCCGACATGATCAATCTGGCGAAGATGGCTCCTGACGCGTATTCTGCCGACCAGATGCTGTTGAAGGCCGCCGGCCTCGCCCGCACCGGTGCCGATTTCGTGGCCCTGAACCAGGCGACACGCACGGCCTACACCCAGACCCAGATCGCCGGCATCGCGATGAAATCGCAGGTGTTCGCGACGCTGCGCGGTGACGAGATCGTGGCCTTTGCGAAAACCGTCACCGACAATTATTCGGCCAACCAGGTGTTGATCGCTGGGGCCCAGGCCGTTCGGTATGGTCCCGATTTCTCATTGCTGGCCAAAGCGGCCCGCGACAGTTACACCCAGACGCAGATCGCCGGTGTGGCCATGAAGTCGCAGGTCTTTCGCACGATGTCGGCCAACGACGTGGTCGATCTGGCGAAGAGCGTCACCGACAACTACTCGGCGAATCAGGTCCTGATCGCCGGTGCGCAGGTGGCCCACTACGGCAGCGATTTCGCCATGCTGGCGCAGGCGGCCCGTGACAGTTACACCCAGACGCAGATCGCCGGTGTCGCCATGAAATCGCAACTGTTCAACCTGATGGGTGCATACGATGTAGTTACGCTGGTGAAGATCGTCGGCGACAACTACACCAAGAGCCAGGTCCTGCTCGCTGCGGCGCGCGTGCCCCGCCGGCCCATGGAAGACTTCCGGCTCTTCATGGAAGCCAGCCCCGATTCCTACACCAAAACGCAGATCATGCAGATCGCGCAGAACTCGATCGGTGGCGTGCGCCCTGATATCCAGATGTCGATGTCGATCCAGGATGACGGTGCCGCGGCTCCTCTCGCAGTGAAGCGCCCGGCCGCGCCTGCGAAGGTGTCGCCCCGCGCGCGCCAGACCCGCCCTGCCCCGTCGTCTGATCCGTTCGACGGGTTCAAGGTCGACCAGAAACGCATCGGCCAGGTCCTGTGGTTCGTCGACGCCGTTCGTACGCAAAAGAACGTCGATGTGCTGCGCAACAAAC
>CAZADH010000425.1:0-3938 GCA_964483805.1 uncultured bacterium
AGCTGAAAGCCAAGGGCACCCCGCTGCACGATGCGTGCGTCGTTGGCGACACCGTTGGCGATCCGTTCAAAGACACGAGCTCCGTGGCCATGAACCCGGTCATCAAGTTCACCACCCTCTTCGGCCTGCTGGCCGTCGAGTTGGCGGTGAGCGTGGCGAACCAGCAAGGCAACAAAGACCTGAACCACGGTCTGTTCCTGTTGTTCTTCGTGATCTCCGCGTTCTTCGTTCACCGTTCGTTCTACGGGATGCGCATCGGCACCGACGAGACCGACAAGAAGTAATACAGTGTATTTCTCATTGCGCCGATGTGGCGTGATGGGCCATGGTTTCTCCCGGGGCCCGGGCCGGCCGCAGGTGCGGTCGGTCCGGGCCCCGCGAGCATTGGCGCATCCGGTGGCGATTGACGCCTCGTGTCGTCTGCCGTGCGAGTTGTCGGGCCCGGTGTTGGCGGGACATAATGTCGCCGGTGCAGTAACTGCAGAGCATGGGAGGATACCGTGACCGAAACCGCCGCCGACGCCAAACGCGCTCTTCTGCGCGCGCCTCGCCGGCATCGTCACGATCGTGGCGGTCGTGATCATCGTCAAGATTCTTTCGACCGTCAGAGACCTGGATCACGGAACTGCTCAGCAAGAGAGTTTCCGTTGCGGTTGTGATGAAGATGGCTGGGCACACCAACCTGCAGACGACGATGCGTTATCTCGACTTGGTAGATGGCGCGACGGAAGGATACGTGTCGGAGTTACCGCAGTATGTCGGCACTGATCAGTAAGTGTTGCTCAGGCGACGTTCGATGGCAACGGCATCGACCTTGCCGGTCTCGATGTCGAGTTCGATGAGACAACCGGCAAAGTGGGTCAACCGCGCGGTGTTCTCGCCCGCCCCTGATCCGTCCGTCGATCAACTCTTCGGTCGCGCCCCTGGGGCAGACGGTTCTTGATTGCCCTTCTGCTCCTCGGCCCGCCAGAGCTTCAGGAAGTCCACCGGGTTTACGATGACGGCCACGCCGCGTCGGGCGTCCTGGTTCTCCAGGATGTGGTGCCGATCTCGAGAGACCAGAACGTCTGCCCGTCCATTGAAAGCCGTGGCGATGACGTGGCGGTCGTGCTCTGGCACTCCTGGGAACCGTGCGCAGGCCTCGGTGGTGACGATGATCTTCTCGGGCCTGATGTCCCGCAACCGAGTGTGAAGGGCCTCGATCAGCGGTGGCTTGTGCTCGACCGCGTTTCGGCGAACCTCTGCCATGATCGTGTCAGACGAGATCAGAGTGAACTTGCCGTTGGCTGCCATACCAAGTATGTATGCTGAGAACCCGCGGGGGGTGATCAGGGCCGACAGCCAGACCGACGCGTCGAGGCAGACCCGCATCACTTACCGGCCTGCTTTGCTGCGTAGGCCAACAGTTCAGGGTTGGCGGCGGCATCCTGCTCTTCGTCATAGATGAAGGCGTCGATCTCGGCGTTCGTGTAGCGCCTCACTGGCACCTCGGCCTGGTGTTTGGTCACCAGAAGCCCGACGGCCTGGGCCACCAAGTCGCCGATCGTCTTCCCGGTGTCGACGGCGAGACGCTTGAGATCAGTGTGGACTTCGCTGGGGATGCGGACGGTCAGTATCTTTGCAGTCTTCGTGGTCATGGGGTTTGCCCTCCAATCGGTTCATCTCGCGGATGATGGCCCGGCGCCTTGTCGGGTCCGTCTCGGGCTCGAGGCAGGTATTCAGATCCATCCATCGCAGGCGTTCGGCCGTCGTCATTACTGCCAGCGCAGGCCCAAGACTGGGCCTCGGTCCTCGGCATCCGATCATGGTCGCACCGCCATGTCTTCCTCTATCGTCATGATACAACAATACAACAAATAATCAAAACATCAACAACAAGCAGCTTTACTGTCGTTCAAATTGTAAAGTTCGGTCTGATCATCGGGCTTTGCGACGATCTGGCGAAAAATCTGGCCGCAAACGACTCGCCCTGGCGTCGAAATCGACGGGGCAATGAGGGTCCCGTTGCCGGGATGGGAAACCCACTCGCCTTCAGGCGAGGGTCGTTCAGGTTCTCTGCCCGGCCGGAGGTGCATACGGCGGCTGTTCAAGATGGGTTGCGGAAACCACTGACCAATTCGCTGACCAAGTTCTGGAACCCATTGCAAGCCGTCTCACATAAACGGGTATCGATTGCGCCTACCAAGATTCGAACTTGGGGCCCCAGGATTAGGAATCCTGTGCTCTATCCAACTGAGCTATAGGCGCAGAAATGCATGGTTATCATAACGCACGCGCGGCGGCCGGTCAACGTAGATGCAGACAAGAGCCAGAAAAAAGCATACCGCGTGACGTAGAACCACCGCGCTCCTTTTTGGAGAAGCGCGGTGGTGAGGTGATCTGTCGGTTCTCGACACGGAGCGGCGGTCCGCTCATTCCTCCCGCACCGTCCGGCGCCAATGCGCTGTGGGTGCGACTCTCGTCGGTTTGCTCAGTCGACCTGCAGGTGGATGACGGTGCCGCCGTCCCCCTGCCCTTCGACCTTGATCACCCGCATGACGCCTGTGCGGCTCTTTTTCATGTTGTCCGAGATCATCAACAGTTCCTTGTCGTCCTTCTTCAGCTTGCGGCCGTAGTAGGCAAGGTCCTTGGCGAACTTGTTGACCATGCGGCGCAGATCGTCGATGTCGGTGGGGTTGATGTTCGAAATGCGCATCGCCTTGACCAGGTCTTTCTGGCGACCGAGGTCGAGAACATTGTTGAGGATGTGCTCGATGAGGCGCACCGCTTGATAGCGGTTCACCGGCCGCATGCCGGCGATCAGTTGCGCTGAAGCGCCCTTCACCCACCCCTTCTTCGAGAAGCGGTGCACGATTTCGTAGTACTCGTCATGCATCGGGATCTTGGGATACGGGTCGGGGTCCCAGACGATGAGGCCCGAGCGCGAGGTCGGGCGCTTGAGTTTTTCTTCGGTGATTGCCTCGGTGTTGGGCGGAATCCGCAGTGTCATGGTGACGCCGCGCGTCTTGCCGTTGCCGGGCGGCATCGGAACGGTGACCGTCGAATCGGCCGAGACCGAGTAGGCGAACGCGCCGGCCATACCCATCAATCCGAGCAGCGGGATGAAAAATCGTCGGTTCATTGGCGTTCTCCCTTGTGAGAGGAGCGCACATGCCTGGTGCGCTCCGCGTCGCGGGCCCCTTGGACGCACCGGGATGAGGCTCGCACCGTGCTTATCGGCAGGATGCGACAATGTACCAACGATCGAACGAGCGAAAGACGAGCCGGCAACACCCGCGCACCATGTGCGCTGTGGGTGTTTGCACCGCTCTCGCGCGCCACGGGCGTCGAGGCCGGCAGTTCGGGGCGATCAGGCGTGCAGTTTCAGCGTGGGCCGCGGCGACAGCGGGCTGTTGGCCAGGATGTCGTCAATGGCCGGCGGGGGCGTGAGTACGCTGACCGCCATCTGCGACTCGTCGAGCAGATCGTGGGCCACGGCCGCGACTTCGTCACGGCTGACCGCCAGCAATGGTGCGATCGACTCTTCGGGGGTCAGCAACGGCACTCCGTAGAGGAACGACATGGCCAGCCGGTTCATGCGGTTCGTCGTGCTCTCGAGGGCGATGAGCAGGTTGCCCTTCACCTGGGCCTTGGCCTCGCGCAGTTCGATTGCGGTCAGGCCTGACTTGCGGCACCGGGCCACCTCCACCGCAAGCCGATCGATGACGGCAACGAGGTTGTTGCGCGACGTACCAATATAGATGACGAACAGACCGGTGTCGCGAAAGGCGCTGTGATACGAATAGACCGAGTAGGCGAGGCCGCGTTTTTCGCGGATCTCTTGAAACAGGCGGCTGCTCATGCCGCCGCCGAACGCGGAGTTCAGCAGGGTGACCGCGTGGCGACGGGGGTCGCGATGGCTGACGCCGTCGCAGCCCATGGCGAAGTGGACCTGCTGC
>CAZADH010000426.1:0-3926 GCA_964483805.1 uncultured bacterium
ATAACTGCGCGGCTGCATTTCGGTCTTGCCGACGGCGGTGCACTCGATGCCGCCCCCGGTCTCGATAAGATGCTGCGTCAGAAAACGGCCCTCGGTATTGCCGAAATGTTTGACGATCCGCTGGCAACTGAGACTGCCCTTGGCAATGCGCACGCCGCGCACATCGCGCATGGCGCGGTCGCACTTCAACAGAAGCTCGAGCTTCTTCTCGACCGGAATCGAAAACGGATCGATTTTGACCGGCGTGCGGTATTCCGCCGTCAGTGCGGGCAACGCGGGCCAACCGATGGGCCGGTCCCGCTTGGCGCGGCCGGAGGCTTTGGCGATGGCGACGGCCTCGCGCGTCACTTTCTCCCACGTGGTGTCGATCTCGGGACCACTGGAAAAGCCCCAGGCCCCATCGACCATGACGCGGACGCCAAAGCCGACATTGTCGGCCAACACGACGGCCTGAACGCGCCCATTCTTGGTGGCCACCGTCTGTTCTTCGTAGCTCTGGTGGCGGACATCGGCATAACTCGCTCCGAGTCGACGCGCCAGGTCAAGGATTTCACGTAAGCGTGCCTCGATCTGCATGTTGCTTCCTTTCAACGAGTTGGGATTCGCGGCGCGGTTCCGCCGGCATCCCGCGCGGTCCCGGTTTTCAAAACGAGCCGCATTGGATTAGAGTAGACAGGTCCAGATCCGCGTTGATTCTAGGGCGTGAGGACCTCGGGGTCAAGCCGGAGGCAACCGCGGGGCAGGCAATAGACCATGACCGGGGAGCCCATCGATGCACATGAACGACGACGCAGCGACGATGCTGATCAACACTATTCTCTTCAACCTGGTCATGGTTGGCGTCGACCTCTTTGTGTTGTGGCGAATCGCCAGACGGCCGGTGCTGCCGGTGACGGTGGCGTGCCTGGGCACGTGGGGCATCGGGTTGCTCGCAGCCCTGCTCATTACCCGCGACCTGTTCGCCATCACGCGGTTTTTCCACTATGCCATTTCGTACCATGGTGCGGTGGTGCTGGCGGGCAGCGCCCTGATTCTGCGGCAGCACTCGCGGCCACGCACGATCGGGGCCATCGCCGCAGCCCTGCTGCTCATCGTCGTGACCATCGATGCGGTCTTCATCGAACCAACCGCGCTCGAGAGCACGCGCGTCGCCCTGGCGAGTCAAAAAGTGACGCGAACATACCGGATCGCCCTCATCGCCGATCTGCAGACCGACGAGTTCGGTCCCTACGAACGTCGGGTTCTCGACACGGTTGCCGCCGAGCGCCCCGACCTGATTCTGTGGGCCGGCGACACTCTGCAGATTCCGTTCGGCCCCGAGCGAGAAGGGCTGAAACGGGCACTCAATGAGGCTTGGAGCCGGCTGCCCTGGCAACCCCCGCTCGGCTCGATCGCCGTGCGCGGGAATATCGATCGGGCGGACTGGGGGGAAGTGTTTGCGTCGACCCCGACCCGCCTGGCAAAAGACCATACAACGTATTACGACCTGGGCGAGATCGGCGTCACCGCCTTGAGCCTGGCCGACAGCTACTATCCCCGATTGCGCGTGCCGCCCACCGACAAGTTCCACATCGTGCTGGGCCACTCACCTGACTTTGCGCTGGGGGAGGTCCATGGCGACCTGTTGCTCGCCGGGCATACCCATGGTGGACAGATCCAGATTCCCGGGTTCGGCCCGTTGATCTACCCGGCCGACGTACCCCGGGCCTGGAGCCACGGCGTGACCACGCTGCCGACGCTGGCGGGCGCTGCCGGGGGCCCGGCCGAACGGGCACCCCGCACCCTCGTTGTCTCGCGGGGCGTGGGCCTGGAGCGGGCCAATGCCCCGCGCGTCCGCTTCTGGTGCCGTCCGCAACTGGTGTTCATCGATGTGAGTCCAGCGGCCGGCCCTCGCCCGACGGTGCCCGCTGCAGCAAACTGAGGCGCGACAACCGCCTCACTTCATGGGATCCCGGACCAATGGCGATTGACAGATGGCCCGTTCGTATCCAATATTGGAAGTAGTATGTCGCACAACAAGACCGACAATCCGTATGCCATTCTCGGTGTCGCCAATGACGCCGATCTGGCGACGGTCAAGCACGCGTATCACGAAATCGTGAAGTCCTGCCACCCCGACAGCGGCGGCGTGGGGGCCGACCCTGAGCGGTTCATGCGCGTTCACGATGCGTTTTTGGCCATCTGCGCCGATCGAGACCATGAAGTGGCCGCACCTGAGGCGCCATCGCCAGAACGAAGCCGCGACACCAAGGTCCACGTCCAGGTGATCCGCGCGTCGCCCGTCGACGCTGAACGCAGTGGGCGCTCGCCGCCACGCAGGCGAAGCGAGAACCCGGTGGCGGACGGCGCCGACGATTGGCGCCCGGGAGCTCACCGTGGTGAGGTTGTGTTTGGCGGAAGCGGTGCCGCGGACGAAGACAGCGGCTTCTTCGCCGCTGATTTCGCATGGTTGCACACGTGGCTGTCACAGGTGTTGCGACACGCCGACGATCATGAGTCGGTCGCACCGGAGCCGACGCGGCGGCGAGCGATGGCAAGGGACAGTGAAGACCCGTTCCGCATTCGCATTGGCCGCATGCGCGATCGCTGAGCGGAACGCATGCCGGGCCCTGGCCGGCAGCATGCCATGACCACAGCCGCCCGGTATCTCGACCTGCAGGCACCCGTTGCCGCGGCACCCACGATTCGCAGCGGCGCCGACTATGCCAGAGCGGTCACGACGGAACGCGAGGCGGCCCGCGACTGGCTCGGCCACGAAGAAAATACTGGCTGGGAGCCACCCCCCGGCCTGATCGCCAAGGTCGGCACCGAGGGTCGTTTTCTGCCGTTTTTTGGCGACACGGTGGTGTTGCCGCTCTCCGCCCCCGTCGCCACCACCATCGACGGCATGGTCCGGGCCCTGCACGCCACGGCGGGACCTCTTTTTGCGGAACCACTCGCGCCATCGACCTGCCACGTGACGTTGCACGATCTGGTGGCCGGGTCGGATCGGGCAGAGATTGCCGTGCGATTGGCCGCAAACACCGACGCCTGTCGGCATCGGCTCGATATATTGACAACATATTTACAGAATCACCCCGAGGCGGCACTGGCCACACTGGTGCCGGCGGCGGTGTTCATGAGTTGCCGGATCTCGGTGGTCATGGGTTTGACCCCAGCCGACGAGGGCAGCTACCGGCACCTGCTCAACGCTTATCGATTGTTTGACGCCGTGGCCGCAGTGCCCTATTGGCCACGTTTTCACGTCACCCTGGCCTACCTACGGCCGGTGCCGATGCATCGCGATGCCCTGCCGCGACTGCGCGCCGCGCTGGCCACGCTGCCTGCCGTGCCACCCCCGATCACGGTCGATTTGCGCACCCTGGTGTATCAACAGTTTTCCGACATGAACCACTACACGACGGTCATCGAGACAACCGTTGCGCGACCGCAGTCCTGATCTTCGTCTTCCACCCGAGACGCGAGGAACAGCGCGCCATGCACCGCGGGGTGGTCCGCAAGACAAACGGCGGTGCGAAACCGGACTGGTCTCGCACCGCCTCCCCCTCACCCCACACCGGCCCCGTTACCGGCAAACTGGTCGCACCAGCCAGACAATGGGGCGCCAGGCGCCCCGCAGAAAAAAAACCCCCGGACTGGGGGTGAAACGAAGTTGGTTAGTTTGGGCTTTTCCTTAAGCGGGAGGAAAACCTCTCACCGAGAGTTCATTATTAGCAAGCCTCGTGCCAAGTTTGAAACCAGCATCAAATCGTCAATCTCGCCGATCCACTCTCGCAAGGCCTGCTACGATTTTTTACACCGTGGAACAACAATGTGACACAGTAGAAGCAACGGAGAAGGCCAACAAACCCCATGCGTCCGGGGCGGGCGGAGCCGAGCGCACGGACTGCCGCCAGGGAAGGCGGCGTTTCGGGGCGGCACCTGGA
>CAZADH010000427.1:0-3887 GCA_964483805.1 uncultured bacterium
CAGATTCCGAGCTGGTGGAACCACACCCAGCAATTCGGCACGTTCAAGATCGACGACAACCCCGGCAACTTCCATTCAGGCAGCACCTGGCCCGAGTATATCTTCCGCGACCCGAACCGCCCGGCTTCACTCAACTCGGGTGACTGTTCGGTCGAGGTCACGGCCGCCGACAAAAACGGCCTGACCCGCAAGGTCAAGATCAACGTCTTCGTCTTCTGGAACAAAAAAGACATCCGCGGCCTCGAAGAAAAGAAGACGCGCGGCAACTGAGAAATACAACGTATTTCTTCGCGATTCGTTGAACCGGGGGTCCGATTGGACCCCCGGTTCTTCTTCGTCTACATGCCCGGCCCCGGCAACCGTAGGAAGTATCGTGACTGTCGCCCTGCACGACAGCGTATCGGGGGGGGTACCTTTGCGGTGCCGCTGCCCCGATCGTCCTCGTGGGGGACTGCCACCAAGCGGGCGGCGTTCGTTCAGCCCCCGCTGATCAGGTGAATGACAGCGACGTCGGCGCCGTCGGGCACGACGGTGTTGGCGAACGCATCGCGCGGCACGTAGGTCTCGTCGATCTTAACGATGATCAGCGGAAAAATGTAGTTCTTGGCTTTGAGAATGTCGGCAATCGTCAGGCCGTCGCGATGCTCGAACGACTCGCCATTGACCTTGATCATTGTGGGTTCTCCTCGAGAGTCTTCGCCAATTGCCCATCGGGGCCGAGCAGCAGTTCGAGCACGGCATTGGCCTGCAGGTGGGCGACCACGCCCACACGGGGCGCCATCAAACCCAGGCCCGGACCCGCCGCCGCCCGTTCGTCACCGCAGATGCGCAGCGAACCGGCGCGGCGCTCGTGCAGGGCACTGTTCGCCCCGTATCCGGCCATGCCCAGGCCGAGCACCAACGGTCGCCGGGGCCAGACCCGCAATGCGGTGTCGAGCAACATCGCCTTCTGCTCGGCCGCATCGAGGGCCTCGACGAGAACATCGACCCGCGCAAACACCTGGGGAACGTTCTGGGCCGTCAAGCGCAACGGGTGGGTTTCGACCCGGACCATCGGGTTGGCCCGCGCCAGGTTGGCCGACAACGCCTCGACCTTCGGGCAGCCGATCTGGTCGACGAAATAGGCCTGCCGATTGAGGTTGCTCGGCTCGACAACGTCGAAGTCGGCAACGACCAGCGTGCCGACCCCCGACCGCGCCAACGCCAGGGCCACGTTCGACCCCAGGCCGCCGCAACCGGCAATGCCGACGGTGGCCGTGCGCAGGCGCGCATAAACCCCCGGCGTGTGGCGCGCCGCCAGTTGCGCGGCCAGATCGACCAGCGGCGGCTGGGTGCCCCGCACGATCAACACCAGACGGTCGCCGGCCACCAGGCGCTGCTCGGGCGGCGCCGGATACCCATTGACCACCATGACATCGGCCCCGGGGCGAAACTGAGCCGCCACCTCGGCCACCGTCGCGCGATCGGCGACCTCGCACGGTTGCTCGTTGAGCTGAATCAGCATGGACAGTGCACAACAGCACCCCGGCCAAAGGCCGGGGTGCCATATTGTGTCATTACGCAGTATTTATGTGACAACCGATGCGTCTCTCAGCCCAGGTGTTCCTTGACCACGGCCACGACCTCAGGGAAGTCGACCTTGTGCTTTTTGAGGGTTTCGAGGGTCGGCACGCCTTCGCTGGTCCAGCCCCGGCGTTTGTAGACCGCATCGACGAGCTGCTGATACCGCTCTTCGCGCCAGGTGCGATGCAGGGCGATCTTTTCGGCTGTGGTCTTGCCGACTGGATCGACGCCGATGATCTCCTTGAGCTGCTTGTCGTAGCGCTCGGCGCGGGATTCATACTCCTCGGAAGTGACCGGCCCCATCGAGCGATACGGCGGGATGTCGAACGCGCGCAGCCCTTTGCCCATGCGGATGTTGAACACCCGCTGGAAGTTGTAGACGCTCTCGGACATGGTGATCAGTGTCTCGCGGGTCAGCTTGCGCCCGGTGATGCCCTCGAACACCTCGAGGTAGTTGGCAATGTGATCGGGCACCTTGGCCGCTTCCATGGGGTCGTGGACCTTGCGGTTGTCTTCGGGTTCGACGTCGTTCCAGGGCAGCTTGCACAGGCCGTTCAAGCCGAACCAGGTGCGGAACAGCGGGAAGTAATGCAGCGCCTCGGCCTTCGCTTCGAATGTCGGAATCTGGTTGTTGACCATGTCCATGAAGATCAGCCAGGCTTCGTCGTGTTGCGGACCCTTGTTGGTCAGCGCGTAGCCACCCTGCTGGGCCAACGACTCTTTTGACATATATTGTGAATACTCGAGGCCCTTGACCTCCATGCCGATGTCGTCGAGGAAGCTCTTCTGACCCCAGCCCCACTCGGCAAAGAGCTGCTTCATGCGATGGATGCCGAGGCCGACGATGGCGCCGAAACCCTTACCCTCGGCCATCTGGTGCAGCATTTCCATCTGCGCTTCGGCATTGCCCCAACTGAGTTTGAGACCGCCGGTGCGTTGTTCGTTGAGAATGCCGCGTTGCCAGCACTCCATGACGAACGCGCACGACGTGCCGAAACTGATGGTGTCGATGCCGTAGGTATCGCAATAGAAGTTGGCCTCGAGCAACCAGTCGGGCTGGAAGATGCCGCAGTTGGCGGCACAACCGGCCGCCGTTTCGTACTCAGGACCATCGACGGTGACGACGTGGCCTTTGTAGGGGCCGGTCATGACGACGTGACCATCGGCACCCTTGGAACACGCCATCGAACAGCCATACCAGCAACCATCGGGAATGCCCTGGGTGAAGCGGCGGTCCCAGACCGGCGACGCGATGTTGGCGATCTCGGCATGCTTGCCGAACTGGAAATTGTGCACCGGCAGCAGATCGTAGGCGTCCATGATCTCGACCAGGTGGGCCGTGCCCTGACGCCGCATGTGACACTGCACATCGTCGAAGTCGTGCATCTCTTTGTGCAGCTTCAGACCAGCCTTGGCCACGCGGTCGATGTCGACCGGATGGTTCATGTCCCCCTTGATCGGCGGCGCATGAACCACGAGCGCCTTGACCTTTTTGTCGCGGAGCACACGACCGATGCCGCCGCGCCCGGCCTGCTTCAGGCGTGTCGCCTTGCGGCGGATGTCGTACCAACTGAAGTTGAGACAGCCGATCAGCGCATGCTCGGCGCCACGACCGGCGGCCACGACCGAGACATTGCGCCGGTCGTCGGCGTCGTTGGCGTATTGGTGTGTAAATACTTCGGCGGCAATGTGGGCATCGGGGCACTCGAGTGGCGCCTCCTCGATGATGATCTTGCCCTGTTGGCCATCGATGACCACGATGACATCGCACCTGGCCTTGCCCTGGATCTCGATGGCGTCGAAGCCGCAGAACTTCATGAGCGGCCCGAAATAACCGCCGACGTTGCTGTCGATCGGAATGCCGGTCAACGGCGACAGCGTCACCACCAACGATTTGCCCGACCCCGGGTACTGGGTGTTGCCACCCAGCGGGCCGGGACTGATGATGATGTCGTTCTCCGGATCGTTCCACTTCGTGGTCGGCTTGACCGCCTGCCACAGATACCACAACCCAAAACCACGCCCGCCGATGAAGATCTCTTTCATCTGGGGGGTCACGGCCTTCTCGGTCACGGTCAACGTCGTCAGATCGACGTGCAAGGTGCGGTTGTTGTAGCCCTTCTCGGGCAGACTGGGTTTGAACGGAACCTCGACGAGAACCTTGTGCGCCGCCTTCATCATCGCGGCCTTGTCACTGTAATCGGTGCGCCGCGTATAGTCGAAACTCATCGTCTTCTCCTTTGGTAATACTACCGTAATATCACCCGGGGGTCGGTCGTGGCGACCGGCTCACCCGAGCGCACGGATGCGCGAAGTGGGCCCTT
>CAZADH010000428.1:0-3886 GCA_964483805.1 uncultured bacterium
TGAAATCAGACACCCATCTTACCACGCTTCAGGAGTGTACGCAAGCGACTTTTCACGGGTTTGTCGGGTATCTCAGTGACTGGTGGCGAGTCGTGGGGCGAAGCGCGGAGCGATGCCCCCGCTCACTGAGATGTTACTTTGTCGGGGGCTCGTTCTTGATGTCAGGGATGGCGTCGGTTATAATGATGAGCCGTTGCTATTGAGACATCTCCCCACGGGAAGGAGCCAAGGGTGCGTCGCGAATTTCTGACTGCATTGAATGCGGCTGCAGCGTTGCCAGAAGTCGGATCGTGGCGAGAGGACACCTTCGAGTTCCTGCGGGGACTTCCAGGGTTCCTTGCGGTGGCCGTGCGTGGGTATACCCAGGGCACGCAGGAAGAACCGCGCCTTCTGGTGTGTCGCCCGTTGTCTCCCGAGGTCTTTCTTGGGTGTTGCGATCTGGCCACCAACCTGATGGACCTGCTCGATCCGGCCAGTTCCGACGATGCTCCGAGTCTTTTCAACACCGTTCTCCCCGACGGTACCCGCGGCATGGTGCAGTTCTCGACGATGAACGCGCAGGGGCGGATTTTCGGCGAAGTGATCGTGATCACACAGGCCACCGATGCAGCCGCGTTCGCCGCGTGGGGGCATTTTCTCGAGGTTCTCGCCGGTCTGTTGGCGGGCCGGTTGCAGGCCGGTCTCGACGGGGTGCGCCGCGATGCGCTCGATGCCGCGTCGGTTCTGAAGCTGCTCAACGACATTCACGACCTGCCGCTCGCCGGCGGCTGGTCGGCCGAGGGTGGGCCTGATCGTTGGTTCGATGAAGATGCCGAGTTCATGCGGGCGTTTCTGCATGCGGTGCAACAGGTGTTGCGCGCCGATGTGGTCGGTGTTCTGCACCGGGTTGGCGAGAAAGCGCGGCAGCATCTGTTCGTTTCTGCCTGGTGTTCGTCGCTGACGGAGTTGCCGGGCGCGTATCGACAGAACATCGATCTCTTTCTCGACAATGCCGGGGTCGACATCCAGGCGGTAGAGACCCGGGTTTTTGCGAGTGCGTTGCCGGCGCCGCTGCATCCCGAGGTGGTGCCGTCATACAGTTCGATCCGTTGTGGCAATGCGCCTGATCCGGTCGCGCACCTGTTTCTGCTGAATGCGAGCGTCGGTTCGGTGTCCGAGCGTCAGCGGTACCTGCTGCTGGCTGCGTTGGGCAACCACCTCGATCACCGGTTGCGTCTCCTCGAGAAAAACCGCGAGTTGGCGCGCAAGAACATCGAACTCGATGTCCGCAACCGCGAGACCGAACGCGACTACCAGTTGCTGCGCCAGATCAACTCGGTGGCGACGATCATCACCCAGTATTTCGACCCCAAGAAGATCGTCGAGACTTTGTCCGAGCGGCTTGGCGGGCTGTTTGGCATCCGCAACGCGGCGATTCTTCTGTTGGAACCGGGGCGCGTCGATTTGCAGGTCAAGCGTTCGATCGGCGGGGTTCCGCTTGGTCTGGCCGACGATCCGGCGCTGCAGCCCGGCGGGCACATCTACGATCATGTCATGGACGGCGCCGCCTGGAGTCGCACGCACAGCGAGGTGCGCCAGGGGCTGTTGGCCAAGGTCGACATGATCCTGCCGTTTTCGTTGTCGCCCAAGCCGTTCGATCAACTCAGCCTGGCAGGCGAGCAGCGGTCGCTGGGCGGGTTGGTGGTCTTTTCGCATCCCGACCACGAGTTGCTGGCGTCCGACAATGTGCGCGAGTTGTTGACATCGTTTCTCAATAATGTCTCGGCGGCGTTGCTCAAGACCTTCGAGTACCAGCAGAAGGTCGATGTGATCCAGGGTCTCGAAAGCTTGATCCGCCTGCTCGACAATCACGACGGCATGCTCGACGAGATGGTCCGGTTGGTCATCAAACTGCTGCGGGTGAAGCGATGCTCGCTGTTGATGCGAGTCGAGGGGGACCCCGGCGTTGGCGACATGCTTTGCGTCGAGCGTGGCGAGGGGCTGCCCGAGGGGCTGGTTGCACATTGTCGCATCCCGTGGGGCGAAGAGATTTCCGGTTTTGTTGCCGCCAGCGGGCGGTCGCTGCGGGTCGACGATATCGAGGCCGATGCGCGGTTCCGGCGGCGGTCGCGGGAAGAGTTCTTCAACCGGTCGCTGTTGTCGGTGCCTTTGACGGTGCCTGACGACAACGGTGGTGCGCGGGTCATTGGCGTCATCAACGTCAACAACAAGGTCGACGGACTTACCTTCACCGATCAGGAGCAGCAACTGCTCGAGTCGGTGGCCCGCCTGGCCGGCGTGGCCATCGAGCATAACCGTTTGCGCGACGCCGAAAAAGACCGGGAGCGGATCGAACTGGAGTTCGAGAACGCCCGCAGCGTCCAGCGCAAGCTGGTGCCCACGAGTTTCGAGTTGCCCAAGAACGTGCAGGTGGCTTCGCGCTACGAGGCGGCGCGCGAGTGCAGCGGCGATTTTCTCGACGCGTTCATGCTGCCCGACGGGCGGTGTCTGCTGGCTATCGGCGATGTGTCGGGCAAGGGCATGCCTGCGGCTCTGATGATGGTGGTGACGCGCATCTGGTTGCGCACCTCGATCTACCACGCCACCGAACCGGGGGCGATCCTCGCGTGGGTGAACGAGAAGCTGCTGCCTGACATGGACCCGTTCCGGTTTGTGACGATGATGGTGGTGACCATCGATCTGGCGACCGGGGCTGCGAAGATGGCCTCGGCTGGCCACGGAGGGGTCCTGGTTCTGCGCGAACGCGAGCGCCCCGAAGAGATCGAGAGCGAGGGGGGGGCACCGCTGGGAATTGGCGGCGAGGCCCGGTTCCCCGAGGTGGGGTTCACGCTCGGAGAGCAAGACCTTGTATTGCTCTTGACCGACGGCATGCTCGAAGCGCGCAATCAAGAGCGCGAGATGTTCGGGCACCCGCGGGTGGTGCGGAAACTGGTCGAAGTGGGTGAGGGTTCGCCCGACGAGATCGTTGACGCACTGCTGCGCGAGGCGCAAGAATGGGTTGGCGCGGGGCAGCGCCTTACCGATGATCTGGCCCTGTTGGCCGCTCGTTGGCTCGGCCCGCTGGCACAGATGGGGGTGCCACGGCACTTGAAGTCGGGACGAGAGAAGCACTGATATGGCCACACAGGTCGGAACGCGCACAGATCGGCAGCTCGTCGCTTTCCTGCGCCGCATTTCGGAGAGGACCGCGAGCAGCAATCGTCTCGATACCCTGCTGCCGTCGCTGTTGAAAGCCACGGTCAATTTTTTCGATGCTGCCAGCGGGTCGATCATGTTGCACGACCCGCGCACCGACCGGTTGACCTTGCACCTGTCGCACAACCATCACGCGGCCGACGCGGCGCGGGCCGTGCCGGTGGCGGCCGCGGGCGTGGCCGGGGCGGTGTTTCGCGAGCAGACGCCCTTGTTGGTGCCCGATGCCGCGCAGCCGCCGGCGGGGCTGACATTGCCGCGCGGGGCCGGTGGGTCGTTCTTGTCGGTGCCATTGCGGGTCGCCAACCGAACCATCGGCGTGCTCAACCTGAATCGCCCGCCGTGCCATCCGGCATTTGCCGAGAGCGACCTCGAGCAATTGACGCTGGTGCAGGGTCAGATGGCCACGATCATCGACAAGACGCGGCTGCTCGTCGATTTGCGGCAACGCCGCGAGGAGTTGGCGGTCTTACAAGAATTGACTGTGATGTTGCACCAGAACATCGATCTGCCGAAGCGCTTGCAGGCCCTGGTGCGGCGCTTGATGCAGCGCCTTGGCTTCGAACGCTGCGCGGTGGTCGGTTTTCCCGGGCAGGGCGTGCTCGAGGGGGCGGCCGCGCTGACGCCGCCGCGGGGGAAGAGCAAGCGGGCGGTTTCCGGAGATGGCATCGCCGTTCTGGCCGGAGCGCGGGTG
>CAZADH010000429.1:0-3879 GCA_964483805.1 uncultured bacterium
TGAGATACAAAGCGTACTTGTCGAAGAAGTCGCGCATGTCGGCCTGTCGGATCTCGCGGCGCTCGACGATCTCGAAAGAGATATTCTGGCGGTCTTTGACCGATGCGAGAACCTCGAGGAAACCCAGGTAGACGGGAAGGCCGATGCGATTGACCTTCATCGACGAGACGATACGCGCGCGACAGGTGACGTTGATGCCGTACGCCGCAATCGCCGGCAACGACACGAGTTTTCGGGTGACCGGCAGGTCGGTGAGCGCAAAAGTGTGCTCGATCGTACAGGGCGACGTCGGCGTCACCGAGCTGGGATTGCTCACGCGGGTGAAAACCTCACGAAACTCAGTGAAAGCCGGCGTTCCCGCAATATTCGCCTGCGTTTTGTACCGAGCAATGACCTCGGTCGCGGCCGCCTGGGCCACCAGCATGAGGCGGTTCTGATCGACCGTGCGACTGAGCTGCTCGATGGCTCCCCGCTTGAAAAAGTTGAGCGAAAAACCCAGGATCCCGATGACCAGCATCAGGATGATGATGATCAGAAGAATGTAGCCACGCCGCGCCACCCGCCACCCGGAACCGACAACCTGCGGTTTCGTTGCGGCGGTCCTCGTCGCCATCGGGGGCCCTTCATACCTACACATCATAAGTGATTATAGATTGGGCGGCCGGCTGTGGCAACCGGAAACAACCCGAGACTCATCGGTCTTGATTTGACTGGATTCTATTGTGCTTTTCTTTTGCCCGCAGGAAAGCGTTCATGGTATATGTCTTGTATCCTCACAAGGGTTCAGGGGGTTGAGAATGCACGCATCCTGGCGAAGACTGTGCTTGGCCCTCGGGGCGATGGCGCTGGCCACCATCATGATTGTTGCCGGGGGTTGCGGCGGTGGCGGCAAACCGGCCACAGGAAGTGGCTCGGGCAGCGGCTCGGCCCCGGTTGCCGGCAATCTCAATTCGGCTTTCAAAGACGTCGTCCTCAAGGTCGGGCGCATTCCGTTCACGAACTCGACCGAGATGGTCAAGAAGCATGAAGCGCTGTTGAACTACCTCCAGTCGGAACTGGGCATCAAAGAAGCACGCTTGATCCTGGCCAAAGACTACAACGGCATTCTCGACAAACTCTCGGCCGGCGAGATCGACATCGGTTGGCTCGGGACGGCCCCCTACGTCGAGGGCAAAGACAAATACCGCCTGAAACCGCTGGTCAAACCGATCCGTTTTGGTTCCGATTCATACCGCGGCATCATCATCACCCGGCAAGACAGCGGCATCAAGCGCTTGACCGACCTCAAGGGCAAGCGGTTTGCCTGGGTCGAGAAAGAATCGGCCTCGGGTTACCTCTTCCCGAAGTCCTTGCTGGTCGACGCCGGCATGAACCCGGCCACCGACTTCTCGGAGGCATCCTTTCTGGGCAAACATGACGCCGTCGTGCTGAATGTGCTGCTGGGAAAATTCGATGCCGGGGCATGCTACGACGATGCGCGCAACACCCTCAAAGACAAAGAGAAGATCAACGAACTGACCATTCTGGCAACAACCGAGAACATCGCCAACGAACCGTTGGTTTGTCGCGACAATCTCCCGGAAGAACTGCAAACCAAGGTCAAGGAAGCACTCCTGAAATTGAACATCGACGACCCTCGTTACAAGAAGGTTCTCGAGGAGTGCACCGACGTCCAGTCATTTGCCCCCGCCGTCGATGACGACTACAACTCGGCCCGCAAGATGTTGAGAATCAAGACCGCGAGGTAACGGTCAGACGCAAAGACCAGCAGAATATGCAGTTCGCACCAGGACGAGCCCACGAGCGCAAACGATGACGACCGCGACGCCACGCCGTTCCTCGATCAAACACAAATTCATCACGGCGATCACGCTGCTGGTCGCTCTCGTCATCGGCGTTGTCGCGTGGGTGAGCTCGTGCCGCGAGGCCGAAAACCTGACGGCGAGCATGGATGCGAACGGTCGCATTCTTGCCAGCACCCTGGCGCTCGCCGCGGTGCAACCCCTCGTGAACCTTGCGTATGACGAACTGAACCCCTATTTGAGCCGTCTGATTCTCGAGGGCAGCGACGTCACCGAGGTGACGTTCTACGACATCGACGGCAAAATCGTGGCCCACAAGGCCCGGGATGTCGAGCGCACGAAACTCGGTGCCAAACTCGATGAGAACGGGCGGCAGCGCTACATCGAGCGGCTCTCGGAACCGACCCGTCTCGATTGCGCCGTCAACGAGGAGTGCGTCGAGTACGTGGCCCCGATCATTCCGCCGCAGACCAGCGTCAAATACGGCGCCGTGGTCATCAAGTTCAAGCTCGAGCGCCTGCATGAAGCGCTCAGCCAGTCGCGCCAGATCTTCCTGTTGATCAGCATGGGCGCGCTGCTCGGCGGCATGGTGTTGTCGATCCTGCTCTCAGGGTTCATCACCAACAACCTCGAACGGTTGGTCAAAGGCACCAGCATCGTGGCAACCGGCGACCTCTCACATCGTATTGCTGTCACGAGCAACGACGAGATCGGCCTATTGGCCAGCCAATTCAACGATATGGTCAGTCGTCTCGAGCAGTCGCGCAACAAGATCGAACGCAAGGTCTACGAAACCGAGGTCCTCTACGAAGTCAGCCGCGAGATGAACTTCAGCAACGACACCGAACGCCTGGTGCGCGTCATTCTCGAGCGGGCGTCGCGCGCCCTGAAGGCCGAACACGGCTCGATGATGCTGCTGTCTGACAACACCGAAGAACTGGTCACCCAGGTGGTCTACGGCATCGACGGTATCGATCCGCTCGCCAACCCGCCGACCGCACAGAACAAACGGTTGCGGGTCGGTGAAGGCGTCGCCGGGATGGTCATCAAAGAACAGAAGGCGATCATCGTCAACGACGGGCATCAAGATCCGCGATTCAAGAGTCTGGGCGACGAGAATGAACACGAGAAGACCGTGCGCAGCCTGATTTCGGTGCCCTTGATCAACAAAGAACGGGCAACCGGAGTCCTCAACATCGTCAACAAGATCTCCCCTGACGGTTTCAACGAAGATGACCAACGCCTGCTCGAGGCGCTGGCCAATCAGGCCGCGATGGCCATTGCCAACGCCCGCCTGTATGAACTGGCGATCACGGATGGCCTGACCAAGCTCTACATTCATCGTTATTTCCAGGCGCGTCTCGAAGAAGAAATGAACCGCGCCCGCCGCTATCACGCCCAGTTGTCGCTGATCCTCTTCGACATCGATCACTTCAAGAAATTCAACGACACGTACGGTCACCAACAGGGCGATATCGTCCTGATCGAGGTGGCGAAGTTGATCAAACATGCACTGCGCGACAACATCGACATCCCGGCGCGCTACGGCGGCGAGGAGTTTGCCGTCATCCTGCCCGAGACCGACTCGGCCGGAGCGCAGATGGTGGCCGAACGTCTGCGCAAAAATGTCGAGAATCACGACTTCCCCGGCCAGGATTCGGCGCTCAAAGTCACGATTTCGCTCGGCATTGCCAGCTATCCCGACCATGCCGCGTCGCGACCGCTGTTGATCAAGAAAGCCGACGTGGCGCTGTATCACTGCAAAGAACGGGGCCGCAATTGCTCGTCGATCTACAACGACACGATGAGCGAGTGATCACTCCGCACACTGGCGTGTCGATGCAGGTCGTCGCGTGAAATCCTCGAGCCGACCCTGGTGCGGCGTGATCGTCGCCGGCGAGGGCCGCGTGTTCCTGGTGGCGGCTCCACCCGAAGGGCCGATCGAACAGATGTCGTGGCCGGGGCTTCCTCACATCGGCATCGTCGACGGCATGCTCGCCGGGTGTGCGCAATGGCCACGGGGGTCGATGCTCTTCACTCTCGCCGCGGACGAAAACGGCGACAAAGATATTGCTAC
>CAZADH010000430.1:0-3813 GCA_964483805.1 uncultured bacterium
GGCAAACGGGGGCGCTTGAATCCTACCTCGTACGCAAACGCATCACTCTCAAACACGCGATGATGGCCGCAAGGTGTTCTTGTTCGCCCTGGCATGTCTTCCGCTCCGAAAATGCCTCGCAAAATCAAAGTCTGGGTTTGATTCTGCATGCCATGAAACGCCCGCATGAATCTTGCCGGGTCCTCGTAATGCGGTCACAGTGCCCGGGCGGTCAGGCAAACGTTGGCTGCTTCGGCGAGACGCTCGACCGTTGCGACCATGCGCTCGACGAGTGCCGGTTCGAGAGGCTGCGCGTCAGGCTGCGCCTGGCTCGAGAGCAGACCGTGCAGCCACGGGATGCGCGCCGAGTCGTCGGGCGAGAGGATGCCGGGCTTGACCAGGTGCCGTTCGATCTCGACAATCGCGTCGCGGGGCGCCGACGCGGGCGCATCGGCAAGTTGGTAGAGGCTGTCGACGGTGGTCTCGAGCGCTTGCTTGAGCGGAGCGCCGGCTTCTGCGGCAAAGCCGCCCCCGGCGAGCAGGCGGGCGAGACGCAACCGTTCGGTGGTGCGCGCGAGTTTCTCGCGGACGGCGCGGGCCATCTGTGCGCGCGCGTCGGCAGCCGCGTCGGCCGGTAGCGGCAACGCTGGCGAGCGGTAGGCTTCGCGACCGGGGTCGACCGCGCCGAGTTTGTCGCCGACGAGTCCGATGAGGCTCTCGTAACTGCGGCGGTCGAACACGTGCAGGTCGAACGGTGGCTGCGGGCCAAGCACCTGCGCGGCGGTCTCGTTGATCGGCGCGGTCAGGCCGGCCACGTCGTCATCGACGACGATCAGGACGCGGTTGCGCGCAGTGTCAGATGCGGTGGGTTGGGTCGAGGCAGTGACCTCGCGCACCAGCAAAAGACGACCGCCGAGACGGGCCCCGAGCCGCTCGCCGAAGAGTCGCAGCAGTGCTGTGGCATCCAGGGGGGCGGGCGGTTCCGCGCGTTCGGTGGGCGTCGCGGCGGCGGTGGCGCTCGCTTCGAGCTGGGGCCGCGCGACGGGTTGATCCTCGGCCAGCATCTGGCGCAGTCGGCCCAGCAGACCGCGGTCTTTGGCGAACAGCAGCGAGTCTTCGCCGTCGAGCGCCGAGAACACCGCCTGGAAGATCTGTCGTTTCTGCGCCAGCGTGTCGAGCATGCGTTCTTCGAGCGCGCCCTGGGCGACGAGATTGATCACCTGCACCGTGTCTTTCTGGCCCATGCGGTGGGCGCGCCCGATGCGTTGCTCGAGGACGGCGGGGTTCCAGGGCACGTCGAGATTGATCACCAGACTGGCCGATTGCAGGTTGAGCCCGACGCCGCCGGCATCCGTCGAGAAGAAGATGCGGCAGTCGGCGTCGTCGCGGAACTGGTCGAGAAGACGGCCGCGGCGGGCGGAGGCGACCGATCCGGCAAGTTTGACGTGGCCGATGCCGAGCGGTTTGGCGACGCGCGCGATGGCGAGATCGATCATGCCCTCGAAGGCCGAGAACACGATGGCCTTGCGGCCGGCGGCGATCACCTGTTCTTGCAGGATGCCGGTCAGTTCGTCGAGCTTGGGCGCGGTCTGCTTCTTCTGCTTCTCGGGGATGCGGGGGTCGTGCAGCTCGAGCGCATTACAAAGTATGCGCATCTTCTGAAGTGATGCCAGCAGACATCGCGATTCGGAGGGCGTCAGCGCGCGGCGTTGGGCCGTGCTCAGGAGGCGGGCGACGACGGCCTGGTATTCTTGATATGGCCCGAGTTGTGCGGGCGTCATCGGCACGAAGAAGTTGTTGTCGACGCGCGGCGGCAGGTCGTGCAGGACCTCGTCGCGGTTCCGGCGCAGCACCAGCGGCTTGATCCGGCGCCGCAGTTCGTCGAGGTTCTTGTAGCCGAGCACCTTGAAACTGCCGCTGGGACGTTTCTCGAGTTGGTAGTAACGCGCGTTGAACTGCCAGAGCGGCCCGAGCACACGGGGGTCGAGGGTCTGCAATACGCTGTAAAGCTCGTCGAGGTTGTTCTCGAGCGGCGTGCCGGTGAGCACGAACGTGTAGCGGCTGCGCAGGCGCTTGACCGCCTGGGCGGTCTTGGTGCGCCAGTTTTTGACCCGTTGCGCCTCGTCGAGAATGACGAGATCGGGCGCGAGCGCTTCGAACACCTGCTGGTCGCGCAGCAACAACTCGTAATTGATGAGCGTGAAGAACGCCGGCGCCTCGTAGAGCAGGCGGCGTTTGCCCGATGGGCCTTCGACGACTTCGGCGCCGAGTGATGTGAAGCGTTTGATCTCGCGCAACCACTGGTGTTTGAGCGACGCCGGGGTCACGATCAGCACGCGCGCGATGCCACGCAGTTCCTTGAGCAATACGGCGGCGCCGATCGCCTGGACCGTCTTGCCCAATCCCATGTCGTCGGCCAGCAGCGCCCGGCCGCTGAAGGCCAGGTGCAGCATGCCGTCGATCTGATACGGATACAGGCGCGTGCCCACGACGTCGAGGCTGCGTCGGCCGGCGGCGACTTCGTCGAGGAACCACTGCCGTTGTTCGTTGTATTTACGTGTGTCGTTCAACAGCTCGGCATGCGCCCTGACCGCGGGAGCAATACGAAGCATGCGGGCCTGGGCCGGTTTCAATTGCGCGACTTCATCGAGCAGCGCCGGGATCTGCCGAACCGGTTCGCCCAGGAGCGCGCCGTGGTCGTCGAAGTATCGGCGCACGATCGTTCCGGCCGCGCCGCGCACCGGTTGCGGTGCATGGAAAGCGACCTCGACCTGCTCGCCGTAGCGCAGAAAAACCTCGCCGGTGGCCGGAGCTGACGCTTCGGCTGCATCGAGTTTGCCGCGCAGTTTCTTCGCGAGCACCGCCAGTACTGCTTCGATGTGCTTGCACGTGCCGAGAAGGTTGGTTTGAAAATCGGGGCAGGTGCAACTGTTGACGCGCCGCTTCAGTGAACGGGTCGTCACCTCATAGGTTCGGCCGCTGGGCGACAGCACCGAGAACGTTGAGAACACCGGTTCGGCGCCGAGGTTCTTGACCTTGAAGCCCTCATCGAGCGCGCGCTGGCGCCGTCGGTCGAGCTGGATCTGCTGTCGGGGTTGCTGCATGGGGGGCCTCCTGGTGGCGTGCCCTGAGGCGGGCATTGGGTCTGACTGTGGCGCATCGACCGGCATAATAGCGCGAAATGGCGGCGGTCACCAGATGGTGGCTGCCACGCCATCGCTTGCGGCGACTCGCCGGGCAATTCGACCGGCGCATCGAAGTTATTTTCCCCAGCGGTGACGTGCCGGGGATGTTAAAGGTGTGCGCGGTTCGCGCCAAACTCTCATCGCCAGGAGGGTCTCATGAAAGCCAGTGCCACAGTGGGTCACGAGAAGGTCTACGGGTTTCTTTCTGACTTCGTTTTCAAGTTCGCCTTCGGCAAACCGCAGAACAAGCGCATTCTCATGGCGCTGCTCAACGCGTTGATGCAATACGAGGGGGACAGCGTTATCGAAGACCTGACGATCCTGAATCCGTATTCGTTGGCCGAGTTCCGAAGGGCCAAGAGCGGCCCCGTTGCGCTGCGCGAAACTGGCGTTTCGCGCCCCCATCCGTGGGGCAACGGGGCACTACGCGCATCGTGCGCGGGCGGGGTTCTCGATGTGAAGGTGCGCGATCGGCGTGACCGGCAGTTCTTCATCGAGGCGCAGGTGGCGCCGCATGAGGGTTTCGCGGGGCGTGTGTTGTTCTACCTGTCGCGCTTGTTTTCGGAGCAACTGAAGAAGGGCCAGGAATACACTGCTTTGAGAACGACGACGGGCCTGGCGATCCTCAACTTCGATTTGTGGTCGGGAC
>CAZADH010000431.1:0-3766 GCA_964483805.1 uncultured bacterium
TTTCGGGCCGCCATCGTGGCGGCAAACGCCCACTACGCGCATCGTGCGCGGGCGGCCCCACGCCACCCGCTGATTCGTGCGCTGCCGCCACCAACGCCGTGAGCAGAGCCTCTTTGCCTTCGCCCTTGCGCGCATCGGTAGCAATGATGGGGCAACCCAGTTCCTTGCTCAACACTGCCAGGTCGAGTTTGCGACCTGTGCGTCGGATCTCGTCGATGAAATTGCCCGCAATCACAGGCCGAATGCCGATTTCGAGCAACTGCAGAGTCAACACGAGGTTCCGCTGCAGGTTGGTCGTATCGACAACATTGCAGACCACACCACCCGTGGCGGCCGCCAACGTGTTGATCGTTACCGCTTCTTCGGGGGTAAACGGAAACGTGGAATAGGTTCCCGGCAGGTCGGTGATCTCGAGGGCCGTGTCACCATGCTTGGCAATCCCGATGTAATGCGCGACCGTGACGCCGGGCCAGTTGCCCACGTGTCGCTGCTCGCCTGTGATGGCGTTGAACAGACTCGTCTTGCCGCTGTTGGGGTTCCCGATGAGATAGACAGCGATTTCCTGCGTTGAGGACACGGACACGCCAGCTCACCGCCGCTTCCTGGACTTCTTCTCGCGCGGGGCCACAATCTGCACGAGCGTGGCTTCATCTCTGCGCAACCCGAGCCGGTAACCGCGAATCATCACTTCGGCCGGGCCACCCATCGGAGCCCGCCGGATCACCGTCACCGGCGTTCCCGGCACAAAGCCCAGGTCGAGCAGACGAAAAGCCGCCGGATTGGCGGTGTCCAGCCCGAGAATCTCGGAACACGTCCCAACGGGCAGATCGGCGAGGGTCATGACATGACTCCGTTTCTGCGTCACCATGCGTTGTATTTCACTCATAACCCAAAAGTTAGCTTCTACTAATAAAGTTAGTATACGCTAATTCTTCGGTGTTTTCAATTGGTTTGTGAAACTTTCGCACCGGCCCATGGTATTCTGTAGCAGACCGCCATTCGAGGAGGGTTTGCCATGATTCGTCGTGCTGCTGCCATTCCCTTGATCGCCGTTCTCTTCTTGTTCGTCGCACTCCAGCGACCCGTGGCCCTCTTCGCCGAAAACCCCTATGAAGGTGACGCGACCATCACCCCCGGGACGGCAGGCGCCGCGTACAAGCCTCTTTCGCTCGACAATCTGCCACCGGGCATCGAACGCCTGAACCCCGGCACCGAACAGAACCAGGCCGCGGCACCGTCGGGAACCGCTGCCAGCAACCGATACACCGTGGTCCGCGGCGATTCGCTCTGGAAGATTGCCAAGCAGTTTCTGGGCAGCGGCAACCGCTTCTGGGACATCGTCGAAGCCAACAAAGACCGCTACCCGAGCCTCGTGAAAAACCCCGACTTGATCTATCCCGGCTGGGAGCTGCTGATCCCGGGCGCGAACGTACCGCCGAGCAGCGACAACTATCCGGGCAGCACGAACCCGGGGGCGACCAACCCCGGAACGACCACACCTCCGACCGGCCCGGCACCGGCCCCCGGTGCGAAGGGCGGCAAGGCACTTCTCGGTTGGCTGCAGCAGGCGGGCCTCACCGGCGACAACCTGCGCACAGCATGGGCGGTCGGCATGGCCGAATCCGGCGGCAACCCGCGTGCGTTCAACGGCAATGCGAACACGGGCGACAAATCCTACGGCCTGTTCCAGATCAATATGATCGGCAGCTTGGGACCCGCCCGGTTGAATCAGTACAACCTGAAATCCTACGACGACCTGTTCGACCCAATGACCAACGTCCGCGTTATGTTAAAGATGAGCGGCAACTGCACGAACTGGCGCCCCTGGAGCGCCTGGAAAAACGGCTCCTACCGCCGCTTTTACGATCAGTATCCGCCAAAGTGATCGCCTTCCTCGCCACGGCTTGAGCATGTGGCGAACGCACTCAGACGGCCGGGAACACCCCGGCCGTTTGTTTTTCTGTCGTGTGGCCATCTCACAGCGACCCGCTTGATGCCAGCGTCGGGACGCGGTAAAATTTGATTGGGTCTTATCAACGAAGGCAACCGGGCAGCGACCACGCGGGCTCCTGCCAGACCTTTGCCGTCACACCTCGAGCCGCATCGTGCCGTATCCCCGGGTGCAAGCCCAAACCAAGGGTATTACGAGGTGCAGCCATGAGTGCAGTCGTGCAAAAGATGATCGACCATATCGCGGCCGCCGACCGTGACAAGGCACGGGCAGAGGTCGTCAACTGGGTCAAAGAAAACGGCATTGAACATGTGGCCGAGAGGATACTCATTCCGATGCTCGACAAGTTTACCGAACAGATGGTCAGCGAATCCGATGCACCACTGGCCCGAGCCTACGTCGCGGCCAAGGTCGCCGAAGACATCATGGGCCTGATTGCGGAAGCCGTCCCACCAAACCCGGCCCAGGATTTATCACGCGGGGTTGTCGTTCTGGGCAACATCGAAGATGACTTTCATGCACTCGGACGCCGCATCGTTGCGACCTTTTTGCGGGCCCGCGGCTGGCAGGTCGTCGACCTGGGCAACGACATTCCGGCGGCGCAGTTTGTCGATGCCGCCGAGAAACACGCAGCCAGCGTGATCGGTGTCTCGGCGATGATGTACACCACCGCTCAAAACATCAAGAAGGTCAGAGACGAACTCGACCGGCGCGGCCTGCACAATCGCATCAAACTGGCGGTCGGCGGAGCAATCTTCGTCCTGCGCCCAGAACTCGTTGCTGAAGTTGGTGGCGACGGAACATCCCGAACCGCACTGGGCGCACCCGAATTGATCGACGTGTTGTCGAAGGCGGCCCACGCATGAACGCTGGCGAACGGGTGATGGCCGCCCTGACCGGCCAGGTCCCCGACCGGCCCCCGAAGACCGCATTGTTCAGCCTGTATGGAGCAAAACTGGCCGAGGTTCCCCTCGACGAATACTACCGCGATCCGCGGGCATACGTGCGCGGCCAGATCGCGGCCTGCGAGACGTTCCAGCCCGACATCGTGTTCTCACCTTTCGCATTCGCGCTGTTCGGCGGCGCCTTCCGTGGTGAACTGAAGCGCCACGCCAACATGGCCCCCGTGCTACTTCGGCCCGGCGTTGGCAGATGTGCCGACATCGATCACATCCAGTTTCCAGACGTCGATAGCAACCAGCATCTCATCTACTTTCGCGAGGCGGTACGTCACTTGCGCAGCACGTTGGGTCCCGAGGTGCCGATTGCGGCGCCATCACTGACCCCACTCGACCTGCCGGCCATGGTCTATGGCCTCGAAACCTGGACCGACGCGTTCCTTTTCGACGTCGACGCCGTTCGTCGCACCCTCGATCGCATCGTCCCTTTTTTCGTGGCCTGGTCCAACGCGCTGCTCGCCGATGGCGCGGCCTGCATTGTCATGCCCGCCGCCTTCGTCAGCCCGGCAATCCTCCCCCCACAGGTCGTTGCCGAGCGCTGTCTGCCAATCCTCAGCGACGCATTTCGCCAGGTCAAGGGTGCACTTGTCATGCACCACGGCGGCAGCACAATGTTGCCGTTGCTGCCGTTCTGGAAAAACCTGCCGGCCAACGTCGTCGCCTTCGCGATTGCCGAAAACGATGACCCCACGCAGGCCCGGGCCCTGCTCGGAGCCGAGCGCGTGATCATGACCGGCCCCGACGCCGTCGGCTTCCCACGCCGATCGCCCGGCGAAATCCAGGAGCAAGCCCGCAGGTTGGCCGCCATCGCCAGAGAGAATCCGCGTTTCATCATGACCACCACCGGTCCCGACCT
>CAZADH010000432.1:0-2156 GCA_964483805.1 uncultured bacterium
CTCGGCGTAACCGAATATGCGTCGTAACTGTGGGAGCGTTTAACACTCTGGAGAGCAGGTAACGGCCTAAGGGGATGGGTAGCAACAGCAATGGAGTTATCCACCTGCGCATTGAATAGTCTTCGGTAGGGAATACCAGTTCACAGTTCAAAACCAGGCACGTTGTGCCTCAGCTCTATTTAACCTACTTCTCCCCGATCGCCCAAAGTGAGGCGGTCGGGGGTTTTTGTTTGTGTGGCGAACTTTGCCCAGGCGGGCATGGGAGTGTTTGCCGGGGGGATGGCGGCGGCCGGCGGCGCGTTCGACGTGCGCGTTTACGGGGGGGCGTTCGCGAACGACCCCCTACTGGGATTGGCGGGGGGCGCTGGCCAACACGCGGTTCGTGGCGGCCTCGATGTCCTGCAGATCGTTGGCGACCTCGGCAAGATTGTTATCGATGGCGTCACGACTCTCCTCAACGAGTTTCACGTCGTTGAGCGAGATGGCCGCGAGGCGGATGTTCTCGAGAATCGCCTGGCGCTTGGCCTTGAGGCGTTGGGCCAGTTGGTCGTTGTCGCGCACGTCGGCAAGCTGCTTTTCGATCAGGCGCGCCGTTTCCTGCAACTGGGTCTTGGTGGCGGCGTCGGTGGTCTTTTCGATCTGGTTGCTCATGTCGCGGTGACGGCGCTCGAGATCGCTGACATTGGCCTCGCGTGACATCTTCGCCAGTTGCGCCGACTTGATGATCAGGCGGGCGTACTCTTTCTTGATGGTGACCAAACGGCCCATGGTGTCGGCAAACGCTCGTGCCGCCACACCGGAACTCGACGTCTGCTGCAATTTGGCCATGGCGTCGTTGAGCTGGTCGAATTCCTGTTGCAGCGACCCCGGCACGTCGATCGTGCCCGGCTTGACGCCGGCCTCGGCGAAAAGCGAGCTGCCGCCGCCGCTGGCCAGTGCGTAGTCAACGCTGCCGATGCCTTCGCCACGCAACAACGAGATGCCGCCGGAAACGAGCAAGAAATACGGAATACTTACCCAGTATGGCAGAATGAAATACATGCCGCAGCCCAGCAGTGCCGCGAAGAAGTAGGCCGAACCGCGCATCATGACGGTGGTTGGGTCTTTCGTCGTGCGCAACGATGCAACACTCGCACCGGCGATGATGGTCAAGAGAACCAACAGGATGATGATCGACATGGAGGTCACCTCTGCAGCAAAGGGTTTGGGCAAACCACGACACGGGATCTGGGAGCATTGTAGCACAGCCGAGCGTTGGTCTCGGGACGAGTCGGTGACCAATCGCAACCTCGGCAAAACTACGCAACGTGTCGATATTACCCGACAATGGGCATCGTATCTTTCATCGAACGACTGTGGGAACGCATGCAGGCGCAATCGGTCGCCGTGCCGACGTTGGTACCGCTGCGGAAACTCTCTATGGCGCTCGTTTCCCGGGTACCGGAGGATGTGCTCGGTGCGCTGGATCGCCTGGGTCACAGCGAGATCCCGCGGCATGTGCCCCGACTTTTGCACGTGCTCGATCACCCGAATGAACGGTGCGTCCGTGGGGCCATTGACCTGTTGATGCACTGGCAGGTTCTCGATGCCTTGCCGCACATCGATCGTGCGCTCAAGCGCCTCGATCGCCAGTTGTTGCAGGGGTTCGTTCATGGCTGTTGTACCCGTGTTGATTCTGGTGCCGAGGTCGAGATGGCGCACCGGGGCCCATCTCCCGTGCCGTTGCTCGTCTGGTGTGAAAACAAGACGATCGCGTCTCGACGGCGGGACAACGGTGGCATCAAACCGCCGGCTGTGGCGGGGGCAACGGCCGCAGGTGGCCCCGGGCACTGCGCACATCCTGTGCGGGCGGGTCGTTTGCACCGCCCGAAACTGCGTTTCGGGCCGCCATCCATGGCGGCAAACGCCCACTACGCACATCCTGTGCGGGCGGATCTGCCGAAGCGGGTCTCGGCTCGCAGACTTGGTCGTTGGCTGCGCGACACCGATGCCGCGAATCGGGTGAATGCGTGTCGGTGCGTCCTCAGACAACAACGGCGGCAGGCCTGGCGACTCATCCCACTGCTTGCTGATCGCGACCGTTCCGTGCGGCAGGCTGCGCGTGGAGTCTTCACGCAACTCGGGCTCGGGGAACTGAAAGCCGTCCTGCTTCGCGT
>CAZADH010000432.1:2180-3735 GCA_964483805.1 uncultured bacterium
GACTCCTGTTGCGTTGGGCCGCGCGGCCCGAAAATCAGCGGTCGATGCCGCTTCTGGGTGAACTGGTTGCGCGTGTTTCCCGGGTTGTCCGTGCGCGCCTGATTCGGTTTCTGCTGCGCCACCCGGTGCCGGAACTCGCGGATCAACTGGCCGAGTGGTCGATAGCCGCCTCCGAACGTTTGTTGGATCAGTGTCCCGAGACCATCGACGAGGGCCAGGCCTTCATCGCCGGACAGTCGGATGTGCAGAAACTCGAAACACTCGCCGGTGTCATGGAGTTGCGGCGGCCGGAGTGCTTTTCACTGGCGCGTCTCAACTCGGCGCTCGTGTCGCCCGATCCACGCATTCGTGCCTGCGCAGTACTCGTGATGTCGGAATACGTCGACTTTCCGCGGGCACTTCCGGTTTTGCTGGTGTTGGTGCTCGATCGTGCCGAGGGCGTGCGTGATGCGGTCATGACCACACTGGAGTCGGGGCGGTGTTACGATCGCGAACTGCTGCGGATTCTTCGGAGCGACCCGTGTCCGGACATTCGCCGGCGCGCCAATCAATTGCTCGACGAGGTCGCCTGACCAACGTCGGTAACAAGGCAATTGCCAATCATCGCCCCGACCGGCTAAACTGAGCGCCGGACGCGCATCCGGCAACGAACCGGCGCGAAACTGAGTGTCGCGCGGTGCAAACGACCCTTCGATTCTCGGCGTTGCGTTGCGTCGTGCTGATGGGCGATCATCCGGTGGAGAAGAAACATGGCCAAGTTGAGCGTTCGGAACGAATGCCACGTGCAGCGTGAAGTCGAAGACATTATCACCGACCTGAAATCGACGCTGCTGACCAAGCGATTGAAGGCAGCCAAGGATCTGGGTCGCCTCAAGACGCCGCTGGGTGTCGATCCCCTGCGGGAAGTTCTCAACGATCGCTCCAAAGAGGTCCGTTGTGCGGCCGTCGAGGCGCTTGTTGCTATTGGTCCCGCCGGTTTGCTCGAGATGTTGGCTCCCCTGGCCCAGGATCGCTCGGCCGACGTCCGTTTGCGGGTTGCCCACGGTTTATCGCTGGTTTCCGGCGATCAGCCGGTCGACATGTTGTTCGAGCTGGTGCGCGACCCGCGCGATGATGTCGCCGCGATGGCCGCTCGCAGTCTTTCGCGCGTAAAGCCGCCGCCGCTGGCTCGCTTGATCAAACTGTTTGGTGACAAGAACTGGAAGGTGCGTCGCCGTGGCTGCGAAGCCCTGCGCAACCTGGGTCCGATTGCGCTCGAGGGTCTGAAACTGGCGCTGACCGACCAGGATGCGAACATGCGCTTCTGGGCGGCCACCACGCTGGGGCGGGTGCGCGACAAGAGTGCAGTGAAAGATCTGCTGGGGCACCTCGAAGACAACGATGTCGGCGTGCGCATTGCCGTGTTGCGATCGTTGCGCGAGATCGGCGATCCGTCGGTGGTCGGTCGCATCTTTGCTGCGTTGTCGACCCCGAACGAACAGGTGCGCGAGGCGATCTACGACATTCTCAAAGATTTCGGCACGCACTCGATTCCGTATCTGATGCAGTCGCTGTC
>CAZADH010000433.1:0-3702 GCA_964483805.1 uncultured bacterium
TGAAGCTTCGGGTGAGGCGGCTCGAGGTGCCCCCGGAAGGCGTCGTGGCCACCGTCGACGCGCGTCGCGACGCCCGCCTGCGGGCCCGGCGCGTAAATCGTTGGGTGTTGTGGGCCTGTTTCGCCTTGCTCGGCGTGACCGGCATCTACGTGATTGTGGCGCGTCCCGAGATGATCCTCTACTACCGCGCCGAGATCCAGTTGCAGACCGGGCGCAATGCCGAGTTGGCGCTGGCGACCTTCAAGCACATCTGCGACCGCTACCCGACCTATCGGTATCTCGATACCGTCGAGTTGCGGGCAGCGTGGGTCGTCGACCGCCGTTTGCGGCAGCCCGAAGCCGCCGTCTCGGCGTACACCCGGTTCATCGAGAAATACGGTTTCGCCAACCCGTGGGCGAATGATGCGGTGGCGAACATCGTCAGCATCGAACTCGACCAGCGGCACAATGCCACCGCGGCAGCGCACTGGGCCCGGGTCTATCTCGACCGGTACCCCTACGGCAACCTGTGGCCGCACGTCGCGCTCTACGAGGTGCGCGCCCTGCGCAGCATGGGCAGTACGCAAACCGCCGACCTGCGCCTGTCAGAAGCCACCGAGCGGTGTCGTGACCGGCTGATCCCGATCTACAATCGCGAAGACGATTACGTGACGCGCATCCCCTTCGAACTGGCCGTGGCCAGCCAGTTGTCGGCCAACTCGCCGCACCAATAACCGGGTCCTCGTTGCCGGCCCGCCCGCCATGGATGGCGTAGTGGGGCAGCGCGGAGCCGCCGGGGGCGCCCAGCCCAGCCCAGCCCAGCCCAAGCCCAGCCCAGCCCGAGCGCAGTCGCAACGGACCCGTGGGTTCGCCGCGGGCAACCGCGAAAAGCGATCGTCGCGATCCCGTTCGTCAGTGGGATTTGCGGTCCGCGGCCGCGTCTTTGGGTGCGCTCGCAGCCGCGCCGCCGCCCGCCGCCGTCTCGGCATTCGCCGCGGTGGGAGCCGGTGACCCGGCGGGCTCGGTTTTTCGCGCCGCCGCTGCCGCCGCCACGTTGGCCACCAGTTGCGGTGTCTCGTCGCGCAGGTAGACAAACAGCTCTTCGAGGTACGGTTCCATCTGGAAACCGATCATGGTCTCGAGCAACTCGTCGCCGCAAAGCACCATGAACGCCGGCAGCGTTGCGATTTCACACTGGTCGGCGAGTGCCTCGGCAGCCCCGATATCAACGGTGGCCGTCCGCACTTTGCAGCCGAAGGCAGCCGCCAGCTTCTCGAACACCGGCACCTGCATACGACTCGGCCCGCACCAGTCGGCCCAGAACAAAACGACACCGGGCGTCATCTCGTGCGAGAATGCGCGAAACTCGGCCTCCGTGGCAATCCGGATCACCGCACTTTTCTGCTCGGCCACGTCTGCTTCTCCTTGTCGTTCGCTTGCGCCGGGGCGCGGTACACGTGGTGGGTTTTGCCCATCCGGGTCATGGTGCTGTGTGTGTGCCCCGAGTGAGCACGATCGGTAATCGCACCGTGTGCATTCGGCCGCGGCTCCCTCCTCCTTGTCAGGCGAGGGATGCTCCAGTATAATGCCATGCCATGGGCCGTTTTCACAAGACCGACGGAATCGTCTTGCGCACATTTCCAATGGGCGAGCGCGACCGCCTGATCAAGGTGTTCACGCGTTCCCGCGGTGTGCTTGCCGGCGTGGCGCGCGGGGCGCGGGCGTCCCCCAACCGCTTCGGGGCGGCCCTCATGAGCGGTGCCCGCGTCGAGTTGATCCTCGTCGATGGTCGCGGCATGCCGCAGGTGACCAGTGCTCATCTGCAGTCGTTGCATACTTCGGCAGATGCGCAGGTGCAAGACCTGATCTACCGGATGCTCGGTCACGTGGCCTCGTTGCCTGAAAACGTGCCCCAGCCGGCGGTGTTTGCCGAGTTGGTCGAAGCGTTGTCGGCGTTGCTCGAAACCGGTGCGGCCGGCGGTTGGGCCGTCTATCTGTCGTTCCGCCTGCGGTTTCTCGCGCACCTCGGCCAGTGCTCCGATTTCTCGCGTTGCGTGCAGTGTGGTGCCCGCCTCGATGCCGAAGCCTGGCTGCCACCGAGTGCCGAGGGTTTGTCCTGTCTTACCTGTGCTGCCGGCGACGGCGCCCCGATTCATGGCGTCGAGGGGGCGTGGGCTGGCGGTTCGGCCAATGGCGGTGTTCGCCTCGACGCCGCCACCCGCGGGCTCTGCCAGTATCTGCTTGGTCACCACCCGCGGCTCGCGGCCCGTCTGCGCACCACCGCCGAACAGCGGCGCCGTTGCGCGACCGTGGTCGAATACCTGCTCGCCCGGCAGCTCGATCTGCCCGCCTGGCTCGATCGTCCGTGCACCACCGTGGTCCGGTCGGCGGTGACACCGACGGGGCCCGATACCGGCGGCGTGACCCCGGCGTCGTCTTTCGCCGCTGCGGCTGCGCCCGCGCACGATGGGTGCGGTGCGCCGCTGGCACACGCGAGGGCGTGCGCAGCACCGGTTTCGCGTGGGGCAACCGGGCCGGCGTGAGATAAATACGTTATGCATACAAAAGAACCCCGTTTGCCCACCGCGGCCCCGATTCGGCGCGGCATTGCTCCGTTGCTCAACGAGATGCGCCCCCGGCTCGAAGCCGCCGGGTTTGCCGAGGCGCCCTCGTACCCCCGTCGGCTCGTGGCGGCGTTTCACCACCCCGATTTCGTCGCCCGTTTGTTTTCCCCGATCCTGACGCCGCTGTTTGTCTGCCAACCGTTGTTGCACGTCATGGGCGACGAAATGCTGGCCACCAACATCGGCCTGCCCGTGTCGCTGGGGCTCATCGGCCCGGGCAACGAGTGGGGGCGCTGGCAGAGCACGTTGTGTGAACTGATCGGCGGCGAACCGACGTCGCCGCGGCGCTGCAACCTGACGATCGTCGGACAAAGCCTGCACGATCCCGTCCAGCAGGTCGTCGGCACCGCGTGGGTGATCCACTGGCAGGGCCTGCTCGTGGCCCGGTCACGCCTCGTGTCGCGCATCTATGGCGAACACCTGCCGGTGCCGGTCTGGCTCGCCGAGGTGCGCCTCGATCTCGTTGCCGCCATTCATCAGGGCATGACCGATGTCGCGCAGATCGGCTGGGTGAACGCCGATCCTGACATCGGCTGGTTGGCGTTGGCCACCCGCCGCGAACCGCCGGCCGATCTCAACATCGTGCTGCAACACCGCCAGACCTGCCTCAAACATCTGCTGGCCGAGGCCGAGCGGGCGTTGCTGGGGCACGACTGGCTCGAGAGCTACCTCGCGGTGCTCGACGCCGTCGAGATCGTGGCCGAGGCGGCCGCATGGGGACCAGGCGGCGAAGCACTGGCCCATCGGGCCTCGCAACATTTGCGCGGGCTGATGCGTCGTCTGGGGCCACTCATTTCACGAACCACCCACGGCAGCCATGCGCCGGTTCCCGGTGGTCCGGGCCACACGCACGGGCCATCGGCGCCGACCGGCCCCGGTCGCACCGGTTTGCGTGGCCCGGCCCCCCGCGGTCCATGACCGCCGGTGCGGGGACGGGCAACCGCATTGACGTGGGTGGCGTGATGCGCACACGGCCGATGTTGATCACCCTGGCCACCGATTTCGGGACCGCCGATCCCTACGTGGCCCAGATGAAGGGCGTGCTTTGCCGCCTGGCGCCAGGGGCCACGATCCTCGATCTCACGCACGATTTGCCGCC
>CAZADH010000434.1:0-3660 GCA_964483805.1 uncultured bacterium
AGCGTTTGCGTTCCTGGGCTTCACGCTCGAGCGCGCGGGTGTTCTCGATTTCGTGGGCGAGGCGCCGCCGCCACAGCACGAACGCGACGACCAGTGCCAGAATGGCGCTGAACAACAGAACACTCTGAATCGGGGTCATGCGCCGCCACCTTGCGGCCGGGGTTCACCGCTGCGCCGCTGGTTCATCGCGGGGCGGAACCCGCGGCGTGTTGGGGCGGAATCGCCGAGACATCGTGCGCTTCATCGTCGGCAAACTCCTCGGCGATGCGACGAAACTCCTCGTGGATCTCGCAGAAGCCGGCAACCATCTCGGGGTCGAAGTGCGACCCGGCGCCGGCGCGGATCCGGGCTACGGCTTCGTCGTGGGTCATCGGCTCTTTGTAGACGCGACGGCTGATCAGGGCATCGTAGACGTCGGCGATGGCCATCAACCGACCCGAGATCGGAATCGCGTCGCCCGCCAGCCCACACGGATAGCCGCTGCCGTCCCACTTCTCTTGATGGGTCTGGGCAATCTCGCGGGCAAAACGCAGAAACGAGTTCTCGTGACTGAGTCCCATCATCCGCTCGGCCTTCTCGATCGCCTGGGCGCCCAGATGCGCGTGCTGCTTCATCTGTTCGAACTCGGCATCGGTCAACCGCCCGGGCTTGAGCAGAATGGCGTCGGGAACGCCGACCTTGCCGATGTCGTGCAACGCCGCCGACTTGCAGATCAGCTCAATGTTCTCGGGGGTAAGAAATACGTTGTATTTCTGGCTGCGCGCCATTCGTTCGGCCAGTGCGCGCATATAGCGACCGGTGCGGACGATGTGCATGCCGGTGTCCATGTCGCGCGTCTCGGCGAGTGCGGCCAGGCTCTGGATGGTGATTTCCTGGGTCTGCGCCAGTTCGGCGGTGCGTTCGCGCACCTTGATCTCGAGTTGTTCGTTGTGCCGCTCGATCACGGCGCGGGCCCGTTTCAATTCGACGTGCGTGCGCACGCGGGCCATGAGAATCTCGGGAATCACCGGCTTCGTCACGTAGTCGACGGCTCCGACCTGGAACCCGCGCGTCTCGTCAAATACCTGGTCGCGCGCACTGAGAAAAATCACGGGAATGCTGGCCGTGTGCGGATCGGCCTTGAGGCGCTGGCAGGTTTCAAAACCGTCGAGGCCCGGCATGTTGACGTCGAGGACGATCAGGTCGGGCGGTTCGGCCGACTGGGCGATCTTGAGTGCACGCTCGCCGCCGGTGGCGACTTTGAGGCGGAACTCGGCGCCGAGGATCTGGCGCAGCACATCGAGGATCTCGGGGGCATCGTCGACGAGAAGAAGCATCGGCCTGGTTGCTGGGTCGGTCATGGTGTGTGTCCTTGGTGAATCTGTTGCGGCACCGGCAGCAACCGAGCGCAGTCGGTGTGCCGTGCCGACCTACAAGCACGTCATTCTACCACGGGCCTTGCCCTCTTGCAGGAGAACACCGAGGAGTTTATGCTGTTTTCGACAACCGGGGGAGGACGACAAGTATGGCCCGCATGCCCTACGATCAATGGGAAGAAGCGTTCATCGCGCTGTGCGAGAAGTGGCTCGAAGAGGAGCCGCTCTACACCTACGAGCATCTCTGGCGCAAAGACCTGTCGCCGCAGGCGGCCTTCAAGGTTTACCTCGAGGAGAACCCTGACTACGGCGAAAAGTTCGAAGAGATGCAGGCGGCACCGACCGAGGGATCGGTGGTCGAGCCGACGCCCGAACAACGCGAGTTTGCCGAGCTGGCGCGCAAACTCGAAGAAAAGAAGAAACAGGCGGCCATCGAAGCCAAGATGAGCAAGTTCTGTCCGGAGTGCGCGCGCGTGCTCGGCGACAAGAAACAGTGCAAATGCGGCTATCGCCGGCCGTCGGCCAAGGCAAAACCCGGCTGGTGACCCCAGGTCGCTGCCCGGGGCAGGTCGCTTCGGGCTTGCCGTCCACGGATCAACGCGGGCGCGTGTCTTCAGCCCGTCGGCGTCGGTCGCGCCTCGGCGTTCTGTGCCAACGCGGCGGCGCGACGCACCTCGGGGGCCGCATCTTCTTGGGCCATGCGGGCAAGTGTGGCCGCCGTATCCGGACCGGGAAACCCGGTCAGCGCGCGGGCTACGGCGAACCGCACTTCGGTCGAGCCATCAGAAGCCATACAAAGTATTCTCTCGCGAGCCGCCGTCGCGCCGATGCGGCCCAAAGCCGTGACTGCCGACGCCCGCACGAACTCGTGGGCATCGTCGAGCGCCGCCACCAACAACTCGGTGGCCCGTGGACCGGCGAAGCTGCCCAGGGCATTGGCGGCGGCCCCACGAATACTGGGATTGGCATGGCGCAGGGCGGCGAGCAGCCTGTCGATCGGATCGGGTGCCGAGGCCGACGCAGCAACGGTCCCCGGTTGCCCTGGCGCGGCAGCCGGCTGCATGGGTGGCGCCGTTGCCGTTGACACGGGCGCACCGCCGGCTTTCTCGGTCCAGGCAAGCATCTCTTCGTCGAGTCGGCGCGAGGCGGCGACGAGGTCGTCGAGCAGGGTCGGATCGGTCATCGAACCACGACCCATGAGGGCCAGCGACGCGCGAAAACTCACTTCGGCGTCGGCGTCGCGCAGCAACCGCCGCAAGACCTCGAGCGCGCGCGGGTCGTCGAGTTGCGTCATCACCTCGACCAGGGCGAGGCGGTCGCGAGCATCGGCACCGGGCAGACGGCGTTCGACCTCGGCCACCAATCGGTCGGGATCGAGTTGCGCGAGCGCGCGGGCCACCGATTGACGCACACCGTCGTGCGGGTCGCGTGCCGCGACGAAGAGGGCCTCGAGCGAGGTCGGACCGGCGTGCTGGCCGAGAGCGAGCGCGGCGGCCGAGCGGACGAACTCGTTCTCGTCGCGCAAGATGTCGATCAGGGCGGTGGTGATGGCCGGCGCCTGCACCGAGCCGAGCGCGGCGGCGGCCGAATACCGCACGGCCGGGTTGTCGTCGTGCAACGCAGCGACGAGCGCGGCGATACCGGCCGCCGCCGGCGCCGTCCCCAAAGCGGCCGCCGCTAAAAACCGGATGTGCTCGGCTTCGGCCGGGTCGCTCAACAAAGCGGTCAGTGCCGGAAGCAACGGCGTCGTGTCGGCGGGAAGCGTGCCGTCGACCAGTTGTCGGCGCAGCGGCCCCGCATCATCGGCGTCGGCACACAAATCGCGCGCCGACGTCGGCGATCCGCCACGATGTGCATCTGTTGTATTGCTCTCCACCCGCCGGGGTTGCGCGAGACCGAGCAACTCTTCATCGGTGGTGCGGGTCACCTCGAGCAACGCCTCGATGGCACTTGGATCGCCGATCTGGCCCAAGCTTTCGGCGGCCACTGCCGCCGCCTCGACATCGCCACCCCGCAGCATCGCGATCAGACCCGGCACGGCGGCGCGCAGGCCGCGTTGGCCGGCGGCACGGGCGGCCGCCAACCGCTGCTCGCGCGGTGCTGTCCCATCGGTCACGCCGGTCACGATCGCGTCATCCACCCCGAGGGTGGTCGAATCGATGACCGGAACGCGAGGTTCGACCGGTGCCGCTGGCGGTGCGCCACCGGCAACCGGTGTGCGGTCCGCCACCATGACTGGGGCCGCCGCCGGTGCGCGGTCGGGCCCTGTGGCGAGTGTCGCGGCAACCGCGGGTGGACACTCCTG
>CAZADH010000435.1:0-3615 GCA_964483805.1 uncultured bacterium
ATGGCCACGACGACGACGTCGTGGTCGGGCGGTGGTGTGGCGCGGCGCAAAAAGCGGAAATCGATGGTCTTAACTTCGAGGCCGTCGAGCAAACCAACGAGCGACAAAGTCAATACAACAGCAAGCACCAGCGCCGAAAGTTGCGTCTCGGGCCGGGTCCGCCAGGATCGGCTACGCGTCACGTCGTCGGCTTCGCCACATTCGGTCGTGCGCCCGGGCGCGGGGGGGGGCCGGGGAGTGCCGGGGGGCGCGCCACGGTGGGGGCGAGACCTGGGGCCCCGGGGGGTCGCTCAGTGCCCGGCGAGCGTGTCGAGCGGCTTCTTGGCATCGCCGGTGGCCCTCGCCACGCCGTCGCTGCCCAGGTCGGGGTTGGGGGCGGCAGCCGGTACCGGCAGCGTTTCAGGGGGCGTCGGCGGCGCCACCGAGACGGCAGGTGGCACCGTGTCGCTCGCCACGGTCAGGTCGGCAGTGCCGATGTTCAGTCGTTGACCGGGTTGCCAGTCGAACGCCGATTTGTTGGTGCCGTGATTGGGCGTCACGGTGACCTGGCCACTCAACAACGTGATGAACCCGGTGCCGCCTTCGAGCGCAAACTCGATCGTGGTGCCGCGGACGCCCAGCGTTGCCGTCGGGACCTTGATGACAAAACCCTGCTTGCCCCGGCGAAACGAGGCGACGAAGTGGCCGGTGCGGGTGGCAAAACCGGCACTGTCGAGGTCGAGCGAACCTTTGCCGGAGAGTTGCACGACGCCGCCGGAAGCATAGACGAGTTGCGCCTGGGCGCGCTCCTCACGCAGTTCGAGGCGCGAGGTGACCGGCACCGGGCTTGGGTTTCTCGTGAGTTGTTGGCTGCGCTGATCGGGCAGTTGGATGATGCCGCCGTCACCGCTGACCGAGACCGGTTCGCCGTCGGTCCAGGTGGGGGCCGTTGGTGCGGCCGTCGTCTTGCCGGCGGGTGGTTGCGAAACCGGGGTACGCAAATGCATCTGCACGCAGACTGCCAGCACAGCGACGAGACCAAGAAACAGCAGAGCCATCGACAAACCGCCCGCCCGTTGCCTTGCCTTCATGTTGGTTCCTCCACCATTCCCCAGAATCGCACCACACACTCCCACCTCGATTGTAACCGACGCGGAACGACGTGGCAATGCAGGCGAAAGGGGGTTGCCGGCGGATGACCTTGGCCTCCGTGCGTGGGCGTGCGGTGGACCGGCGCGGCCGACCCTACCGACGCGGCGCGAGTTCGCGCAGGAGTGCGGCGAGGTCGTAGCGCACGTAGGGGTTTTCAGCGGCCGGTCGTTCGTGGCTGGCCTCGGCCCGGTAGAACACCATCTCGGCCGGCACGAACAGGGCATCATGCAGGTTGCTGCGCATGGCGACCGGGCGGTCCATCAGGCGGATGGCGGCGCTGGCGTCGAGGGTGCCGTGCTGGTCGCAAATGCGCTGTCGCAACGTCTTGAGCCGCGATCCGGCCGACATGACCACGGTGTCGGCAATGCCTTCGCCCAACAGGGGGTGCGGTTCGCCGGGGCCAAGGAACTCGAGCGCTTGCGGGGTGGCCTTGACCCCGACAGCACTGGGACCCTTGCCATCTGTAAATACATAGTAATACTCGCAGGTGCGTGGATTGCCGGACCAGAGACCTTTTACTTCATCGAGGGTGCGGCACTCCTCGAGTGCCCGGCGCATGAGGGTGGCCATCGGGACCCCGTCCCACTGGAAACGGCCGCCGCCGCCCATTTCGCCCACCGAGATCTGGTGCTCGTTCATGCCGCCGACCGAGCCGATGAAGCCGGCGTAGCCGACGTTGGCGAACGCCGCCTTGCCCGCCGGTTTGACGACGAATGTCGCCGCCGCTTGCTGCAGGCCGATCTGCGTCATGTAGTCGAGAACCCGTCCGTGATAGAGGGTGCCGCCTTTGGTGGCCCGGCCATACACGGCGAAGCCCGAACAGTGGAAATACTCGGGAAAGACATTCGACAACTGCATCTCACGTGCGGTGATTCCCGGGGTGGCACTGGCCAGGGCGGCCATTTCGCGCACGTGGTCGGCGGGGATGTGCGGGGAAAGCCGCTTCCAGGCGTCTTCCAGCACCGCCGGAAACCACCGCCCCTTCTCGATGGTTTCGACCAACCCGACCAGGTAGTAGGTGGAATCGAGGGTGCGCCGCACCTGGGGGCCCAGCAGTTGCCCATGGGCAGTGCCCATCTGTTCTGGTGTTCCCCAGAGCAGGGCCAGCGCCTGCCCGTCGTGATGGCGCAGTTCGCCGTGGGTCACGGCGCGCGCCGCCGGCAATGCGCTCACATCCGGCCCCGGCAACTGGATCGAGAGCAAGCGGCGCAACCCGCGCATGATCAGGCGTTCGAGCAGGGCGCGCTCAACCGGTTCGCGCCGCAACGCCGGATCGATGACCGGCAGTTCGCGTGGCTGCGTGTCGATGGCCAAGGTGAAGGTGTTGAGATCTTTGATGATCGTCGTGCCCGAGCCGAGTCGGCACGAGAGGGTCCAGGGCGTGGCGCCGCTGGCCGGCACGGCCGATAACTGATGGCCTTTGCCGAAGGTCCAGCAATGCGTGGGGGCGTCGCCGCTGGCCGGGCGTAGATGCGGCAGCATGAGCTGGCGCAACCCGGTTTCGACCGGGCCGAGCGTCAATACGGTGTATGGCCCAGCGACCGATGTTTCGGTGGTGATCAATCGGCCCATGAAGCCGGCGGGGTCGAGGGAGTCGGGGTTCGCTGTCGCCGAACCCTGGCCGACGAACACCAGGTGATGCCGTGGCAACACCAGCCGGGTTTCGTCAGCCGTGCGGTGGACCTCGACCTGCAACCAGGGGCTGTCGACCTTGATGAACCCGGTGTGGGAACCGGTGCGCGCCAGAGTCAGTTCGGCGGTGACTGCAGCGCCGGCCGTGGCTACGCCAGGGTCGCCGACTCGCGGATTGGCCAGGTCGGCCAGCGATGTCTGCCTGGCCAGCACCTGGCCGCGCAAGCAGAGGGCAAAGGTGAGGTTGTCGCCACGAACCGGGCCGAGCATGGCCGCTGCGGTCTGCAAGAGCGTCGCTTCGTCGGCGGCCGTTACGGGGTGCGGGAGGAGCGTGCACAGAAAGGCCAGGGCAACGGCGAAGGGGAGAAGAATGGTCGGCAAACGGAAAAACGGCATGGGTGCCTCGCTCTTCTACTTGGAAGTCATGGTGAAGACGCCGTCCCAGTCGGCGGCCGGCGGTTGGCGGAGAAACTGCTCGCAGCGGTCGAGATAGCGACGGCTCAGTTCGTCGGCGGGGCAGATGGCGACCGCCTCCCCGAAGCTGTGGGCGGCCCGTTGCCAGTTGCGGTCGCGGTAATGGGCCAACCCTTCGCCAAACAGGTGCAATACGTCATGCATACGAGGAAACGTCTCGTCGCTATGATGGTCGAGGATTTCGCAGATGGCCACCGGCTTCTCTTTGCCCTTGACCCGGATCAGATCGACGTCGCGGGTCAGGTAGGAATGCTTGAGATGGGCCACCGTAGCCTCGGTCGTCAGGATCGAGGTGCCATAGTATTTATTGGCGCCCTCGAGGCGTGAAGCCAGGTTGACGCCGTCGCCGATGACCGTGTAGTCCATGCGCTTCATCGA
>CAZADH010000436.1:0-3615 GCA_964483805.1 uncultured bacterium
AGGGGGAGCGGGTTAAGCGCCCTCTGGCGGCAGTGTTCCCGGAAGCAGGGGTCTGGTTGTTCGATGCGGCCGGCCGGCTCGTCGAGACGAATCGTTCCGGGCCACGGCGAGAGCGGGAGCTGCTCTGGGCCGGCATGCTCGAGGCCCATCGGTCACCCCTCGACGTCGACCGCTCTCCGGTCGTTCGGGCCGCGGCAAACGTGTGTCGACGACTGTTTGGTGGGTTGACCCTGGTGTCCGACTTGGGGGGAGCGTTTGCTGATGCTGTCTGGGTCAACGATCGCGGTCGGTCTCTGCTCGTGCGCGCGATGTTGCTGCAGGCCGGGCCAGGTGGTCAAACCAAGGCCGGTGCTCTGATCATCGCGGCGCCGACCGCCGATGGGGCGCGACGCCTGGCCGCCGCTGCGGTGCGGGAGGCGCCCGCCTGGGTCGATGCTGCGGCGGTGATGCGGCCAACCGCGGGCGGGTGGCGGTGCGTGGCCCGGCGGGGTTCGACCATGATCGGACGGGGGGCGTTGTCGCGCATGGCCATGCCCGTCGAACATGGTGAGGAGGACTCGGCGACCGGTCGGCGCGTCTTGACGTTGCGAGCGCTCGAGCGGGGCGTCGACGACCGTTGGGGCATCTGGCATGGGGTGTATGTTCCCGATGAGCGCGGCAGCTTCCTCGTTGTCGGTCAGTCACATCAACGGTTTGACGGCGTGGTCGGCCGGCATCGCCGGCTTCTCGAACTGCTGCATCTTCTCGTGGTGGTACTGGTCGCCGGTTTCGCCTTTCGTGTGCTGTGGTTGGGGCGGCCTGTCGACCTCGGCATCTCGGCGCAGATCGTTGGCATGTTTGCCCTGCTAACCGTGTTGCCGATCGCCCTGGTTATCATCGATGCCGTCGACGGCCTCGCGACCGCACGGGATGACGCCTGGCGCGAGGCCGAGCGTCGATTGGCCGGCGAGATCATGACGCTCGAGAGGGAGGCGGAGGTTTTTGTCGCGGATCGGCACGCACGGATCGCTTCGTGCGAATCTGCTCTCGGTAAGCACATCGCTGCGGCTCTCGAACGTGGGGATCCGCTCGATCTGACCCCGTGGTTCCGTCGTTTTGCCGGCGGCCTGGGGGCCTTCGAGGCGTTGGTGTTCGATGCGACCGGTCGACGGCACGTGGTCAACGTGGGTGGCCGCGTCAGTCATCCGGCCGGGGAGTACTCATGTCTTTTTGCCCGCTACGTTGCGGGTTGGTTGGAGTTCTCGGGGGTGACCCCGCCGACGACGTTGGCCAGCGCACCGCTGCTGTTCAGCGCCAAGGAAGCCGATGAACTCGGGGCATCGTTGTTTTGGGAGCGGCCGGCGCTGACCCGGGGCATGCTCCAGGGCAACACCATCCTGGTGCGGGCCCGGCGTCTGCAAGCCGACTCCACCGGTTTGCGAACGGTCGGCGGCATCAGTTGGCGGTTCGATCCGGCGTCACTGTTGGCGCCTTTTGTCAGGGTTTCGCACAGCAGCCGGCGACCCGCCGGCGAGGCCGACGAACCCGTGCGGCTTGGTTTCGTGCGGGCCGATGGGCGGTGGTTCCCGTCGGTCTTTTCCCGGTCTCGGGCGGCGCAGGCGCTTGGCGAGTCGGTGCGCCGGACCCAGGCACCGGCGACCGGCTTGGCGCGGGACGACACGGGGTGTCCGATGCTCCTGCACATCCGGCCGCCGAGGGTCTGTGACGGTTACTATCCGGCGGCCTGGCTACCCGTCGGTGAGGTGGGGCAACGACGCGTGGAGGTGCCGCCTGCGGCGGTCTGGTTGGGCATGCGGACTCCCTCAGCCCTGATGCGAAATCAGGTGCGCACGGTGCAACTGCTGGCTCTTGCTGTAATTGGAAGTATTGCATTTATGTTGCCGGCGGCAATACTGTTGTCGCGCTGGTTCGTCGGCCGCGTGGTCGGCCTGCAGGCAATGGTGCGCGCGATCGGGCGCGGAGACTATGCCGCACGGCTCGCGGCTCTCGCCGATGATGAACTGGGGCGGCTGGCCGAGGCGTTCAACCTGATGGCCGCAGGTCTCGACGAGCGGCAGCGCATGCAGCAGTTCGTTTCCGATCGGGTGCTCTCGGAGGTGAAAAAAGACGACGACGAGAGCCTCGCCCTCGGGGGCTCGCGCATGCAAGCCGCCGTACTGTTTTCGCATGTGCATGATTTCGACGCACTGGCGGCGACACTCGACCCGGAGCGGTTGGTGTCGTTTCTCAATGCCTACTTCACTGAGATGGATGAAGCGATTCGTGCCCACGGCGGCATGATCGACAAGTTGATCGGCGATGCGGTGATGGCGGTGTTCTTCGCTGATGGGGCTGCGGACGGACACCCGGCGGCGCGCGCGTTGGCCGCCGCCACCGAGATGCTGCAACGGCAGCGGCAGTTGCAGGCAGCGGCCGCCACCACGGGGCTGCCGGCGACCCGCACCGATGTGGGTGTGCATTGCGGACCCGTGGTATCCGGCAAGGTCGGTTCCCGGCACGGGTTGATCGACTTCACGGTGATCGGCGATACGGTCAATGCGGCTGCTCGCCTGCAGAGCTATGCGGCCACGCGCGCGGTGGCGAGCATTGCCGTCTCGGCCGAAGTGTACCAACGCCGGCCGCAGAACCTGAGCATGACCGAGGTCGAGGCCGTGCATCTGAAGGGCAAGGCCCGCGCCCTGCGGGTGTTTGTCAAGGAAATGCCGTGACGCCCAAGGTCGCTCGCCTCTGACCGCGGCATGCTGTTGCCCAACAACGGGCTATCGACTACAATGTATGGCAATTGTGTTGCGAACCCGCTGAGCGTCCGGCGTCCATGCAGGTGCTGCCTCGCTCGGCACGAAAGCAAAAAAGGAGCCAACCATGTCTGACCATGACCCGACGGTCGCTGCCGCCACCGCATGGATCAAGGAGTTTCCGGCGGCGATCACCGTGTGCGACCGCGACGCGACGATCATCGCCATGAACGAGCGGGCTGGTGCCACTTTCAGTAAGAGCGGTGGCCTGGCGCTCCTCGGCAAGAGCCTGTTTTCATGCCATCCCGAGAAGGCCAACGCGATCATTCGCGACCTGATCGCCACCGGCAAGAGCAATACCTACACCATCGAGAAGGCCGGTCAGAAGAAGCTGATTCACCAGGCCCCCTGGTATCTCGATGGCCAGGTGGCGGGCCTGGTCGAAATGTCGCTGCCGCTTCCGCACGAAATGCCGCATTTCGTGCGGCCCGGCTGAACGGGCGTGATGAGGGCCGGCCGTCGGTTTGCGGCAGTCGCGGCGCTGGTGCTCGCCTTCGCCTCGAGCGGTGGTGGCGGCGCGAGCGCGGCTGAGGAGCCGATTGCGCGCAATCCACGGCCCGCGGTAGCGACCTGGCGCGATGACTTGCGGGTGCTGGCAACGACAGCCAATGCGAGTGAACGGGCGCCGCTGGTGGCTCGCGTTCTGGCGGCACAGCCCGATTGGCGGGAGCTGTCGGCCGCCCTGGCGGCCTGGGCGCCGCCACCATTGGCGGGTGACCCGGGCGGCGGTGATCGGCTGCTGCTGCGAGACTTCGTTGGCCGCGACGGCAGGCGGCGGCCGTGGGTTCTTGGCGTCCCGGCAGGATACGACCGGCAGCGA
>CAZADH010000437.1:0-3575 GCA_964483805.1 uncultured bacterium
GCCGAAATCACGTCGGCGACGAGCACCGACGTGCCCGACGGCTCGTCGAGCGAGGCGGTCGAATTCAGGTTGGCCAGGGCGTCAGCGGCCAGGTTCTTCAAGACCTTGGCCAGCGAATCGGCGCCGGCGTCGCGCGCCTTCTTGTGCCAGAACCGCTCCCCGCGTTCGTCGAATACCTCGATCATCGACGGGTCGAGGTCGGTGGCAACCCGCTCGAGCCGAGCCACTGCGGCCGAAGCCAACCCGCCGTCGTCGGGAAGCGGTGGGTCCAGGACCCGTGCCAGGTGGGCCTCGACCTGGCCCAAGCACATCGGGAACTTGCGGTCGAAAACCTCGAGGCCCTCTTCGAGTTCGCGGAACCGTTGTTCTTCCAGGAGCAGACGACGCTCCTGCAGATACTGCATGCCGGTCAGACCCATGATCGCCAGAGGAATGGCGGCGATGTAAAGAAAAAGCAATACGAGCTTGGTGCGGATCGAGACATAGAGCGAGCCGTGGCCGACGAACGGCGACCAGGTGACGCCGGCCAGCAGTGCGAACAGGCCGAGCAGTGCCAGCAGAAAGACTTGGTTGCTGCCGGCGAAATCGGCCGGGGCGGCGAGCAGTACCCCGACCAGGCGCAGGTCGGAATGGACCTGCCGCTGTGCCCACCACCATCCGTCGATGCGATCGTGACTTCGCGCCGACCTCTCGAAAATCTGATCGGCTTTGGCGAACGACGCCGCGGCCTCGCCCATGCTGTGTCGGCCGACCGTTACTTTCCGGGCAGCGTCGACCAGGCCCACGCGCACGGGGCCGGCACGCCGATTGATGGCCGCGAGCCGATCGCGCAGTCCCAGCATCAGCCAATCGGGCGTGCGGTTGATATAGGCGATGCAGAGCCAGCCTTTTCTGGGGTTCGAGACGAAGACCATGTGCCGGGCGCTGCGATACGACGAGATCACCAGATCGCCGCCGCGCGCTCCCGGTGCATACAGGGGCCCGAGCATGGCGCGAAACAGCGGCAGGTTCCGCTGAACCTCCGACGGCGCGCATTTGCCGTCGTTCTGCGTCCACAAGCGGTGAAACCGTTCCGTCATGCGTCGGGGTGGCTTGCGCTCGCCCGTGAAAGTGGCGACCTGGCCGGCCGGGTCGATCAGGATAAACTCGAACACGCCCGGAAGCCGCCGCGACAACTGGTCGAACAATGCTGCATGCGCCTGGGCCGGGTCGCGACTCGACAACGCTTTGTGCGTGCCGATGTCGAGCAGTTTCTCGACGAACGTGACCGGGTCGCGCCATTGCTCGATTGATGACAGTGTCTGTTCGAGGCCATCGACGAGACGCAGTTCGGTCGCCGCCGCTTGCTGCGTCCATACCTGGTAACGCCCCAGGACGACCATCATCAGCGGGATGCCGTAGAAGACGGCGCAGAAGAGGAGCCACCGCCCCCATGGGTGTCGTTCCCGACTCGTGCGGGAGGTCTCGCTCGGATTCATCGGTGCGCGCGCGTTCCCATGATCCTTCGAGTCTACCATTGCCACGGCTCCGGTGCGCTATCGCCTGCGACCGCCGCAGAGCGCATGGGGAACCCGTTGGCGACCCTTCCAGTGACTGAAACACTGAACCCTCGTTTGCGCTTTGCAGCAGAACGCCGGCCCGTGCTACGCTGCTCGTCATGGAGACCCGACAGTCATGAGTCCCGACCGCCGTCAGTTCGTCTGCCCGTTGTGTGGGCTCGACAACACGTCGTTTCGTGGGCATGCACACCGTCGCATGTTCTACGATTGCGCGACGTGCGGCCTGGTCTTTGTCGATCCGCACCACCTGCCCGATGCGGTGGCCGAGCGGGCGCGCTATACGGCGCACCGCAACCATCCTGATGACGCGGGGTATCGCGCCTTCCTCGCGCGGCTCATCGATCCGCTGGTGCCGCATCTGAAGCCGGGCGCCGAAGGGCTCGATTTCGGGTCGGGACCCGGAGGCGTATTGTCGCAGCTCCTCACCGCCCGTGGCTTCGTCATGGCCGATTACGATCCGTTCTTTGCGGCCGATGCCACGGTGCTCACGCGTAAATACGATTTCATTACGTGCACCGAGGTCGTCGAGCACTTCCATCGGCCCGGTCTCGAGTTCTCGACGCTCGACCGTCTGTTGAAGTCGACCGCGTGGTTGGCGGTAATGACCGAAACGATCCCGGCCGACGGCGACTTTTCGCGTTGGGCTTACGCGCGTGACATCACCCACGTGTGCTTCTTCAGTGCGGCCAGTTTTGCCTGGCTGGCCCAGCGCTACTCGTGGCGTCTCGAGATGCCGCATCCGCACGTGGCCCTGTTCCAGCGCGGGTAAGCAGAGCGCATCGTGCCGCGGTATCGCTCGGGCCTCGCCCATCACGCCTTCTCGGCCTTCGCGCCCATCAACGGGCCGATCGATCCGGATGTCGAGCTGATCATCGATTACGACACCGTGCTCGAAAGCGCGCTCAATGCGCTGATCTTTGCGGCGCCGTTTATGATGTTCGTCCTCTATCTGTATTACAACGACAAACCGTTCGACTATCTGCTGCTGCACCACGCCGACGAGCTCATCTTCTTCGGCAAGGCCGCGGGCCTCGGTGTCATTCTGCGCCTGCTGCTGCGGCAGTACCAGGTCATTCCCGCTGGGGTGACCGACATCGTGGCGGTGACCCGTTTCTGCGGCGTCAGTGTGCAGCGTCCGATCGTGCCCGCCGATTGCCGGAAACTGGTCTACGTCTGCGCATGGCACGTGGCCCAACCGCAGGGTGATCCGCATACGTTCTACGAGGTGCGCCTGCGGGCCGCGACCGGTGCCGATATCCGGCTCTCGGCCGTGGGCCGTGATTTTCCCGTCGCCCGGCATCTGGCCGAGGCGGCGGCGCAACGCTTGCGCTGTCCGCATTTCGTGCCTGGGGAGTTTGCCACGACCGTGTTTCGCGATGGCGCCGACAGCCTGCGGGCCGAGCGGGATGACGCGCCGACGCGGTTCTCATTGGACCACACGCGGTGGCAGCCATTCAAACTTCTGCCGGTGTTGTTCCTGCTTTTTGCGCTGATTCCCCTCGAGAAATGGTTGGTTACCTATATTGCTGAACCATATGCCGCCGGGCTCCTCTTGTATCTGATCACACTTCTCTGCCTGCGTCTGGGCGACATTCATTTCGTCTGGGGCGCCTCGTTGCGGCGCGGGGTCTGAGTCGAATACCCGGCGAAGTTGCCTCGGGGGGTGCCACGTCCTATCTACCAGTGGTGACTGGGAAACGCTGGCCCAGCGGAGGCTGACATGCGCTACACCATCTTGGTAACATGTTCATTGCTGTTGCTGCTGGCGATTGGGCAGGCGGCAGACAGTGACCCGAACCGGAGGTCTGAACCTGTGTCGAAATACAATATACTTACACCAGAGGAAGAACGCGTTATCGTCCACAAAGGCACCGAACGGCCGTTCTCGGGCGAATACGTCGATCACCGCGAATCCGGCACCTATCTGTGTCGGCGCTGCAACACACCCCTGTATCGCTCCACCGACAAGTTCTCGTCGCACTGCGGTTGGCCGAGCTTCGACGACGAGATTCCCGG
>CAZADH010000438.1:0-3548 GCA_964483805.1 uncultured bacterium
CGAGGGCACCCTCGGGGATTCGAGGTTCGCTCTCGACGACGGCGGCGGCTCCGGGGCCGGACACGCGCACTTCGAGCAGATCGCCGTGACCCTCGATCTCGAGGTTGATGGTCGCACCGCGAGGCGCGTGGTTGATGCAGTTCTCGACGACGTTGTGCAAAACGCGGGAAACCTGGATCGGATCGGCATGAATGTCGAGCCGATCGGAATGGTTGACGACGATCTGCAGTTTCTGCGCCTCGATGCGGGCCCGAAAGGCGGCAAGAAGCTCTTCGAGAATGGGGGCGAGATTGATATCCTGACGTTCGAGACGCACGCCGTGACTTTCGAACTCGAGCAACAGCGACAAGTCTTGAATGAGACAGGACAGCCCCCCACCCTGCGACTGCAGCGCTCCGACGAGCACCTGGTAGTCTTGCTCGCGCAGAGTATCTCGTTTTTCGGCCAACAGTTTGGCAAAACCGGCAATCGACTTGAGCGGAACCAGCAGCTCATGTGAAATCATACGGAGCAACTCAGATTTCACGGCATTGAGGCGCCGCAGTTCGGTGTTCAACGCCTGGGTTTCGGCCAGCAACTCACGGTTCTGTTGTTCGAGGGCATAGCGGCGGAATTCACGCTTGAGGACAAGGCGCAACCCCGGCGCATCGAGCGGCTTTTGAAAGTAGCCGTGGATACGCTCTTGTTTGACGGCCTCGATGACCAGACTCAGGCCGAGGTATCCGGAAGCCATGAACAGCAGAAGATCTTCGTTGATCTCGTGCGCTTTCTGCAGGAATTCGAGGCCGGTCATTTCGGGCATGCGCTGATCCGAGATCACCGCGTGAATGCGTTGTGTCCTGAGGATCTCGAGCCCCTCGGGACCGGAGGCCGCGCCGAACACGTCGTAGGTGTCGCGCAAGACCCGCATCAGCATCTGCACGTTTTCTGCTTCGTCGTCAACACAAAGTATGGCAAACCGCTGCGGCACCATGCTGTACCCCTTGCAATTTTCTTGGGAGCTGGAGATAATACCACACATCGATCCGAGTTTTCAAACGCGAAGCGTCGTTTCTTCTCCCGAATCACCAGAACCAGAGTGCAGCAACGGGTGAGAGTCGGTCGACGCGACTTCACATGACAATGAGGCAATCATGCAATTCAATCACACCCTCCTCTTCCTTCTCGTCCTCGCCGCCATGGCGGTCTTCGCACCGGCGTCGGTGGCCGAAGACACCGAACTGGCCTACGCGACATTGTTGCACGAGGCGCCCACGGTCACGGCGTCACGGCAACCCGTGTCGGCCCTCGAATCGCCGGCCAACATCACGGTGGTGACCCGCGACCAGATCATGATGATGGGGCTGCGCACCATTCCCGAGGTGCTTGGCGTCGTTCCCGGGTTCAACCCCTGGCGGTCGTCGGCGGGCGATTGGTGGCCCGGTCCACGCGGCGTATTCGATGCCAATCGCAGTTTTGTGGTGATGATCGACGGCGTGAGCATCAACAACCAGGTTCTGGGAACCCCCTACTGGACCTACGATCTGCTCGACATCACCCGCTTCGACCGCATCGAGATCGTGCGCGGGCCGGCCTCGGCCCTGTACGGCAGCAACGCCTACCTGGCGGTCATCAATTGTATTACGCCGGACGCGAGTCGCCATGGCGGCGCGCTCGACCTGACCGTCGAAAGCAACAACGGCCGCGGCATCCGCCTCACCCACGCCTTCAAGCAAGGGCCGACCCAGTTCGATTTCGGCACCAGCGGTTACAGCAGCAATGGCGAGTCGCGCTGGTTGACCGGAGATGCCGACAACCGCGGCGGTTTTACGCGCAATCAGCAGGTGCGCCGCGACAGCTCACTGGCGATCAAAGACGAACGCGGACTTACTTTATATGCACAGCATGTCGAGGGCAACCGCGGCGGTTACATGGGCTACTACGCCATACTCAATGACGACACCTATTACCGACGCACCAATGACCTGTTGGCGGTCAAGTACACGCGTCATCTGCGCAATCGCGACGAACTGGAACTGGGCTTCAGCTTCAACCGTTTCTACGACCGCGAGACGGCACAGTCGATCAACCCCGGGATCACGTGGTGGAACGGGGTCACCTACCCGGTTGGTGCCACCGAAGAGGACGTCCTGAAGGACGAGACGATGACCTTCAGTCTGCAATGGACGCAACCGGCAAATCGACGCCACCGGCTCAACGCCCGCATCGAGATCACCTCGCTGAACCTGACCGAATCAGCGCTGTACGCATCATTCGCCCACCCCGAAGACCCGAGTCAGTGGGACTTCATTCCGGGCGCCCTTCCGACTCCGGAGCGGTTCTGGGACCACTCGTTGAGTATCCAGGACGACATCCGCCTCGATCAGCGCACGCGGCTGGTGCTCGGCCTGCGCTGCGACCGGCACTCGTTGTTCGGTTCGACGACCTCGCCCCGCGTGGGCTTGATTCGCCGCATCGACCGCCGCTGGACCGCGAAGTTTCTCTACGGCGAAGCGTTCCGCCACCCCGACTTCCACGAAATCACGCGCGATCGGACCTTGAGCGGCGAACGAATTCGCACCAGCGAGGTCCAGTTGCTCGGCGCACTGGCCCACGACCTATCGGTCAAGCTCAGCATGTTTTACAACGTATTGCTCGATCGCCTGGCCAGCGGCTACTCGATCGAAGATTATCGCAACGTCGGCCGGTCCGAGTACGACGGCCTCGAGCTCGAGCTCAAGAAGCGTTTTGGCGCGCAACACGAAGCCTGGGCCAACCTCTCGACGTTTCGCCTCCGCCACGAAGATCTCACGCCGTTTCTCGCCCCCGGCGTCCCGCACAACCGGCTGAACGTCGGGTACTCGCTGCACGTCAACGACTGGGATGCGACCGTCTGGCACACCTTGACATCCGACCAACCCCGCAACAGTGCCGATGCGCGCGACCCGACGCCCGGTTGGCAGTTGACCCACTTGACGCTGCAGAAGAAAAAGGCCTTCGGCAGTAGCGGGCGGATCGCAGTCAGCGTGCACAACCTGTTCAACCGCACCTTCTCGTTTGTTTCGTCGCCGGGCACCTCCCTCGACAACCTGGATTACACCCAGGAAGGACGGGTGGTGACCACGGAGATGAGCTGGGAGTTCTGAGCAAGGACCATGTTGCACCGCGTCGCCACCCAGTGCCGCCGGCGAACCCGGATCGAGACAGTAGCATATTGTGTATTGCTATTGTGCCTGTTCGCCTCCCCGGCATGGTCCACCGACGAAGTCTGGGTGTTCTACCGCGCCGAGATTCCTTTGCATGCAGAGACCGTCGCCGCCCTGTCGTCGACCCCTCGCCTGTACATCGTCCCGTGTCCCGTCGAGTCGGTGTCCGGTAGCTTCCTCGACAGCCATCCGCCAGCCGCCATGATTGCCCTGGGAGAACGGGCAACGCAGCGGGCCCAGGCGTTGCCCTGGCGCGTACCCCTGCTGACCACGTTGTTCGACCCCGACCCGAGTCACTGCGACACTGACCCACGGCTGCGCCATCTCGACACGCGGCCACCGTTCGACCGCCAGATTGCCCTG
>CAZADH010000439.1:0-3542 GCA_964483805.1 uncultured bacterium
GCGAATGTCGAGTTCGACCTTGTGCATGGGAATGTCGAGGACCTCGGCGAGATGGTGGTGGAACGCACCCGGAGACTGCGCACTGGCATAGACCTTGATCGTGTCGTGTTCACCAGGGACAGCCAACGCACGCTGGGTCTCGAAGTAGAAGTGTTCCTGCGGGCCGCTGGCGGTACGACCGCTGACAACGTATTTACAGGTGCTGAACGCCGCATCGGGGTCGCCGGTAACGTCGGTGCGTTTCTTGCCGTGAATCATGCCTTTGGCGGCCGCTTCGCGGGGGTCGAAAACGGCGGCGCGTTGGTCGAACTGGGCCGCGATCGATTTGACCGCCCGGTGGGCCGCCCGGCGGGTGGTCGCGACCACCAGGGCAATGGGTTGGCCAATGTACTCGACGGCATCGACGGCAAACAGCGGTTGATCTTTGGCGATATGGCCAACTTGGTTCAGACCGGGAACGTCGCGATGCGTCAACACGGCGACCACGCCCGGCGCGGCGGCCGCCTTGGCGACATCGAGCGACCGTATGCGACCGCAGGCGATCGGCGACGTGAACAGCACGGCGTGCAGCGCTTCGGCGGCGGTTGGAATGTCATCGACGAACTGCGACGTGCCGCGAACGTGCATCTGCATGTCCTGGTTTTTCATACGGCCTCCTCGGCTGATGCCGGCGCCTGAAAATGCCCGCGCATCAGTTGCCCCAATAGCAACCTTTTGTATTGCGCTGTCCCGCGAATGTCGTCGATCGGGTGGGCCGCGTCCTGGGCCTTTTTGACCAGTGCGGCGACGAACCCGGCATCGGGCTTCGCGCCGTGCAACGCGGTCAGATCGCCCAGCAGCAGCGGCACCGGACCCACGCCGCCGGCCGAAATGCGCAGGCAAGTGACGGTGCCGTCGCCGGCGGTGGTGAGGCGCATCGCCGAATTGACGGCGGCGATGTCGAGCGTCGTGCGGTTCGAGACCTTCTCGAAATGGTAGCGCTCGCCCGGCTTCAACAGCGGAATAACGATCTCGGTGACGACATCGCCGCATGCGAGATCGGTCTTTTTGTAACCGAGATAGAACTTGGCGAGGGCGACCTCGCGCGTCTTGCCGTCTCTGGCCGTAATGACGAGATGTGCGCCCAGGGCCAGAAGAATAATCGTCGCGTCGCCGATGGGCGAGGCGTTGACGATGTTGCCGGCGAGCGTCGCCCGGTTGCGCAAGATCGCAGACGAATGCAGCAGCAGATCGTGCACCAGCGCCGGGAAGTGACGGCGCACCGCGTCTGAGGTGCGGAACTCCTCGATGGTCGTCGCCCCGCCGACCCGCAGATGGTCGCCGTCGGCCCGCACATACGCCAGGTCTTGGCGCTCGGCGAGAAAACAGAGGTCTTGCTCGCGCAGTTGCTCGGGTTTCTGCACGAACAGATCGGTGCCGCCGGCGACCAGCACCGCGTCTGCCGTCGCACCCGCGGCCCGAGCATTTGTGGCCAGTGCCTGCAAGCGTGCGGGAATCTCGCGGAAATACTCCGGCACGACGCCGGCGCCGATCAGCACCTCGAGGCGACGGTCGGGTTGGTGATCGAGTTTTGCCAACCGCTCGCTCAGTGCGCGAGCCGCATGGCGAATCGCGACATACCCGGTGCAGCGACAGATATTGCCGTCGAGCGCATCGAGGGCGTCGGGGGCTGAGAACTCACGACTGACGAAACAGAACCCGGTCAGCGACAAGACGATGCCCGGCGTGCAAAACCCGCATTGCGAGGCGCTGTTGTCAATGATCAGTTGCTGCACCAGAGTGAGCGGCCGACCGATGAGACCCTCGACCGTGACCACGTGTTTCCCGGCCACGTCACCGACCGGCAGAATGCATGAGGCGCACGCCCGATACTCGACGGTTCCGTTGGATTGCCGGGTACCGACGAGCACCGTGCAAGCGCCGCACTCACCTTCGCGGCAGGCTTCTTTGGTGCCCGACAGGCAAGCCGTCTCGCGAATGACCTCGAGCAAAACGGTGCCTGGGTGTTCGTCGGTTTGAAACAGTGTGTTGTTGAGAATGAAACTCGTCATAACCACCCCTGCGCCTGGAAGCGGTGCGCACCATGGATTGAGAACGCCAGCGTCGAGTCTATCACTGCTCGAATTTGCGCGGCAAGACAACCGGACTCGACTATCGGAGCGCTTTCAGCGGATCGATGAGATAGTAATGATCGGATGTGGTGATCAGCGGGTTCATGCCGATCCATTTGGTGTGGTATTTCGGCGCCCCACTTTCGAAGACGACATACAGCCGCCGACCATCAAACTCGAGGTCTTCGGACCCCGCGGGCAGATCGACGGTCTTGACCCAGTTCTTGCCGTCGGCCAGTTCCCATGCGTCGACCGCGAAGCTTTTCTTCTGACCGGCCGGGGTGTACCGCAGCGTCGTCGGAGGTGTGGTCAGGGGTGACCTGTAGAAGGCGAGCTTGGCGTTGAGTGCCCCGAACGACAAGCTGAGCGCAATGTGGTTGTCGCAAATCGCCATGCCCTGCACCGATTCACGGCACAGGATGACCCGGTCGGGCTTGTGACCGAGGCGTGTCGCGCCGTCGGCCTCGTAAGCATAGGTTACCGAGGCTGTCGGCAGTCCATCGCCGTCGACCAAGTAGCCCGAGATCCAGGTATTGCGTTTGTATTTATTCTTGGCATGATGCGGAATCGGCGCAAAATCGTCGCTCCCGGCCCTGGCGAAGTCGCCGACCCACAGGTGGGTGCCGTCGAAGCTGAGGCAACTGGCTTTGCTGTCGACGGCAAAGACCGTGGCGGCCACCAGATCGCGTGCGGGAATCCGCAGGCTCGGCGGGAACCCCGCGGCAGTGGGATCAGCTTGGGCCGCGTTGTTGTTGATGAAGGCCAGGACGTCGTCGAGGAGAAAACCGTAGAGTTTGAACCCCGAGGCAACCCAGACGTATTTTCCGGCGATGGCGATGCCGCCGGCATGGCCCGTGTACGGGTCGCCGGCCGCGGCAAAGAGACTGAACCGGCGCAGCGGCTTGCCCGTGGCGGTGTCGACGACCACGAGTTGCGACGGGGCCTTGGTGTGTTGTTCGTCAGGATAGTATGAGAGCACGGTGCGCTTGTCGCTGACTGGTATGCTGCTGGCCGACCCTGTCGGTTGCACGGCCTCGGGCAACGGGCAGACACCCTGACAGACAAACTCCTTGCCGTCGTATCCGGGAATCGGGGCGGCCGTCGTGACGAAGGCCGGAGGCTTGTGCGAGGTGACCGCATTGTTGATGCCGGTGGTCACGCGACCGTAGCCCTTTTTCGCCGTGCCGATCAGGCGGTCCCAGAGGCCGGGCTTCTTGCCGCTCTTGGCTTCCGCGTCGCCGGCGACGGTGGCGGTGCTCGGCGACACGGCGACCGGCGCATCGCCGAATGGACAAGCCGCCGACAACAGCCCGGTGCCGGCGAGCCACATCAGGCCGGCCAATACGCTCATCCGCACAGCGTTCATGCATGCACCTCCAATTTGCCGTCACGGGCTTCCTGAGCCCGTGTGCCCCTTCAGTGTAGCCGGTT
>CAZADH010000440.1:0-670 GCA_964483805.1 uncultured bacterium
GGCGCAGGTTCGGGGGTGCCCTTCTTCTGGGCGAACACGCGGGTGACGTCGTTGGGGGAAACCCACAGTTTGCCGTCTTGATAGATCGGCGCATAACCGAGGTTCATCCGACTGTTCTGGAACACGGCTTCTTCCTTGTTGACCATGATGCGCATCATGTCGGTATGCCGTGACAGGATCACCATTTTCTGCAATGGGAACCAGTGATACGACAGGCCGAGTGCACCCGCCAGTTCCTTGGCGTCGACATAGGTCTTGCCGTTCTGGACGATCTTCGCCACCGCCTTGCCGCCGACCGCGTAGGTCTCGGCAGCGGCCGCGTTGGCCAGCAGCGCCAGGCCGAAGAATGCTGATACAATACAATGTAAATATCGACTCGCCGGTTTCGTGCCGTGTCGGGGATACTGGTTGTTGGTCATCATGGTTCGCACCTCGAGCCGTCTTCGGCCATTGGCATGGGCACCTGCTGCCGTTCGTCAGCCGCGACCCCTCAGGTCACGCGCCATCTCGCGTTGCAGGTCTTTCTTGGCGATGGTCTCACGCTTGTCGTATTGGCGTTTGCCGCGGGCCAGGCCAAGCTCGACCTTCACTTTGCCGCGCTTGAAATACATCGACAACGGGATGAGCGTGAATCCCGGGGTGAGCATTTTCTGGCGCAAACGCAGACTTT
>CAZADH010000440.1:680-3532 GCA_964483805.1 uncultured bacterium
ACCGAGCCGGTTGGCGAACGGGTTGGCATTGATGTTGAGATCGTTGATCCACAGTTCACCATTCTCTTCTTCTGCCCAGGCGTCCTTCAGGTTCACTTCGCCGGCCCGCAGGGGGCGCAGTTCGGAGCCGCACAGGACGATACCGACTTCGAGTTTTTCGAGGATCTCGTAGTCATGAAACGCCTTGCGGTTGTTGGAAATGATTTTTTTGCCGTCAGCGGCGGCTGGTTCCTTGGATTTCAACCCGATCTCCCTCCTTGATGCCCGTGCCGAACTCGTGGCGAACGAGGGCCCACGCACTCGACGTCAGAACCTTGGTGATGAGCAGTTCGCCGACGACGCGATCGGGGCCCCGGCCGATGTCGAGGCCGGCCGCCGTGCCGAGGGCCACCCCGGGGCGAACGACCCGCAACGCCAGCGTGTATTCGTCGGAAAGCTTGAGTCCTTGATTGAACCCGATGTCGATCACGACCTGGCCATCCTTGCGCATGATGATCGCACCCAAACCCGGAACTGGCAATGGGGGTTGCGCCGAGGCCACCAGGGCGTCGTGGCCGGCCAAGAGTGGTTGGGTGGCGAGTTTCGCGGCGGCCGAGAGCCGATTGACAAACGTCTTGGCCCGGTCGGCCTGACCGACGGCCAGCATGCGGGCGACCGCCTCACTGGCAACGGCGGGCGTTGTCGGGCCCGCATCGATGAGGTCGCCGTAGGTGCGCACGGCCCCGAGACGGTCACGGTTGTCCCATTGGGCGCGGGCCAGAGCGAGAAGGTAGTCGGGATGGGCGGGATAGGCCGCGACCGCTGCCTGAAAGGAGGCGAGGGCGGCAGCCCACTGGCCTTCCGCCAGCAGTGCCTGGCCCTTGTGATAGGCTGCGCGGGCGACCTTCTGGCGCTCTCTGAGACTGGCCAGTTGCTCTTCGGCCGGCGTCTCGTTGTGCTCCAGAGCCAGCGCCAGACGGCGATCGGCGATGAGCTGGCGCAGGCGGACCGTTTCTTCCCAGTGGTGGACGGCATCGTCGAGTCGGCCGAGTTCCCGATAGACCTTACCGAGCCAGTAATGGGCTTTGATCAGATTGGGTTCGACGGCCACGGCGCGTTGCAACAGGGCGACCGCACCGGACAGATCGCCCCGCCGGTAGGCGTTGTACCCCTGCTCGTACGCAGCGAGCGCACGCTCGCGCGGATCGTCGAGTGACGCGGCGGCAACGCTGGTGCCCAGCGCGCCCATCCACAAACCGATCAGCAATAGCGGGGCGGCGACAAAGCAGAGACGCCACCGCCCCCTCTGCGACCGGGATGGTGGCGCGTATGAATACTTCGTATTTATATCATGCATACAAAGTCGTCATGGCAACAGGGTCAGGGGATTAACCATGCTGCGGCCGCGCGTTACGGCGAAGTGCAGGTGTGGCCCGGTGCAGCGGCCGCTGGCGCCGACCCGTCCGAGCAGTTGCCCGGGGCGGACGGTGGCACCGAGGTGGCAGTGAATGCTCCGGAGATGTGCATAGGTGAAGACCATGTCGCCACTCTTGACGCGGACCACACGTCCCAGTGCACCGAGGTACCCGGCCGCAATCACTGTTCCGGTTCCAGCCGATAGCACCGGGGTGTTGTAGGTGGCACGAATGTCGATGGCCGGATGAAACTCGCGGCGGCGGGTCACCGGGTTGCGTCGCGGCCCGTAGCCACTCGAAATCGAGCCGCGCACCGGCCAGACGAAGCTGCCCGGGCGACCAGTTTTCGGCGCGGGCTGGAGTCGTGCTTCCGGCGTGACCTGGGTGATGCGCAGCGTTGGGACATCCAGGAGCGGCTGCGCATCATCGAAGAAGCGGGTGGGGTTGTTCAATTGCATGGCGGCCGGCAGCGCGGCCCAGGCGATACGACCGGCCCGGTGCGGCAATGGGAGCGGGGCGCCGCCCCTCACCGACGACGGTCCCGTGAACGACTGGTGGGAGCACGACAGTGCGGTCGAGAAGGCGAAGGGGAGGTTCCCTTCGAGAGCGATGCACGCCGGCCCCTCGACCAATGGCAGCAGTTGGGTGGCAAACACGGCCAGAATGACAATGCCCGCCTGGGCGAGAACGCGCTCGAGGCGCTGGCGGAGGGTGCCGTGCGTCAGTTCTCGCGGCGACAGGACGCCGATGGGGCCAAACCAGGGAAGAGAGAGTTCCATTCTCAATACTCCGCGTGGCTCGGGGCAGTTACTGCGTCCCCGTCGGGTTCGTGGGTCGGCATCGCCCCACGTACAGCACCTTCATGTGTGACGACACTCGGTAGATCCTGGTGAAAAACGTACAGGACAAAACGGTCGTCCCACTGCGAAAACATGAATCTGCGGTTCGGTGGTCTGGGTCAGGACTCCTTGGCCGGCGAGAAACCCTTGTAATTCGGGTTGATACAAGCCAGGAAGTCTGCGTTGCTCTTGGTCACCTGCAGCCCTTTGACGAGCATTTCGATGATCTCTTGCGAGTTCTTGTCATCGAACAGGCGGCGCAGAAGAATCACTTTGTTGAGGTCCTCTGGGGGCATGAGCAGTTCTTCGCGGCGCGTGCCGGACATCTTGACGTCGATGCACGGGAAGATGCGCTTGTTGAACAGCTTGCGATCGAGGTGGAGTTCCATGTTGCCGGTGCCTTTGAACTCCTCGAAGATGTAGTCGTCCATTTTCGAACCCGTTTCGATGAGACAGGTGGCCAATACGGTCAGACTGCCGCCGTTCTCGATTTTGCGGGCGGCGCCGAAGAACCGCTTGGGTTTGTGGAGCGCAAATGGGTTCACGCCACCACTGAGGGTTTGGCCGGCCGAAGGCACCGAGATGTTGTAGGCGCGCGCCAGGCGCGTGATCGAGTCGA
>CAZADH010000441.1:0-3522 GCA_964483805.1 uncultured bacterium
AGGCCCCCTCCCTCGGCCGGGCGCCCCTAACCCTCCCCCGCTGCGGCGGGAGAGGGAACAAAGGACGCCGGGCGGCGATGACGGCGGGCGGGGGTGGGTTATGCGCGGCCGGCGGCGGCCGCACGGGCGGCGTCGGCGGCGAACGGGGACATGGCGCGCAACTTCTCGATGATCGGGGGCAACGTATTGACAACGTATTCGACTTCGTCGTCGGTATTGTACCGTGACAGCGAGAAGCGGATCGAACCGTGTGCGTAGCTGAACGGCACGCCCATGGCCATGAGGACGTGTGACGGTTCGAGGCTGCCGCTGGTGCAGGCCGAGCCAGAGCTGGCGGCAATGCCGGCGTAGCTCATGTGTAGAAGAATCGCTTCGCCTTCGATGAACTCGAAGCCGATGTTGCTGGTGTTGGGCAGGCGCGATTCGGGGTTGCCATTCACGTGGGTGTTCGGGCAGCGGGCGAGCAGTTCGCGCTCGAGCCGGTCGCGCATCGATTTCACGCGGGTGTTCTCTTCGGTCATCCCGGCGCGGGCGAGTTCGGCGGCGCGGCCGAGGCCAACGATGTATGGCACGTTCTCGGTGCCGCCACGGCGGTTGTTTTCCTGGTGACCGCCGAGAATCAGCGGTCGGATCATCGTGCCCTTGCGGATATACATGACGCCGATGCCCTTGGGGGCGTGCAGCTTGTGGCCCGAGATCGCCATCAGGTCAATCGGCATCTTCTTCAGGTCAATCGGGATCTTACCGACGGCCTGCACGGCGTCGGTATGAAACAGGACGCCGCGGGATTTGGCCAGCGCCGCGATCTTCTCGATCGGGAAGACGGTGCCGGACTCGTTATTGGCCCACATGATGCTGATCAGCGCGGTCTCGTCGGTGATGGCGTCGGCGAGTTCGTCGAGATTCAGGTTGCCCTGGCGATCGACAGCCAACTCGGTGACCTTGTAGCCGCGCCGGTGCAGGTGTTTCATGGTGTTGAGCACAGCCGGGTGTTCGACGCGGGTCGTGATCAGGTGGCGCTTCTCGGGGAACGCCTCGAGCACGCCGCGAATGGCGTGGTTGTCGGACTCGGTGCCACAACTTGTAAATACAACCTCGGTCGGTTCGCAGCCGAGCAGCGCCGCTACCTGTTGGCGGGCGACGTCGACGGAACGCGCGACCTGGCCACCGAAATGGTGCATCGAACTGGGGTTGCCGTAGAGGTCGCCGAAATACGGCAGCATCGCCTCGACAACTTCGGGCGCGACGCGGGTGGTGGCGTTGTTGTCGAAATAGACCTGCCGCGGGGGCTGTTGACCGGCCATGTCAGCGGACCTCCAGGACTTCGATCTCGGCATCGACGAGTTCACGCAGCTTGGCTTCGACCATGTGTTTGAGAGTGACAGTCGCCGAGGGGCAGGCATGGCAGGCGCCGCGCAATTTTACATAGACGCGCGTGCCATCGACGTCGATCAGCTCGATGTCGCCGCGGTCGTTCTGCAAGATCGGCGAGATATCTTCTTCGATGACCTTTTGGATCAGGCCGATGCGCTGCAGGTTGGTGAGTCTTTTCTTGGGGCCACCGGCAGCGGCGGCATGAGCCTTGTCGGCCAGTTTGCGCTCGCCGAGGATCTCGTTGATGATGTCTTGAATGGCGGGCTTGCAGCCACCACAGGCGCCGCCGGCCTTGGTGTAGTTCATGACCTGATCGACGGTGGTGAGGTTGTTCTCTTTGATGGTGCGGCGGATCTTGCCTTCGGTGATCGCGAAGCACCGGCAGATGACCGGGCTCTCATCGTGGGCGACTTCGACGAGCTTCTCACCGCGGTAATTGGCAACGGCCGCTTCGAGTGCCTCGCGCCCCATCACCGAGCAGTGCATTTTCTGTTCGGGCAGGCCGCCGAGAAACCGAGCTATGTCGTCGTTGGTTACGTTGAGCGCCTCGGTGAGCGTTTTGCCCTTGATGATCTCGGTCAGCACCGACGAACTGGCGATGGCGCTGGCGCAGCCGAACGTCTTGAACTTGGCATCGAGAATCACTTCGGTCTTGGGGTCGACCTTCAAGAACAGGCGCAGCGCATCGCCGCAGGCGACCGAGCCGACCTCGCCGATGGCGTTGGCATCAGGGATCTCACCGACATTGCGCGGATTCGTAAAATGATCGACGACTTTCTGAGTGTAGTTCCACATGCTGGTTCGCCTCCGGCCCCGTTGGCTGCGGGATTGTCCCTCCGGGCCAGCGCACTGGACCACGACGGAGAGTCATTGACTGAACAGACTGGCTGCAAATTCGGGTTGACATGCTACCACGCGCGGTGACAACCTGTCACCAGGAGCCGACTTCGCCGAATCCACAGGCACCGCAGTGAATACTCCCGGTCGGCCCCGGGGTCAACAGCAAAAACGCATGACGCAACCAACCAGGCTCCAGATCTGCATTCGGTGCGGCGGTTGCGGCGGTCTGACTCCCATTGGGCGGCGGTCGACGACGAGAATTTCCGATGACGGAAGGCGGTCTGCGTGAGCAATGCATCGACGGGTGGCAACCCGAACGGCACCGGGCCGGCGGGTTTGAGGACGGTTGCGCCGTCTCGGCCGTCGGGTGGGACCAGCGGGACACGCGACGTTTCGGCCGCGCCAGCGTCCCTGCGCCCGACGGCCGCGTTGCGATTGTCGGTGGTCATGCCGGTCTACAACGAGCGGTACACCCTGCGCGAGATCGTGGCGCGGGTTCTTGCGCAAACCGGCAAACCAGGCATCGCCGATCTCGAACTGATCGTTGTCGACGACTGCTCGACCGACGGCTCGCGCGCGATCATCGAGGAACTGGCCGCGGTCCATCCCCAGATCAAACCGGTCTTTCAGGCGCAGAACGCCGGCAAGGGCGCGGCGGTGCGCACCGGCATCCGCGCGGCGACGGGCGAGGTCATCCTGTTTCAAGACGCCGATCTCGAGTATGACCCGAATGAGTATGACCGGCTGCTTGGTCCGATCGGGGAGGGCGTGGCCGACGTGGTCTATGGGTCGCGGTTCATGGTGGCGACCCGCCGCAGGGTCCTGTATTTCTGGCACTCGCTGATGAACGGGTTCCTGACCACGTTGTCGAATGTATTTACCGATTTGAATCTGACCGACATGGAAACCTGTTACAAGGTGTTCCGCGCGCCCCTGTTGAAGAGCATTCCGATCCGTTCCGACCGGTTCGGCATCGAACCCGAGATCACCGCCAAGGTGGCGAAGCGCGGCTTTCGTATTTACGAAGTGCCTATATCGTATTACGGCCGCACCTACGAAGAAGGCAAGAAGATCACCTGGAAAGACGGCGTGCAGGCGCTCTTTCTCATTTTCAAATACTGGTTGATCGACGACTGTTATCTCGAGCTGAGCGGTCACGAGATTCTGCATTCGATGAGCCAGACGCACCGGTTCAACCGCTGGATGGCCGACACGATCAAGCCGCACCTGGGCGACCGGGTGCTCGAAATCGGGGCCGGCATCGGCAATCTCACGGCCCGACTGCTGCCACGCGAGCAATACACGACC
>CAZADH010000442.1:0-3513 GCA_964483805.1 uncultured bacterium
AAGATCGACCGCCAGTTCCCAGAAATCTGTCGGCACGAACTTCGCGATTTCGTGATGCCGCTGCACCACCAATGCCAACGTCGGCGTTTGTACGCGCCCCACCGACAACAACTGATTGAATTTCTTGGTGTAGCCGCGGCTGCAGTTCATGCCGACCAACCAGTCGGCCTGGCTGCGGCACCGGGCGGCAGCGGCCAGTGGATCGTAATCGACGCCCGGCGCGAGGCGGGCGAAGCCGTCGCGGATCGCCTCGTCGGTCATCGAGGAAATCCACAGCCGCTTGACCGGCTTGCTGCAGCCGGTCAACTCGTAGACGTTGCGAAAGATCAGCTCGCCTTCGCGGCCGGCGTCGGCGGCGTTGACGATCTCGCCGATATCGGCCCGGTTCATCAACTGCAAGACAATTTCGTACTGTTTCTGCGTGTGCTCGAGGACCGCGAGTTTCCAGGTGCGTGGAATCATCGGCAGGCTCTCGAGCCGCCAGATCTTCCAGTCGGGATTCTGCTCGGCGGGTTCGGCCAGGCCGACGAGGTGACCGATGCCCCAGGTGACCACGTAGCGGTCGCCCTCGATGAACCCGGTGCCTTGCCGCTGCGCGCCCAGCACCCGGGCCAGATCGCGACCCACCGACGGTTTCTCAGCATAGACCAGGGTTTTCATCGATTGCCTATCAATACTTTGTATTTCTCACCGCCAACCGGCGGCGCGCAGGGCGGCAACATCGTCGACATCGCCACGCAAGGCGGCAGGCAGGCGGCGAAAGGCGGTGCGACACACCAACCACAACTCGGCGAAACTGGCCGGCTCCGCCCGCATCGGCTCGCCGGCAAACCCGGCCAATGCCTTGATCGTCAGCGGCTCGACCACGACCAACCCGGGCCGGATATCGTAATGCGGACGCAACGACCGCTTCCACGGCGGCTCCGAGCCGGGCCGCGCCGCGGCCGGCCCAACGAACGCCATCTCGCCGCGCAGAATGTTGTACAGGGCGGGGGCGCGCATGATGCCCAAGCGCGAGAGCAGATACGACAACCGACCGGGCCCGAGCGCGAAGGCCAGCTCACCAAACGGCACACTCCAGCGACCGAGGCGGCGGGTGCGTTTGAACGCGCGCCCCTGCACGAGAAACAGATAGACGACCAACGGGACGATCACCGGCGTCAACGCCGCCAGCAACACAAACGCCAGGCCGACATCGATCAGGCGGCGCGACAACGCCAACACCCACAAACCGCAGAGCTGCGCGAGATTGCGGGCGATGCGATAGAACAAGCCGCCCTCGGTCATGCCCGCCCGCACCGGACCAGGGTACAACCACCGCGGCAGCGCGCCCGGATGGCGGCCGCGATCGCCCGCGGCCCCGGCCGCCGCAGCGGGCGCCGAACCGGTCGGTGGCAACGCTTTGCTTCGCAATGGAATCACTTTTGCCATGGTGTTGCCCCGGTATTCTACCGCAATCCTGCCGACGGTGCCCACCACCTGTTCGGCCTTCGCGCGCAACCGCCGTCCCGCCCGGGCGTCGATGTTTTCGTGGTTGAGCGACCGGCACGGATGTCGTACCATTGGATGCTGCGCCCGCGGGCGCCCAAGACCAGAAACCCGTATCAGGAAAGGACATCGTGCACATGTCGGCTGAATTCTCGTTGATCCCGATCGAGCATCTTTGCCGTTGGATCCTCGCCGAGGAGGCCGCCACCGGCCAGATCTTCGGTATCCACCGCGATCAATTCTTCACCCCACGCGCCGGTGACCCCTTCACGATGCAGCGCTACGGCGAGATCCTCTCGACCCCGGTCGGTGTGGCTGCCGGCCCGCACACGCAAAGGGCGCAGAATCTCATTGCTGCCTGGCTGTGCGGCGCGCGGTATCTCGAACTGAAGACGGTGCAGACCCTCGACGAGTTGAAGGTGTCAAAACCGTGTATCGACATGCAGGACGAAGGGTACAACTGCGAGTGGTCGCAGGAACTGCGGCTCGACGATTCGTTCAACGAGTATCTGAACGCGTGGGTGCTGATCCACGTCTTGCAGCACAAGTTCGGCTGGCGCGAAGGCACCCACCTGGGCTGCCTCTTCAATATGAGCGTCGGCTACAACATGGAAGGCATTCTCAAAGACAACGTGCAGCGTTTCCTGGCCCGCATGGACAACTGTCACGATGAATTGCGCGCGAAGATCGACGCCGTGGCGCAGGTGTATCCCGGTGTGCGCGACATCGAGATTCCGGCCCGCATGTCCGACAACATCACCTTGTCGACGATGCACGGGTGCCCGCCCGACGAGATCGAGAAGATCGGCGCGTACCTGATTCGCGACCGCAAGCTGCACACCACCATCAAGTTGAACCCGACGTTGCTGGGTCCGACCGAACTGCGCCGGATTCTCAACGACAAGCTGGGCTTCGCCACCCATGTTCCCGACGAAGCGTTCGGCCACGACCTGAAATATCCCGACGCGGTCAAGCTCATCACCAACCTGCGCGCCCTGGCCCGCGAAAACAACGTGCAGTTCTCGCTGAAACTGACCAACACGCTCGAATCGGTCAACCACAAGAGTGTGTTCCCACCCAACGAGAAGATGATGTACATGAGCGGGCGCGCCCTGCACCCGATCAGCATCAACGTGGCGCGCAAGCTGCAACACGATTTCAACGGCGAGCTCGACGTGTCGTTCTCGGCCGGTGCCGATTGCTTCAACCTGCCGCAGATCATCGCGGCCGGGATCAAGCCGATCACCGTCTGCTCCGACATTCTCAAGCCCGGTGGTTATGCGCGCATGCGCCAGTATCTCGACGAGCTTCGCCATGCGATCACCAAGAGCGGCGCCAAGAACATCGACGAGTTCATCGTTCGCCAGGGGCGCCATGGCAACCAGTCGGTGGCCGCGGCGGCACTGGCCAACCTCGAGCAATACGCCGTGCAGACACCTGAACTGCCTCTTTATCGACGCGACCACATGCAGGGCGAAATCATCAAGACCGAGCGGGTCCTGACCACCTTCGACTGTGTCGCCGCGCCGTGCGTCAACACCTGCCCGACCAACCAGGATATTCCGCAGTATCTCTATCACACGTCACGCGGCGAGTATCGTGAGGCGATGGACGTCATTCTCCGCACCAATCCGTTCCCGAACGTGTGTGGCATGGTGTGTGACCACCTCTGCCAGACCAAGTGCACGCGCATCAACTACGACAATCCGCTGTTGATCCGCGAGATCAAACGGTTCGTCACGACGCGACCGAACGTCGCGAAAAAGCCGGCGCCAGCGCCGGCCAACGGGTTGAAGGCGGTCATCATCGGTGCGGGTCCGTCGGGTCTCGCCTGTGCCTATTTCCTTGCCCTCGGCGGGTTTGCGGTGAACGTCTACGAGACCAAGGCGTTTGCGGGCGGCATGGTTGCCGATGCCATTCCCGCATTCCGCCTCACCAATGAGGCGATCAAGAAGGACATCGAGTTCATTACCAGCATCGGGGTGCAGGTGCATTACAACACGCCGGTCGACAAAGCGTCATACA
>CAZADH010000443.1:0-3490 GCA_964483805.1 uncultured bacterium
CCGTGGTGTCGGTCATGCGCTGCGACATCCATTTGATGCCGTCGCTGTGCGGCCGCAGATTGAAATCGCCCACGAGCACCACCGGCTCGGCCGAAGCCTGCACCCAACCCCAGATCTCTTCGAGTTGACGTTTCGACTCGTCTTTTTTCAGGCTCAGGTGCGCGACAAAAACCCGCAGACGGCGGCCCTTGCCCAGGTCGAGCAAAGCCTCGACGCAACTGCGCTGTTCGTGTTTGTCGTCGCTGCGGTACAGTTTGTGGTTGGTCCATTTCACGATCGGATACCGCGACACCACCGCATTGCCTTGGGTTGCGAGCAAGCCAAACAGACCTTTGTGGACGTTTTCGCCGTAGACGTGATGAAAGCCGAGATGCTTGGCGATGAACTCCGGCTGGTTGCGAAAACCGGCGCGCAGATCACGACTCGAGATCTCGGTGAGGCCGATGATGTCAGCTTTCTGGGCGGCGAGGAGGTTGGCGATGCCGCGCAGGTGCTTGGTCTTGGCCAGTTCGTTGAGGCCTCCAGTCTCGACGCCACGGGCGTGGGCAATGTTGTATCCGGCGACACGACAGCGGAAGGCCCCGTCGAGGTTGATGCCGGCCGGGGCGCTGGCAACCTGGGCGGGATGAACTTGCGTCGAGGAGTTGACCGTGATCGAACCGTCGAATGGTGCGCTGGCGGCCGCGGTCGAGACAACGAGCCAGAGGGCGACAACCAAGAGGAACAACGAGCGGCGGGTCTCCGGGGTGAGCATCTGCCTGCACATCATAATCAAGCCTCCTCGGGCATTCGACATACGTTGTATGTATTGCGGCTGTCTTCTCCCGGACAAGTTCCGGTTCGCGGGAAGACAACGGCGTGGCGCCTGGCCGGCGCCACGCCGGGGACCGTCTCTACTTCTTGATGACCTTGCGTTTGACCTTGATGTCGATGTCGCGCAACGCCAGTTCGGCGATCAGCAGGGGTGCGGGGACAACGAGTTCCTGGCGGTGGACCCCACGGGGCTTGATGTCGCCTTTGAGAATCATGTTGCCGATGATGGCAGCCGGGAAAGCCGTGGTGCGCATCATCGCGGTCAGACCGGTCTTGCGGTCGTGACCGTCGATGAACTCGTACGTGAGTTGCACTTTGTCACGGCCTTGCTTGCCCACGCCCCACACGCGGCAGAGAATGCAGTCTTCGTCGTCGATGGTCAGCAGTTTCTCGAGCACATGCTCGGTCACATCGCGCGGCGAACACTTGCAGCAGGGCAGCGATTTTTCGTCGAACAATCCCAGATCCATCAACAACTGGATCTTCTCTTGATGGCCTTGATAACGAATGGTCTTGTAGTCGAGGTTCTTGATCTTGCCCTCGAGCGTCTTGACCAGCGTGGAAACGCCGCCGGACGTATAGAAGGCCTCGAGCGGGCCGAAGTTTTTCGGGAAGGCGATCTTCTCGAGGCCGCTCATTCCCGGCACCGTCTTCAGTTTGCCATTCTCGATGATGCGCACCGGTTCTTTGTACTCGTTGATCAACCCGTGCACGCTGAACACCAGCATGTAATTCAACGGCGGTTGCGGATTCTGCGGCAGGCCACCCACGCGCAGATGGACCTCTTCGCACTTGTCGAACTGCTGGTAGACGTGCATGCCGAGTATGCCGGCCAGCCCCGGGGCCAGACCACAATCCGGGATGATCGTGACGCCGGCCTTTTTGGCCTTGTCGTTCAGCTTGAAGGTGGCATCGACGATGGCATCGTTGCCGCCCAGGTCGAGAAAGTGCGCGCCCGACTCGATACAGGCCCGCGCTAGTTTTTCGTTGAACTGGTAGCTGACAGCACCGACGGCCAGATCGAAGCCCTTCAGCGCTTTCTTGACCGCGGCATCGTTGCTGATGTCGAGTTTCTCACCGATGGCCTTGCGTGAGTTGATGACCTTGAGCGCCGACTGCAAGCGCTTCGGATCGAGTTCGACGATCTTGACCTGCTCGATATTGCTCTGCCGGCAGAAATCGTAAGCCAACGCTCGTCCCATGAGACCCGCGCCGAAGACCAGTACCTTTGCCATGTGTTCGCATGCTCCTTCAGTGAGATGAGAAAATAGTAGTCAATCGGGCAGGGGGTTGGCAACTGCGATGTCATCCAGAGGTAGGAATCCGTGGGGGGTGCGTTTGACAGCGTCGGCCAATTCGTCTACAACTGCGGACACCCGCTGACAATCGGCACAAGGGAGGCCTGCGGACGGCCGCATTATGAAACTGACCCCGGCACAATCCTACTGGATCCTGATTCTCATGAACGCCATCTGGGGCGGCTCTTACGCCCTGTCGAAGTGGACGCTGCAATACGTCCCTTCGGCGACTCTTGCTGCCATCCGCTTCGTCGTCGGGGGGGCCATTCTGTGGTGGTTGGTGCCGGCGCACCTCCCGCCGTTGCGCCGTAACGACTGGCGTGACCTGTTCATCGTCGGCGCCTTGGGCATCGCCTTGGCGTTCATGGTGCACTATGCCGGTCTGGCTGCGACGACAGCCACCAAGGCCTCGATCGAGGTTGCTCTCGAACCGTTGTTCATACTTTGTCTTGCTGTTGTATTTCTTGGCGAATCATTCTCGTGGCGGTTCGTGCTCAGCATGCTGATATCGTTGTTCGGGACCGTCCTGCTGGTCGGGGGCGGCAAAGACTGGGGGACGCTGCGCACCGAACTGATCGGCGGCGGCGAATTCTACGGTGATGGGATGATGATTCTCTCGGTCATCCTTGGCGCGGTCTATACGGTGGCCAACAAACCCGTGTCCGGGCGGGTGGGCGCTCTCAAAGCGACGGCCGTCGGGTGCCTGCTCGGTGGCTTCATGCTCGTGCCGCTGGCCATTCGTGAGTTGTTGGTGCTGGGGTTGTCGGTGCAGTGGTCTTGGGGCGTGGTGGCGTCGATTGCTTTTCAGGCACTGATCTGCACCGCCCTGGGGTACTATCTTTGGAACGACGTCTTGATCGGCTTGCCAGCCTCCGTGCTCGGCATGACCCTGAACATTCAACCCCTCGCCGGCGTTCTGGTCGGTATCCTCTGGCTCGGTGAGTCGCTGGCCTGGCTGGGTTGGTTCGGCGCCGCCCTGATCATCCTCGGGGTTGCCGTCGCCCCGACCTCGGCTGACCCTGCCGACAAAACAACAGCGCCGGAGTCGGAGGCCGTCGAACCGGCCTGACCCCGGCGCTGGCGGACGCCAATCGCCTGTGGCGATCAGAGTTTGTCGTACTGATACAGATTGTATTGCTTCATGATGCTGATCAGCGTGTTGGCATAACTCGGACTCGTGGCATACCCGGCCTTGTGAATCTCACGCGCGAACTGATCGGGATTGTTCTTGTAGTTGAACGCATTGCGGTATCGCGAACCCTGAAGCACGCGGGCGTGGTCGTCGATCGACTCGGTCCAGGTGTGATACTTGCGGAACTTGTCATTGATCGTTACGTAGCGACCGTTGATGTACTCTTTGGTCGGCACGGTGATCGAAC
>CAZADH010000444.1:0-440 GCA_964483805.1 uncultured bacterium
GGCGACAAAGATATGGCTACTGTATTGACATCTCTGCACCGTGCCGGCGCCGCCACGCTCGTCGAACAGTGCCGGGCGTTGTCGCTCGGTGCGGGCAGTCTCGAGTGGACCTTTCAGGAACCCACCCAACTGTCGGTCTGGCGCCGGCTCACCCTCGAGGGTCTGCTGATTCGCATGCCCACCGGGAACCGCGTGCTGGTTCACCATTCGCCCTGCCGAACTCTCGACGTTCTCCAGGAACGGACTCACCTGGGCGGGTTTGCCCTCACCGACCTCGAACCGCTTCTCGGTGAACACTTCCCGCAACGCCATGTGCTGCTGCAACCCGAGAGCGCCAACACGCCCCTGTTTCTTGCCTCGACCTACCGCGATACCGGGCTGAAGATGCTGATGGCCGCGCACGGCGACGCATGGCACAAACGCATCGCCAACGCCTACTT
>CAZADH010000444.1:450-3483 GCA_964483805.1 uncultured bacterium
CCGATGCCAAGAAGGTCGAGTTCATCCACACCGGCGATGACCACGTCGGCCTGTCGTTGTTCGGCTCGTGGTGCGACCGGTTCTGGCCGGATCTGTGGCTCGACGGGGTGCTGGCCCTGATCGGCAAGACGCGGTATTGACACACCGCGTCGGGGGCCGGTGCCAAGCAGCCCGCGACAAGACGACACGCCGATGCCGATTACACCACCGCTGGCGCCGTTGACCATTGGCGGGCTCACCCTGCCCAACAACCTGATTCTGGCACCCATGGCCGGCGTGACCGATGGCGCGTTTCGGGTGCTGTGCCGCGAACAGGGCGTCGGCTTCTCGGTTTCCGAACTGATCAGCGCCAAGGGACTGGCCATGCGTTCGCGGCAAACCCTGGCGATGCTCGAGTTCCCTCGCGAGGAGACGCCGATGGCCGCGCAGATCTTCGGCAGCGACCCGGCGACGATGGCCGAGGCCGCGCGCATCGTCGAGGAACGCGGGGTGGCCTCGGTGATCGACATCAACATGGGCTGTCCGGTGGCCAAGGTGGTGCGGGGTGGGGCAGGGGCGGCACTGCTGCGCGATCTGCCGCGGGCCGCCGCAATCATCCGCAGTGTGCGTGCGGCGGTGCGCCTGCCGGTCACGGTCAAATCCCGACTCGGCTGGGATTCCACCAGCATCGTTGTGCGCGATTTCGTGAAGATGGCCGTCGACAGCGGCGCGATGGCCGTCGCCATCCACGCGCGCACCCGTGCCGCGATGTACACCGGTACCGCCGACTGGGCTGCACTCGACGGCTTGCAGCATCTGTGTGGAGCAATACCGTTTATTGCCAACGGCGATCTGCAAACCCGCGCCGATCTGGTGGCAGTTCACGCCATCTCGGGCTGTCGTGGCTTCATGATCGGCCGCGGCATCATGGGTCGGCCCTGGCTGTTTGCCACGCTCGCGCATGACACGCCGGAACCCGAAGGGCCACAACGGTTCGCCCTGTTTCGCCGCCACTTGCTCGCCACCATGGCCGAACACGACGCCAAGGCCGTGCCCCTTTTTCGCGGCCACCTGTTCGCCTACCTCAAGGGATACCCCGGGGCGGCCGCGCTGCGCCGTGACCTGGCCAACGAACGCGACCCGGCCGTGGTGCTGGCCCTGGTCGCCCGCTTCATGACCGGCCCGTGTCAGGAACCCCCGACGGCGAACAACACCACCCACGGATCGGCGTAAACGACCCGCCAGCGCTCCGCGAACAACGCGCGCAAAGTCGCCCGGTAGGTGCGATCGTCGCTGACCTCGGGAAACACCTGCAAACCGTAGCGCGGCATGAGCACATGCGTCACGCCCTCCCGGCGCAAAAACTCGTCGACGGCGGGCCCGCCGCCCAGGCGCCAGACAAAGTTCGCGAACCACACCGGCAACAGCCCGGTCCAGATATGTCGCCGCGGCAACAGGTGGGTCCGCTCTTCGAGGACCACGAGCACCGCGGCATCGGTGGCGAGGTTTCCCGACATCCATTGGTAACACGCCGCCGGCGGCAACCGCTCGGCCGTCCATGCTGCTGCCGTCACCTGGCCGGCCACCACCGGGGCCGTCCGGAGGAACCGGTGCACGGCGTAACCACCAGACCACGGCACCGCCAGTGCCGCCACCAAGACCAGGAGCGCCGCATGTTTTCCCGGCGGGACCAACCGAGACCAGGCCCAGGCCGCCAGAGCGAGCAACGGCACGATGTGACGCATCTGCTGGCTCCCCAGCCACCAGAGAAACATCAGCGTTGTTCCCAGAATGATGGCAATCCGCGCGCGCTGCGAAGATAAAGCAATACGAAGTATGACGATCCACGCCAGCAACGGCAAGACCCCGATGTCGCCGTCAAAGAACTGCAACGACCAGCGGTGGTCGTGGAAGTGGCCGTACACCGAGACCCGCCACGGCGCGAGCACGAGATCGAGGGGGTCCTTGCCCATTCCGAACCGTTCGAGAAAGAACGCCAGTCCTTCCGAAACCATGTCGGTGCCCGGCAGTTTCTGGGCCAGACGGGCCATATCGACGCGGGTGGGCACGGGTGCGTGCTGCCCAAGGTGGGGAAACAGCGGATTGCCGACCAACAGGATGTTGCGCAGGTAGAACGGTCCCGACACGAGCAGCAGAGCGAGCACGAACCACCCCAACCACGCTCGCGCCCGCACCAGGCGGAACACCCCATCCCCCGACTTGCCCGCCCCACTCGCCACCATCGTGCCACACCAGGCCTGCGCACCCAACAGCGCGATCGGCAGCAGGATCAACCCCTGGTATTTCGTGGCCGGCAACGCGCCACAGGCCAACCCAAACCATCGCCACCGCTCGGTCTCGGCGGCAGCGTCGGCATCCCGCGGCACCCCGAACTCGAGCACGGCCACGAACAGCAGGGCCAGGCCCATGTCGGCGTAAGCGCTGTCGACGAGAACGAGCACCTGCGCGGTCAATGCCATGATCGCCACGATGCCGAGCCGCACCAGCGCCCGTGCCGTGCCACACGCAAGCAGCACGAGGGTGAGCCACACGGCAATATTGACCAGTCGCGAGACCGCGGGTCCGCCAACCAACTCGGCCACCGCCATCCAGACGGCGTGCAGCGCTGGTCGGTACACGTTCGGTTGCCCCGAATCGAGCCACAGACTGCCGCGTTCGACGAACGCACGCACGATCGGCAAGTGATAGACATGGTCATCGAAGGCAATCGTTGGGGCGAGACTGCACGCGCCCATGATCAACAAAATGGTCACCAGGAGCAGCCGGGCGAGACCGGTCCACAGGCGGTCGGCAGCACCGGTTCGCGCGGGTTCGGCCACACCCGCCGAGGCCAACCCGTCGACGCGCCGATGGCTCACGATCGCCGCCGCGGCACGAAGAGCCGGGATCAGGATGAGCCACGCGGTCACACGATGCAGACCACCGACCAACAGAAGCAGTGTTCCCACCATGCCGATCCAGATCCAACCGCAGGTGGCCGCCATTGCCCACCCGGGCTGCTGCGGATCGCGCCACAGACCGCGCCCGATCAGA
>CAZADH010000445.1:0-3480 GCA_964483805.1 uncultured bacterium
TGACGATGCGATCGATGCCGATGCCCAGACCGCCGGCCGGCGGCCTGCCGTAACGCAGGGCAGTGACGTAATCTTCGTCCATCTGGTGCGCCTCTTCGTCACCCCGTTCGCGGGCCTGCAACTGATCGAGGAAGCGGCGGCGCTGCTCCTCGGGATCGTTCAGCTCGCTGAACGCATTGGCCATTTCGCGCCCGAAGATGAACAACTCGAAGCGATCGACGAGATCCGGATGCTCCCGATTCTGCCGGGCCAGCGGCGAGATCTCGCGCGGGTAGCCGGTGACGAAGGTCGGCCGCATCAGCGTGCCTTCGATCTTTGCTTCGAAGATCTTCACGATGATGCCCGCGACGGTGTCGCGCGGTTCGACCTCGACGCCGATCTTGCGCGCATCGGCCGCAAGCTCTTCACGGGGCACGGCCAGATCGAGGGTCGGCCGACCGATGAGCTTGCCCACGGCTTCGAGCATGGGCAGCCGCGGCCAGGGCCGCGAAAAGTCGAGCACCTGCCCCTGATACGGGATCTTCATGTCGGGGAAGAACACCGCCGCCACTTCGCACAGCAGCGATTCGGTCAGTTCGAGCATCGCTTCCATGTCACCGAAGGCCTGGTAGACCTCCATCATGGTGAACTCCGGATTGTGCTTGATCGAAATGCCCTCGTTGCGGAAGTTGCGGTTGATCTCGTAGACCTTCTCGAACCCGCCGACGAGCAGGCGCTTGAGGTAGAGTTCCGGCGCGATGCGCAGGAAGAGATCCATGTCGAGGGTATTGTGGTGGGTGATGAACGGCCGCGCGGCCGCCCCCCCGGCGATCGGATGCATCATCGGGGTCTCGACCTCGAGGAACCCACGCCGGTTCATGCCTTCACGAATCAACTGCACGATCTGGCTGCGCCGCGCGAAGGTCGCGCGCACATCGGGGTTGACGATGAGATCGACGTAGCGCTGGCGATAGCGCTGCTCGACGTCGGTCAGACCGTGCCACTTCTCGGGCAGCGGGTTGACCGACTTGGACAACAGTGCCAACGCCGTCGCCTTGACGGTGATCTCGCCCGTGCGGGTCTTGAACACCGGGCCGTCGACGCCGATGATGTCGCCCGCGTAAAGACGGCGCACCAGCGCGAAGTCGGCCTCAGGCAACTGGTCTTTCTTGAAATATATCTGCAATACACCGTATTGATCTTGCAGGGTGGCGAACACCGCCTTGCCCATGTCGCGCTTGGTCATGATCCGCCCAGCCATTCGCACCGAGGCAGTCTCGACGTGGGCCGCATCGGGACCGGCGGCGGCAACCGCCTCGTCGTAGAGGGTCCGCGCCGTCGCGGTGGTGTGCGAACGATCGAAGCGGTGACCGTAGGGGTCGGTCCCTTGGGCGCGCAGTTCATCGATGACCTGCAGGCGTTGCCGTTGGATGTCGTTGAGAGAGGGGTCGACCGCGTAGGTATCGTGCTTGTCCATGTCGTCTCCTGCGTGTGTCAGATCGCGATGGCGATCGGTTTGCCTTGCCACCCTGTGGCGGCGCCATCAGAGTAACCCCGGACGAACGGCAACGCAAGCGCACATCCGGTCCGGATGAGCCCTGGCTCGTTGCCCTTGTCACGGCGGATCATGGCGTTAAATGATCGAGGGCGCGGTCCGATTGGATCGCGCCCTCTGTTGAGACTTATTCGAGGTCAGATCTTGCGGACGTTGATCGCCTGCGGACCCTTGGGGCCCTGCTCGACTTCGAACTCGACCGATTCACCCTCGGTCAGCGACCGGTAGCCCTCGGCCACGATCTGTTTGTGATGCACGAAAATGTCTTTCCCGCCATTGGGATCCTGAATAAACCCAAAACCCTTCGCATTGTTGAACCACTTCACCTTGCTCTGTAACACTGTACATTCCTCCTGATAATTCACGCCCGGCCCACACAAAGGGACGGACGCCGTCCCCATTGGGGATCGATATCTCTTGATGCCCCACAGGGTACGAGGATACTACCACGGCACGGGGGCAACCGCAACCCTCAAGTTTCGTTTTTTGGATCCCGACCGTTGTTTCGTCGGGATCACCCAACAAACCGCTTCTGCAACAGCAGACCCACCGAAAAGACGGCATCGCGAATGACGCCCTTGTCGTGGTGGTCGTGCACATCGCCGAGCGACTCGGTCAGTTCGGTGAACCCGACACTCTCGACCAGTTTGTGCAACCCGATGCGCCCCAGGGCATAACGCGCACTGTCGGCAAAGAACTCCTGATCGGAGTGGAGCATCTTTTCGAGAACGTCCATGTGGTCGATCTCGCCGAGATTGAACAGGGCAATGACGGCATTGGCGCGCACCCGGTTGTCGGGATCGGCCAGCAGCGGCTCGAGCAGCGACACGGCCGCATCACCGCCCACCTGGCCGATGGATTCGACCGCGTTGGCACGCACCCGGCGATCGGTGTGGTCGAGAAATTGCGCCAGTTCGTCGAGCAATTCGGGACCGCCAATCTTGCCCAGGACCATGACGAGGCTGGCCAACACGTGGATGTCGGCCTCACTCTTCAACGCCGGCAACAAGTCGTGCACGTGATCGGGCCGACCGCGCTGCGCCAGAATGTTGAGCGCGCGCAGACGCACGAGCGGCGACTCGTCACTCACCGCCATCGGCACGAGCCAGGCCAACGCGTCATCATCGGCGACCAGGGCTTCCTGGATCGCCTCGAGCGCGACGCTGGGGTCGAGGTCGGCCACCCGTTGTTTCAGTTCATCGCCTTCGCCGTTCATGACGCCCTCCGTGAGCCACCGGTTCCGATCGCCGGCGTCATTTGCAGACGCCGCATCAACCAGTGGGTATATGCCAGTGCAATGGCGTCGGCCTCGTTGTCGTCGGAAACCGACCGCCGAAACTCGGAATTGATCAACGCGATCATATCACTTTTCGTCGCCCGACCGGAACCGACCACCGCCATCTTCACGCGCGCCGGCGGATAGAAGTGCACCGGCATGCCGACCTCGACCGCACACAACCGGGCCACACCGCGCAATTCACCCAGCGCGATGGGCGTTCGGCGCGAGGTCTTCGACGGTAGAAACACGTCTTCGAGCACCATGTCGCCGTGATGACCAAAGCGTTCGAGCAACGCGTGGATGAAATCGCGCAACGCCAGCAGCCGTTCGTTCGGGTCTCGGCGCGCCAGCCGGCGCCGGCCCGCCGCGAGGATGCGGGGGCCGGCGTCGTCGAGAACGCAGTAGCCGAGATTCTCGGCCAGGTCGAGGCCGATGATCATGTCGCCCACGGTCGCAGGGGCACGTCGTTACATGCCCCTACGTGAGGGCGACGAAAGGGGTCACCGTCATTTCGGGCCACCCGAGCGGGGAAACAGCAGCACCGACAACCCGCCGACCACCCCGGCCACAACCCCGGCAGCGATCGGCGTGCTGACCCCGAGAAACTGCAACAGGAGCATGATCGGGAACATCACCCCGAACATGAACCAGGCTCGCTTTTTCTCGT
>CAZADH010000446.1:0-3476 GCA_964483805.1 uncultured bacterium
ATGCGCACGTCGCCGGCGTGGGTCGCTGGTTTGCTTCCCCGGAGCACTTCGCGCGCCGACCGGATCCCGGGCGACCCCGGCGCGGTGGTGCGCTGCCCGCGACCGGAGTCTGGCCGCACGCCGGACCCGGAGTCGCGGATCACGAACAGGTTGGCTTTCGATCGGGACGTTTTCATTGTGTCGTCGTTCTTGTTCGACCAAAGGCAAGGAATTCTTAACCCAGGATTCGCAAAATCGTCGATGGTGTTTCGTCAGAATCCGGGCGGCACGCGGCAAGCCGGTGGAGTGTCGTTGTGATATGATGCGGTGAGCACTACGGGAACGGTCCTCGGGCAAAATCGAACGCGATGCGGGGTGTGCATGGGTTGTATTGCTCGATTGGTCAAGCTGCTGGTGGTCGGCGTCGGCGTCCTGATTCTCGCCGGTTGGTGGTGGTATCAGGAAACCCGCATGGCGCCGGCGCTCGCTTTGGCCGATGTTGCGACCCGGGCGCCGCGACTCAACCTGAAGGCGGCCGATCAGGTTCGGGGTCCGGTCTGGGTGCGTGGTACCCTGCAAGTCTGGAACGAAACGTTTGTCGATCCCGAGACCGGTTCGGGGCCGTATCTCTTTCTCGAACGGGTGCCCGAGGTTCTTGGCAGTCATTCGCTGATGACCGGGGGCGACTGGCGCACGGTGGCCACCTGGACTCCAGGAATCATCGTGAAGACCGGTGTACCGGCCCGGTTTGTCGATGAGTCGGGCAGCATCACCCTCACCGATTGGAACGCTGTCGACATCGGCTCGGGGGTGGCGATCGACCTGTATCGCGAAGACCTCACGGCGTCACCGAGTCGCCGCGACCACACGCGCGTTCTCGTGCCGGGGCAGGCGGCGTGGGCACTGGGCGAATTCTGGGATCAGAAACCGCACATCACCGTGGGCGACGTGTTCTACCTGGTGGCCGAAGACCCGGCCTCGTTTGCGGCGCGGTTGCACGCCTCGGTACAGGGCCGATGGTGGCAGGCGCGGGCGACGTTGCTGGTGACGTTGGCGTTGCTCATCTTCGGTCTGCGCTGGGTTTTCAGGCGCAAGCCCGACGTGGTATGATCGCGCCGTTCTCAATTCGCGTATTGACGCGCCAAGGAGGCAGCGATGTTTGATATCAAGTGGGTGCGCAGCAATCCGGATCTCTTCAAACAAGCATTGGTGAAACGAGGTCTGGTCGACTGGAAAGCCCCGGCCGTGAAGGCCGTGCTCGACGAAAAGCGGGCGGCCGACGGCAGCAAGGAAGCGCGCGCGGCCTTGTTGGCTGCGCTCGATCGGGTGGTGATCGCACCGCAGTTCAGCAAGCTCGACCAACTCGACGCGCAGCGTCGCGATCTGCTGCAACAGGTCGAAGCGCAGAAAGCTGTGCGCAACAAAGCCTCGCAAGAGATTGCCGCGAAGAAGCAGGCCAAGATCGCCTGTGACGACCTGATCGCCGAGATGAAAAAAGTGGGCGACGAGATCAAGGCCTTCGACGAGAAGCTGGCGGCGGTCGATGTCGAGCTCGAGGCCTTGTTGATGACGATTCCGAACGCCCCGCACGCGAGCGTGCCGGTTGGGGCCGAGAGCGCCGACAATGTCGAGGTCCGGCAGGTTGGCACCCCGGCGAAGTTCTCGTTCGACGCCATCGACCATGTCGATCTGGGCGAGAAACTGGGCATTCTCGATCTCGAGCGGGGCGGCAAGGTGACTGGCTCGCGCTTCGCCTTTCTCAAGGGGCCCGGCGCCCGCATGGAGCGCGCCTTGATCAACTTCATGCTCGATCTGCACCCGCGCGAGCACGGCTACACCGAAGTATGGTCGCCGTACATGGTCAACGCGAAATCGATGACCGGCACCGGGCAGTTGCCGAAGTTCGAAGAAGACCTGTTCAAGTGCCGCAATACAGAGTATTACTTGATTCCGACCGCCGAGGTGCCATTGACCAACTATTTCGCGCAGGAGATCCTGGCCGAGGCCGACCTGCCGATCAAGTTCACCGGCTATACCCCGTGTTTCCGCAGCGAGGCGGGCAGCTACGGCAAAGACACGCGCGGGTTGATCCGGCAGCACCAGTTCGACAAGGTCGAGCTGGTCAAGTTCGCCCACCCCGACAAGTCGTATGACGAACTCGAGAGTCTGGTGGCCGATGCCGAGATGGTGTTGAAGCGGCTCGAGATCCCGTATCGCGTCGTGGCCTTGTGCAGCGGCGATCTGGGTTTTTCGGCCGCGAAGACCTACGACATCGAGGTGTGGTTGCCGTCGCAGAAGACCTATCGCGAGATCAGCAGTTGCAGCAACTTCGAAGACTTCCAGGCCCGTCGCGCTGGCATTCGCTTCAAGGGCGACGACAAGAAGGCCAAGACCGCACTGGTGCACACCCTCAACGGGTCGGGCCTGGCGGTGGGTCGCACCTGGCTTGCCATTCTCGAGAACTACCAGGACGAAGGCGGCCGCATCTTCATCCCGCGCGCATTGCAGCCCTTCATGGATGGCGCCACGCACATCGATCGAACCGGCCACTGACCCTGTTTGTCGTAACAGAGAAGACCCGCTGTCCAGTCGGACAGCGGGTCGCGTCATTTGGGGGCGGAGCCGGTCAGCTCGAACCGGGCGTTCGTTCCTTCTCGGCCGCGGCAATCGCGGCGACACGATCTTTGGCCTGACCCAGCGTCATACCGTTCATCAGGCGCACGAGGGCAATGGCGTTGATGTGATACCCGGCGATGACCAACCGGCGCACGTCTTCGTCATCGGGGGCGTAGGGTGCAGCCTGTCCGCACCGTGCACAGACCTCGTGGTGGCTGGTCACGCGCAGGTGGCACGACACGCACGACCCATCGCGTTCGGCAACCGCTCGCAAATGCTCGTATGCTTTAATAAATACACCCCTGGGTCAGGGCCGGCCCAGCAGTTCGACGATTGCCGCCGCAAACTCGGCCGCGGCCTCGGGACCGTTGGCTGTGACGAGATTGCCGTCGATCACACAACTGTCGGTGGCCAGCGTCGCACCGCCGTCGGCGAACGCCTTTTTCGACACATCGTTGGCATACACGGTGGCCTTGCGGTCTTTGAGCAGGCCGGCGCGGGCGAGCACGCCGGGGGACAGGCAGATCGCCGCGACCGGTTTCTTCGCCTGGTGCATGACCGTGGCCAGACGATGCAGCGGCGCACAATCGTAGAGGTGGGTTGGGGCGCCGGTGCCCCCGACGATGACCAGGGCCGCCAGCGTCGTGGCGTCGAGACTCTCGATGGTGCAGGCGATCGGGCAGGTGTCGTGCAGCATGCCGGTGGCCGTGCCCAGACGGGTGCTCGCGACCACCGTCGACCAGCCCGCCGAAGCGAGGGCCGCCCGCGGCACCGACAGTTCTTCGTCGCGGAAGTTCTCGGGGGCGATCACCAGCGCGAAGGTGCCGGTCGCGGCCGTCGCCGGTGTCACGCAGCTGCACGACAAGACGGCGAGTCTGGTC
>CAZADH010000447.1:0-3450 GCA_964483805.1 uncultured bacterium
AAGACGATCAACGATGCCAATCTCGGCATCAAGGCGACGATCAACGAATCGGGTCAGTTGATCATGGAATCCCGCCTCACGGGGACGGCCAACGGCATCACCACGGCCAACGGCACCAGCAACCTGTTCACCGTGTTGAATCTGCATACCGATCGCGCGGCCCGCGACGCCATCTTCAATTATGGCGGGCAGAACTTCGTGCGCCCCGATAACACGGTGACCGATGCGATTCCCGGGGCGATGCTGTTCATCAAGAGCCCGGGCGTGGCCCGCATCGACCTGCGGCCGATCGTGACGGGCGGGCGGCTCAAGTCGCTGCTCACGGTGCGCGACGGCAACGTCAACGAACTGCGCGACAACCTCGATGAAATGGCCTACCGGTTGACGACCGAGGTCAATGCCGTCCATCGTCTCGGTTTCGGTCTCGACGGCAAGTCCGGGCGCAACTTCTTCGTGCCGATCGCCACCGATGATCCGAATCAGCCGTACAAGAACGCGGCCCAGAACATTGCCATGAGTGCCGATCTGGCTGCCGATCAGCGCCTGATCGGTGCGGCCGGCGGTTCGATCAACGATCCGAACAACCCGTTGCCGCAGTACAACGGTGACGGCGACGGCTCGGTCGCGATCAAGATTGCGCAAGTGAAGCACGGCAAGTTCTTCGACAACGGCAAGGCCAACTTCAGCGACTTCTACAACAAGATTGTGACCCGTCTGGCCACGCAATCGCAAGAAGCCGAAACGCGCAAAGAGACGGCGGCTGACCTGATGAACCAGTTGACCGCCAAACGCCAGGAACAGTCGGGGGTCAGCCTCGACGAAGAACTGACCAACCTGCTCAAGTATCAGCAGGCCTACAACGCGGCCGCCAAGGTCATCACCACCGTCGACAGCATGCTCGACAAGGTCATCAACGGCATGCTCCGATAAACCACTGAACGCGGCCGCGGCCGCACTTCGACGTCGTTTCATCCGCCACAACCAGGCGAGGCGCCCACAGAGTCAGAATACTGGCCAGGTGCCCACAGGAGGCAAACATGCGGATTTCCAACCAATGGATGGTCAACTCGTTCATGCGGACGCTGGGTCGCAACTACAACGAACTCAGCAAGGTCACCGAGCAGATCAGCTCGGGCCGGGCCTACACCACGCCGTCGCAGGCGCCCACAGCCAATGCGCTGGCGATGCACCACAAGACCGAGATCAACGAGCACATGCAATACATCAGCAATATCGATCGCGTCACCGACAGCGCGATGACCGATATCGAGAGCACATTGCAGCGCGCCCGCGAACTGGCGGTCGAGGGGGCGAACGACACCCTGGTGCAGGCCGACCGCGACGCGATCGCCAAAGAGATCGACCAGTTGTTGCAGCACATGCTCGACATTGCCAACACCAACGTCGGTGGCGAGTATCTGTTTGCCGGTGATCACGTGACCACCAAACCGTTTGGCACGGTCGATGGGCAGAAGCCCAACCAGATGACCGACATCGTCACCTTCTCGGAAGGCCTGACCCGCAGCGGCCTCAACCTTCTCAACATTCTCGACGTGGCGTATGTCGGCAATGAAAAGCGCTTCGCCACCGAGATCGAGAAGGGCACGACCCTGACCCGCAACGTGCCGGGGTCCGATGTCTTCTTCCGCGGCAAGGACCCCAACCCGGCGCCGACGTTCCGCATGGCGGCGCCGACGTTGTCGACCATGCTGCCGGTGCAGGCGTTGAACAACGGTCGCGGGATGCAGGCGGGCAGCATCATCCTGACCGACGAAAACGGTGTCGAAACCTGGGTCGACCTCAGCTCGGCCAGGCGGATCGACGACGTCATTTTTGCGATCAACCAGACCCGGGGTTTCACGGCCGGCCTCGAGGAAGTCCCCAGTGACACCGCGGTGGCGTTGGGCATCTACAAGACCGCCGGCCCGACCAATACCTTGATCGGTCTGTCGGACCCGAAAATGCTCTCGGTGAACACGCCCCTGAGCGACCTGCAGAGCGGCACCGGCGTGCCGAAGGGTTTTCTCGCGGTGAACCTGCGCGATGGTTCGAGCCTGCGCATCGATCTGTCGGCGGCGAACACGATTGGTGACGTTGTCAATACAATCAATGCGGCAGCTCCGTCGATGCTGCGCGCCGAGTTCGACCTGGTGCACAACCGCTTGCAGATGACCGACCTGAGCGGCGGCACCGGTGACTTCAGTGTCGAGAGCAAGAAGAATCAATTGTATGTCAAAGATCTGCCGGCGCGCGTTGGCGACGATCTGGGCATTGTCAAGAACGTGGGGGCGGGCGACACGATTCTTTCCGACTTCGATCCGGCGCTGCTCTCGGAAGGCACGGAACTGAAGTTCCTCAACGACGGCAAGGGCGTCGAGAAGGGCTACCTGCGCATCACCGGCCGCGACGGCGTGGCGCGGACCGTCAACCTGACCCAGGCACTGACCGTGCAGGACGTGCTCACGCAGATCGATGTGCAGACCGGGGGCGCGCAGCAGGCAGCGCTCGATGCGAACACCCACCGCATGGTCATCACCGACTATACGATCGGTGGCGGCGAGTTCAAAATCGAAGAGGTTGACGGCCTCGGGGCGCCGCCCGTGCCTCTGGCCGTGCAGGTTCGTGAGGCCACGACCGTAGCCAATCGGCTCGGGCTGTTGAAGTTCTCGCAGGGTGCCACGGTGGTGGGCGACAGCGTCGGGATCGGCGTCACCGGCGCCACCCCGTTGTCGGGTTTTGTGCCGCAGCCGGAAGTGGGCCAGATCGTCATCTGGGACACCAACGGCGTAGCGCACGAGGTCGATCTCTCGAACGCCCGCACGGTGCAGGACATCGTCGACAAGATCAACGCCACCTCGCCGCTGCAGGCGACCTTCGACACCACCGACTCGCGGTTCATCATCACCGACACCACCCGACCCGTCGGCGCTCAGGGGCTGCGCGTTGAAGAGCGCACCAACACCGCTCGTGACCTGGGTTTGATCGGCAACATCAACCATTACTCACCCGACACGCTGACCGGCGAGGGGCTGACGATCAAGAACCTGCCGACGCTCGTGGGTGCCATCGATTTGAACCCGGCCGTGACCGGCGCGACCGAGTTGGCCGCGCTCAACAACAACCGCACCTTCAACAAGGGCGTGAACCTGGGCCTGGTGCGGATCACCGACAAGGCCGGGCATTTCCAGACCATCGATTTCCGGGGTGCGAAGACGGTGCAGGACGTGCTCGACCGCATCAATAATCCGGCCAACGGTATCTATGTCAAGGCAACGATCAACGCCCGCGGCGACGGGATCGAGATCATCGACGGTAACCACGGCGCCCGCGGTCGTCTCGAGGTGTTCGATGTCGACGGCACCTGTGCGGCGGATCTGGGGATTGCCGGCAGCACCGTCGATACGCGGTTGATCGGGGCAGACATCGACCCGGCGATCACCGACAAGACCG
>CAZADH010000448.1:0-3414 GCA_964483805.1 uncultured bacterium
AAACTGCCAAGGACCTCGTTGCGCCTCTGCACCGGGTCGCGCCCCGACACTGCCGCGGCCGCAATGCCGGCAGCGGCGAATCGGCGAGCAAGATCCTCTGCATGGCGCACGTTCACACAAAACACCACCGCCAGTCGCTCCGACACATATTTACGATAGGTGTCAACGATCAGATCGTCCCGTCCTTCGATCACGACCCTCTCCTCGAGGTCATGTTGGTTGTAGCGAACGTGATTGCAGCGGATTGTCGAGAGATCGATGTTCGTATCGACTCGAAAACACCTGATGGGAGCCAGTTGGCCAAGCTTGATCGCGGTTTCCAAATCGAGTCTATGCGCACAACTCTGAAACAGTTCGAGAACCGATCCACCGTCGGCCCTGAAAGGGGTCGCCGTCAACCCAAGGATGAACTTCGGGGTAAAGTATCCGAGAATCTTCTTATACGTCGACGCCGTCGCATGGTGAGCTTCATCGATAATGAGATAGGCAAAATCACTCGGGTGAAAGCGATCCAGGTTTCGGTTCACCGACTGGACCGTTGCCACAACGTTGTATGTAGGCTCATCACCAACTGCCGATGTTCGACCGACCTCTCGCTCCGGCCAGACATTGGCAAACTCGTTAATGGCCTGTTGCACAAGTTGCTTTCGGTGAGTCAAGAACAGCGTGCGACCACCCACTCTTCGCGCATCGGCAATAGCCGTGACCGTTTTTCCGGTTCCGGTGGCGTGATCAAGGAGGGCAATTGTCTTGCCTTCCCCGCGCAAGCGACCCAGATCGTGCAATGCCTCCTCTTGATGGTCCCGAAACTCGACAACATCGCCCAGTTGTCGAGGCAGAAAGTCGTCATAGGTCATGAATCGACCCAGACCCTCGAGGAACAATGCCAGTTGGTCTCGAACACGGTCCGGTTGCTCGGCCAGTTCGCGATCGGTCCAGCGAAAAACGCGCCACCTCCGCGCCACAAGGCAGTTCTGCCGCAGCAGGTCATCCTCGAAATCCTGTAATGAGATGGCTCCAGGATGATGCCAAGCCAGGCCATCGATCTCGAATGCGATCTTCTCTTCTGCGGTCTGGAGTGCATAGTCAATGAAACGACTGACACCATAGATGTCCGTGAACGGCATCTGAGGTATGATGTATTGCACCTTTTCGAGTCCAAACACCTCGGAGAATATCTCGATGAATAGATCCTCAGGTTTGGTCGAATGCTCGGCTGAACTCACGATCTCGTGACCTCACATCATCTCTGGACATCAAGCAAAACCACGAAGCCAAAATTGCCGGGTCGCCCACGAAGCACTATACAATTAACCGTGTAGGGTCACAAATGCCCTTCTATCATGGCGCGCTGCTACACATCGTGTTTGATTCCCACACAAGCGAGCTTGTCCGCTTCCCCTGGTTTGTCACCCGAACCACAAGATGACACGGGCCCGCAACCTGAGCGGGAGACACTCACCGCGAGCAATGCAAACTCGGCACTACAATTGCATTATGATGGGCTCATGAAGAAACCCGATCGCGTCGAAACCAGCGAGGCCGCCCTGAAAGACATGTACTCGTTTGTCGCGCATGCGATTCACAACGCGCTCGGTACGGCACCCGAAGCGCTGCGCCAGGCACTGGCGGCGTTTCGCGGCACACGAGCCGAACTGAGTCAGGCCGAGGCGAGCGCGATCAACACCGTGGCCTCCGTGATCGGCACGATCACGTTCGTCGAGAACCTCACGCAGAATTTCAAGATCATGATCGCCGACCCCGAGCGGCTGCGCGAGGCGTGGCTGCATGATTCGCCCGGACCGGTCACGGTGCCGATGGTCCTCGCTGCGGCATTGCGGCAAGCGCTGGCGCGCATCTTCTTTGCCGCGGGTCGCCCTGCGCCGCTGATGCGCCTGCTCGGGAACGGCGACAAAGCGGCACGGCAACGCGTGCGCCGGAGCTTCATTGATGTCGTGCTGAGCCGGGCCGACCCCGAGACCCATGACCCGGAGGGCACGGCGTTGCTGGACTGGGTTCAGGACAACCTGCCCGGGCTGCGCATCCACGTTGACGCCGATAACTCGATGGGGTTCGCGAGCGACGGCGTGCGCTTCGTGATCCTGTTCTCGGTGTTCGGCGAACTGATCCACAACGCGCTGAAGCATTCCAGTGGCCCAACCCCGGTCACGATCGACTGCCAGGTGCGCAATGGCAGGTGTCGTTGCGAGGTCCGTAATCCCTGCGCGGTCGACATCGACGGAAGGCCTGCCCATCCAAGCTTTTCACGCCGTGGCCTCGCGTCGGCGCGGCGGGTGCTCGAAGCACTGCCAGGGGCCGATCTCGTCACCGAGGCTCGCGAAGGGCAGTTCAGCGCGACGCTGCAGATCCCGCTGACTCGTGGTGAAACGACGCGACAATGATGCGCTCACTGCTTCGACAATTGTTTACGATACGCCCATCGACCTGCAACCCCGGAGGCCTCCCATGACGGTCACCCACCATGTGCTCGAACTGGCCACCGATCGGCGCCAGGGACTGTATGACATCACCGGCGAGGTGCGCCGCGTCGTCGCCGAGAGTCGCGTCGGCAGCGGCGTGTGCAATGTCTACGTGCGCGGGGCCACGGCCGCAATCATGATTCAGGAGAACTGGGACAGCAGCGTGCAGAACGATGTGATCGCACTGCTGAACAAGTTGATTCCGAACGGCGTCTGGGAACACGACCAGCAGGACGGCAACGGCGATGCCCATCTGAAGGCCGGACTCGTCGGCCCGTCCGAGACGATTCCGATCATCGACGGCAAGCTGGGCCTGTCGACGTGGCAAAACATCTTCGTCTGCGAGTTCGACGGACCGCGCGACCGGCGCGAGGTCGTCGTCAGCGTGTGGAGCTGACGTTCTCCAGGGCACTGTTCACTTCTTCGATCGTGTAACCCATCGATTCAACGATCTGATCGGGAGCCATGCCTCGTGCTGCCAACCTGAGGATTGCCGTTTCTCGCTCTGCTGCCCGCCCCTCGACCCGCCCCTCGGCCCGCCCCTCGGCCAAGCCTTTTTCGCGGCCCTCGGCCTCGCCCTGACGCCGGGCTGTGGCAAACTCCTGCGCGATCGCGCGGTCGCGCCGCTCTTCGGCTTCGAGCAGGTTGCGCAACCTGCGGTCGGCGTTGGCACGCTTGAGTTGTTCGATCGCCATGGCCATTTCCTCCTCGGTTTCGGGCGAATCCGGCAACTGCTTGCGTCCGTCGAGATACTCAGGGCCGAAGCCGAGAACGTCGAGCCACCGTTCGAATCGTGTTCGCGCCTCGCCTGACCGACGCGCCCGGTACTTCGACAACTCGATCGTCCGGACCTCGAGCAACGGGCTGAAATCGGTGCCGGTTGCGCCGTTCCGAACCCTGACGACAGTATACATTCCCTCGGGTCCCGACCACA
>CAZADH010000449.1:0-3403 GCA_964483805.1 uncultured bacterium
CCGCGGCGGCCGGCGCGTGCGCCGGCCTCGCGTTGCTGGCGACGGCGACCGGTTTGGGGTGCTGGTGGTACGGCGCTTTGTGGTTGCTGGGTGCGACGCTTCTGGGCACCGGCCTGGGCGCGGTGATGCTCTGGCATCCGTGGCCGCTCGACCTGCGTGCCCGCGTGACGCCCCGTGGACAACGCCTCAGCGCCGAGTTTTCGTATCTGTGGGGAACGGCAGCCGCCCAACTGGTGATCGGGCCGCGGCGGCGTTGGCTCGATGTGCGGTTCGGTCCGCTGCGCCGCCGCGTCTGGCGCGAAGGCTTCAAAGACCCGACGCAAGACGGCGAAGACGCCGGCGGCGCGAGCGACACCGGACCGGGCAAGGGACCGGACGCGGGGCCGGGCAGCATCAAAGCGGGTGCGCCGGATTCTACGGCGAGCACTGTGGGCGGTGCCGATCTGGGCGCGGCCGGCGGTGCGATTGCGACCGACGGAACAGCACCAGGTCACACGACGACTGAGACGAGCCCGGGGGTTGTCTCGGGCAGTACCGCACAGGCGGGCGCAACCGACTTTCAGAGCAGTTTGCCGACAACGGCACCAACCGCGGTGCCGGCCGACAGTGAAGACATACAACGTATTGACGTTGCCCGGCCGACCGGCCCGGGCGGGGTGACAACGCCCGAAACGGCGGCGTCCACAGGTGCGGCTTCCGGAGCGACGGCTCCCGGAGCGACGGCCGCCGGAGCGACGGCCGCCGGAACCGGGGTTGCCGATGTCGCAACCAGCAGCGCCGGCCCTTTGCCCGCGCAACCCGGCGGGTTGGAACCGCGCGCACTCCCGGGCGGCGAGCGGCCGACAGGCATGCCGGCGGCAGGGTCCGCGGGCGGGAGCGGCGGTGGGGTTTCGGTGCAGACAACGCAGGCACCGGGCGGCAGCGGCGATGCGGATGCGTCGTCCCAAGGCTTGGGGAGCGGGGTGGACAGGCACGACGAGCGCGAGACAGGAGCAGTCACCGGCATGAGGGGGCCGACTCCTTATGCCGGAGCGGCCGCAGGTGAGCGCGGCACGGGTCCGCTGCCGTTCCCCGAGGCTGGGTTGCCGCCGCCGCGTGGAAGGCCTGGCGATCGGGCCGACGAGACACGTGACGGTGCCGGCGCCGGACCGGCAGAGACGACCGGTGCCGATGCGAGTTGGGGAGCGCGGTATGAGCGGTTGCGACGACGGGTTCTCGATCGCTGGCAGTGGTTGAAGCGGGGTGTGACGACGGGGCGGCGCTTCTGGCGTCGGCTGTCGCCGCCGGCGAAGCAACTGCTGCGCGATCTGTGGCAGAGTTGGGACCGCGAGGGTCCGGCGGTCAAACTGCGGTTCGGCTTGGGTGACCCGTTTCAGACCGGCATGGCGCAAGGAGCGCTGGCCGCGAGTGCGGGGGCACTGGTGCCTTTCGGGGTCGAGTTTGCGCCGTGGCCGGTGTTCAACCGCTCCGAGTTGTGGTGTCGCGGGTCGCTGCGACTGAGCGTTGCCCCTGATGTTCTGATGCGGACCGCCGTGACGTTGAGCGGCGATGGCGATTTCTGGAAAGGTTGCCACGAAATCTACGTGTGGTGGTCGACGCCGGTGACGCCCAAGGGCGCTGACGGAGCGGGTTCAGACGACGATGCCGACCTCGCGGCATAACACTGGTCACGGACGGTCGGAATATGGTAGGAATTGATGGTTCGACTCGGGCAAGGAGGCTAGTCCCATGGGTATCGATGGTTTGATCAAGACCGTTCTCTCCGAGCTGCAGGTGGCGATCAATTCGAAGACGGTGATCGGCGACCCGATCACGGTCAAAGATCGCACGATCATTCCCGTGACCAAGGTGTCATTCGGGTTTGGCGCGGGCGGCGGCGAGGGCAAGGGCGAGAAGCAGACGTTTGGCGGAGGATCGGGCGGTGGCGCAACGATCGAACCGGTGGCCTTCATTGCCGTCAGTCCCGACGAGGTGAAGTTGTTCTCGCTCAAGGGCAAAGAGACGGTCTGGGAGAAGATCCTGAATCTCGAGACCGCCGAGAAGATCTACCAGAAACTCATGGGCATCAAAGGCGACGACGAGTCCGAGAAAGCCGCGAAACCCGGCAAAGCCAGCGATGCCGCAGCGCCGGCGGCCACCGACGAAACCAAAGCTCCAGACGCCCGGTAGGCAACACCCGCGCCACTCTGCCACCACGACGTTGCGGCGGCAGGCGCGTATCCAGACCCGTGCGCGGGTCTATCCCAAGCGAAGGGACGTGATCTTATCAGTATCCTGAAGAACATTCCGTTGTTCAATGGTCTCGAGGATTCCGACATTGCCAAGATCGAACAGGTGGCGAAAGAGAAGATCGTGCCCAAGGGCACTGCCGTGTTCAAGACCGGCGACAGCGGTGATGCGTTCTATATTCTTCGCGAAGGCACCGTCGAGGTCTTGAAGGCCGAGGGCGGCGCCGAGAAGGTTGTCAATACAATTAAGGCAGAGGACGCCACCAACTTTTTCGGCGAGATGGCCCTGATCGAGGGCGCACCGCGGTCGGCGACCATTCGGGCACAGTCCGATTGCAAACTGCTGGCCATTGCCAAGACCGATTTCGAAATGATGCTGCGGCTCAATTCGTTCATCTCGCTCAAGATCATGGGCGCGTTGACGAAGCGGTTGCGTGTCACCGTCGAGCCGAGCGGAGAAGAGAAAGTCGGCAAGACCCTCGTGGTGTTCTCGCCAGAGGGTGGCGTGGGCAAGAGCGTCATGGCGCTCAATCTGGCCGCGGGGTTGGCGAAGTTCGGCAACGCCAAGGTCCTGGTCATCGACCTCGACCTGCAGTTCGGCGATCTGGCGTTCATGCTGCAGTTGAAGCCGAAGCGCACCATCGCCGACCTGGTGAATCAACCGACTGATAAATACGAAGTATTCAAAGAGTATCTCGTCGAGGCCAAGGCGGGGTTCTCGGTGCTGGCGGCGCCGTTCAAACCCGAGCAGTCGGAGATGGTTGCGTCAACGCATCTGAAGCAGATTCTCGGCGTCGCGCGCAAGCACTTCGATTACATCATTCTCGACACGCATTCGTTGTTCCAGGATCTCACCATCAACGCCCTCGACATGGCCGAGTTGGTGTTCCTGATCATGGAACCGCGCATCGGGCATCTGGTCAACGTGCGCAAGTGTCTCGATGTCATGAAGAACCTCAAGTATCCCGAAGACAAGATCAAGTTGCTGGTCAACCGCATCGGGCACCACAACGGGATTCCGGTCGAAGAAGTGCAGAAGAATGTGCCGGTGAAGGTCAGTTTCACCGTGGCCGATGACTACCCGGGCGTGATTCAACTGGTCGACAACTCGAAGGTCATCTTCGACGCGAATCCAGAGTCGCCCTATGCACGCGATCTGAAGCGCATCGTCAGCG
>CAZADH010000450.1:0-3403 GCA_964483805.1 uncultured bacterium
CGGGTCGCTCGGGCACCGTGGCGCTGGCCAGCAGCGGACCATACCCCACCGTCTGCCACTGCAGGCCGGGGAGGGCGGCCGCCACCCTGGCCATCCGGTGGTCGAACCGTCGAGTGGCCGCCCGGGCGGCAGCGGGGGTCGTCAGGCGTGAAGCCGGAAACAACCGCGCGATCAAGCGGTTGCAATACAACGTGGTCTGTGTCTCGGCGTCGGGACGGTCGCCGATGCGGCGGAACAGCTCGTTGATCCGGTTCTCAGCCAGTTGTGCCGCCGCCGTTCGCCGTGAGTCGGTGTAGAAATGGGCGATCGACCAGACGAGCAACACCGGCAACAGACCGAAGAGTACCCACGATGCTGCGCTGTGTAACCATCGCCACGTTGTGGCCATGGTCGTCGGCCGCAATTCGATTTCGGCCAAGGGCGGCGCACCGTTCTGGGGACCTGCCACCTCGGCGTCCGGTAACCGGTCGTCCGGTTCCGGTGTCGGCAACCCCGTGCGTGTTGCCCCGGCGCGTGTGGCGCCTTCGACGTCGGGACCATCGAGGCCGCCCTGCCACTCCCAGGCTTCGGCGCCGACCGGCAACCGCGCGAATGGGGCGTCTTCCCGAAAGCAGGCGCGAATCGCGGTCGACACGACGATGCGTGACGATGTGCCGTGCTTCGACAGTGCTTCCAGATCGCCGGCGTGCATCGTGACGTCGCCCAGTACCGTGAAGTCGAGACGAGACTCGGGATCCCCGACCACTCCGGCCACCACCGAGCCCGACTCGAGACCGATGCCCATCTCGTAGGGAAACTGGTTGGCCGCCGCCCGTCGGGCCGCGAGTCGCCAGTGGGCGGCCCGCATCGCTACCGCCGCGCGCAGCGCCCGGACCGCCGGGTCGGTGTCGCCGTGACGGTAGAACACGGCGACGATGGCATCGCCAATGAAACGGTCGATCGCGCCGTTTTCGGCTTGGATGGCGGCGGTCATTGCTTCCATGTGGTCGTTCAACATCGCAAAGATGGCCGCGGGCGGATGGGTTTCCGACAGGGTGGTGAAGGAGCGGATGTCGGAAGACAGCACAACCACGTCGCGGCGCTGCCCGGCCATCGCCGCCCGATAGTCGCCGGCCGCCACCACGTCGAGAACCTGAGGCGCAACGAACCGGCTCATCTCGCGACGTTCGCGCAACCAGGCGATCATGCGGTCGAGCGTGCGTCCGGCTTCCTCGAGTTCGTCGCCACGGGGTTCGGCCACCGACACCGCCAGGTTGCCGCCGGCGACGGCGTGCAGGCCACGGGTCATGCGTTCGAGAGGCGCACCGATCCAGGCCGACAGCAGAAAGGCGGCGGCGACCGTGCCAGCCAGCCAGCCGCACCATTGCAATACGCGATATTGCTTGTCTCGGGCCAGCGCAGTGACGACCGGGTCGAGGGCGATGCGCCCAACGAGAACCACCCCGCCGAGGCGCGGGCAGGCGCGCCCCTGCACCAACATCTGCCGGTCGGGCAGATGGCGCGAGACCGGTCCCCGCTGCGCATCCCTGGCCACTGCGGCCCACGGGGTCTGGTGGTCGGACGGCGGTGGCCCGATGCGGCGCAACTGGTCGGCGGTCGGGCGGAAGGCGACGACGGCAATGCCCGCCGCGACCCGCCCGGCGTTGGTCCGGCCCAGTTCGCGGTTCAGGTAGTCATCGACGAGCGGGGCGCGATCCCAGAAGAAGAACGCCTGTCGCCCCGAGGTGGTCTCGGCATTGCCGATGGGGGTGCGGAACATTGTCCACATGCGGTTGCCGGCGGAAAAATTGTTGAGTTCATCGCGGTTGGCCGATGCGTTCTGGGTGCTGAAACGCACGATCGCAAGTGCGGATGCGTCTTCCTTGTCCGCGACCCGCTGGGGTAGGCGCACGTCGTCGGGCTGCAGTGATTTCCACCGTTCGAGGCTCATATAACGGGCTGCGGTCAGCAGGTCTGCCGGCACGAGAGGATCACGGTATTCCGCTTCCATGCCGGCCGCGCCAAACACCTGCAGACTGGTCACCCGAATGCCAGCCTTGACCAGATCGTGCCAGGCGGCTCTCGCCATGGGCTCGAGGGTGCGCCGCCTCGCCGCCAGCCCGGCGGCATCGGGAGATGGCTGGCCGGCCAGGCTGCCCAGGCCAGCTCCCCGGCAGACCGCTCGGCAGGCCTTGGCGTAGAGGTCGGCATGTTGTTGAAACCCGTTCTCGATATTGAAGAGAACCTGGTTGAGCTGCTCGTGGGCAGCATCGGTGCGGTTCTGTTGCAGATCGGCATCGAGGCGCGAAGAGGCGCCGATACTGATCGACAGCGGGATTGCGGTGACGCCGAGGAACCACAACAGCAGCGTGGCGCGGATGCCGACCGACGGCAAACGGCCGTGGATGAGCAGACTCGCGGTGACCATGACCCAGCCGAAGAGCCAGCCCAGACCCACCCACCAGGCCACGATTTCGTCCCGCGACAGGGTGGATTGCGGGGCGCGGCCCACCAGAATGCCGACGCCGTGGGCGGTGGCCGGCAACGAAAACACCCGGCCCCACCAATGTCCTGCCTCGTCGAGTCGGATGGCTCGCCCGAGCAGCGGGGTCGGCAGGCGCAGCAGGGGGGCGCCCCAAAGTCGGGGCCACTGACCGCCTGCGGCAATCTGGTCGCGCACCGGCGCCAACCACTGACTGAGGGGCAAGCCCGCACCGGCCGGCGGGGCCCACTCGCGCCAGCGTGGGTTGCTGTCGAGTTCGGGGAAGCGAACGTAGACCGGGAACCAGGCGCGGCCCTGCCAACGCTCGAGACAGGTGCGCATCGCCTGCTCCTCGGGCGCCTCGCTCCCCGGCACCCAGAGAAGGAAAGCGCCGGTCGGGGCGTGGGCCGGGCCGGTGACGTCCCACAGGAGATATCCATGACGGCGGTCGTTGATCGCCTGAAATGCCCGCCCCCGCCCAGCGAGACGAAACACCTCCGGGGACATGCCGGGGCCGAAGAGTAACCGGACCCGGTGAAGCCAGGTGGCGCCGGAGCGGACTGCGGTGGCTGGCGGCGCGGCGCGGGTGTTGTCGGCCCGAAACGCGGTCTCCGGCGATGCCAACGACCCTCCTCGCTCGCGCTCAGCGGCATTGCCGACTTCGGCCGTCAGTTCACCCAGAAGGGAGGTGATGAATTGCCCCTGTTCGCTGGCGAGTCCGGGGGCGCGCACGGCCGTGACCTCGCCGGTCGGTGCGGCCCGGCGTTGGCGGACCAGCCACAGGCGGGCGGCATGCCCGTTCACCCCCGGCGCTTGCTGCAGCGCGCGGCGCAACGAGAGTGCAAGATGTGTGTCCGTCGTATTGACATCGTATGTCTTTCGCAGGCGACGGCCGGCGGCGGCGACCCAGTATTCGGGGCGCGCGGCCTGGCGCACTCGTTC
>CAZADH010000451.1:0-3375 GCA_964483805.1 uncultured bacterium
CGGATGCGCGAAGTGGGCCCTTGCAGCCACGATGGCGCAGTCGCAAGGGACCCGACGTTTCGGGCGGCCGGCCGTGGGGCGACGGGGCACTTCGCACTTTGGGTGCGATCGGCCGCGATTGCAAAACGACGCTCATGTCTGCCGGGGGGTAGAAACCTGTGGTTTTCCGTTCGTGCCTGCGTCGGTGTTGGCCAGGGATGGCGCGCGGGTACCGATGGTGGTGTATTGCTCTTGTATTTCTCGTCGGTGGTTGTTTGGGCTCTGCTGCCGGAGCCGCCGGCATGCCGGTCGATGGTGGTCTGCGGGTACGGGCCCGGTGGCCGCAGCTCGATGCCGAGATCCGTGCCGGGCGCCGTCCGGCATTCCGACCGGCGCCGCGGGCATCGTCGCGGGGCGCCGCAGATCAGATCCGGGTGTTTCAGTGCTTCGATTTTGTCCGCGACGGTTACGTGTCGGTCAATTGTCGTCGCGTCGCGTCGGGGCGTCACTGCGTCATCTATCTTGCTGACGGGGCTGACCGGTTGCCCGGCCTGGGTGATTCGCCGGAGCGGGTCATTGCGGAGATCCGCGCGACGTTCGACGACCTGATCCAGCCGACGATCACCGAGTGGTTCGGGCCGTTGGCAATTCCCCGCGAGTTTCTCGCCCAGGGGAACGCCGTCGATGAACGTATTTCTATTGTATTGATGGATATCCGCGACCGCTTCAGGAGCGGTTATGTCGCGGGGTATTTCAACCCTGCCGATCTCGAGCCGACCGCGCTGGGGTCGAACCAACATCCCGTGTTCTTCATGGATCTCGACCCGGGCACCCCCGGGGACCCGGGCCGGCGCGACAACGAGTTCTATCGCACCCTGGCCCACGAATTCCAGCACATGGTCAACTTCTCGCGCCGGCGTGCGCGGGGATTGGTCGAGGAGCGGTGGCTCGACGAGGGTCTGGCAACGTTTGCCGAGTGGGTCCTGTCGAGTCGACTCGGCGGGCCACCCGCCACCGGTCTGGCTCCCAGTCCGCATTTGTCACGATTTCTCGAGAACCCGAGCATCTGCTTGACCGACAATCGTGAAGCGGTCTGGTTTGACGATCGGTTTCTCTTCCGCCAATACGGCGCAAGTTTCCTGTTCGTCTTCTATCTGGTCGAGCAGTTCGGCGGGGTTGCAGACGAGTCGCGCGCTGCATTGACACGCAGGTTTGTCGAGCAACCGTGCGTCGGCGCGGCTGCGGTTGAAGCCGCTTTGGCTCCCGTTGGGGTGTCGTTTGTCGAGGTCGTTCGCGACTGGTTGCTTGCCAACCACGTGAATGATCCCGTCGCGTTCAACGGGCGCTGGGGCTACGCCAGCGCCGTGACCCGACTCGGTCCGCAGGCACAGAAGCTCGCCGCCGGTGCGTTGGCCGGTGAACGGCAGCTCTGGGGGCCCGGTGGCAGCACGACCGTGGGGGGAGAGGGCGAGACACCGGCCAACGCCGGGGTATGGTATGACCTCGGCGGCAGTGGCCACCTCGAGTTGGTTCTGCGCGCACGCTCCGGACCGTTGACCCCGTTTCTTGCCTCGCTCGACCACGCCGGTCACGCCACCGTGCGAGCGATTCCGCTGAACGCTTCGGGTGAAGCGCGCTTTGGCATTGAACTCGAGGGCCTCGAACGGGCCATCCTCATGCCCGTGGCGTTGTCGGCCAGTCCCGTCGAGGGCAGCGGCGTAACCGCGCCACCGATCGCTCGGTTCCACTGGACCTCGGCCCCGCGGGGCGTCATGCTGTGGCCGATACCGCATCCCGCATTTGACGATGGATACTTCGTCATGGTCAAGAGCGTTTCCTCGATGGTGGCAACACCGTCGTTGCGTCTGGTGACCGCATGGCGGGACGAGGCGTTGCCGGCCATGCCGACGGGGGCCGACCGAACGCTCTTTCTCGCCAGTTGTCGGTTGTCGAGCACGGATGGCACCGGATTTGTGGCCGCCGACACCGAACTGGGCAGCGCCAGTTTTGCCTTCTGCCGCGCGGCACTGACCAGTCAGCGGCCGCAGGTCACCCTGGGCAATCTCACGTTGGCGACGGCTGGAATGAGCGACGGCGATGCGCCGCTCGAGGCAAGTCTGAGCGATGCGCGACCGGTCGATCGGTCGTTGGCCGGGGCGGTGCCGTTGTCGCTGCCGGTTCTGGTCGGATTGCGGGCCCCGTCGGTCGCGGCTCGTCTGACTGCACCGTTGCCGGCCCTGGTGCCGCCGCTCGGGACGGCGAGTCTCGCACTGGTGAACCTGGATTCCAGCGCTTTGCAGATGATTCCGGTGGCGATCGAGGCAGGGCCGACCATGGCGGCATCTTTATCGACCTCGGGACGCTATCTGTTCGTGTCCCGCGGTGCCGTGGTGTCGGGGGCGGGTGGGCCGGCCTCGGCCGCGGCTGGGGTCGCCGAACGTGCCGACATGCGCGTTCTCGCCGTGCCCAATCCGGCACGACTGCGCGCGCAGTTGCGGGTTTCACTTGCCGGTGTCAATGATCCGGACCTCACGGTGCACGGCGAGATCCTCGATGGCTCGAGCCGGCGGGTGATGCGTTGCGAGTTCGAGCCCGGGGCCAACGGCGACTGGGTTGCGTGGTGGGATCTTCGCAACGAAAACCTGCAACCGGTGGCCAATGGCGTGTATCATTGTCGGGTCACCTGTGATCTCTCGACGGGGCGCCGTTTGCGCGCCTCCGGCAAACTGGCGGTGTTGCGATGACGGTTGCGGCAAAGTGTTCTCCGGGCGAAGTGCTGGCGTTGTTGCGCCGGCTGGGGCAGCTCACCCGGACGAACCAACCGCCCGATGTGTTGATTCGCGAGGTGATCGAGCGCCTGCCCGGACTCATCGGCGTCGAACGGGTTTCGCTGTTGATGCTCCACGAGGCCGGCACCGAGTTGGCCGCGTTCGCGCAGATCGGCTTGCCCCGAGAGTTTCGCGTGATCCGCAACCTCGAGGCGGCCCCGGTCGTGAATTGGGTGATGCAGCACCGCGAGCCGCTGATCGTCGACGACATCGCGACCGACGAGCGTTTCGCTGGCAAAGCGCGCCGCACCAGTTACCAGGGGTCGGCGTTCGTGTCGTTGCCATTGATCGACGAAGACCGGGTCATGGGCGTCCTCAACCTCACCGAGCGCCACGATGGGGGCCACTTCCTGCCCGAAGAGATCGAAACGCTGACCCTGTTTGCCGATCAGCTTGCCTCGACGATGCGCAGCGCGATATTGCGCGAGAGCCTCCGCCGCCAGGAGCTGCGTTTGCAGGAAGCCAATGCCGAGTTGAAAGAGCGGCTCAACGAGCTGCGCCTGCTCTATCGCCTGGGGCGGTCGATTACGTCGGTGGTCGAGATCGAGGCGTTGATCCGGTTGATCTT
>CAZADH010000452.1:0-3370 GCA_964483805.1 uncultured bacterium
GCCCAGGATGTAATCGAGCCGTTCCCACAATGCGTCGCTGCCTGCCGACGGATACGGAATCAGATAGACCTCATCGCACAACTCGCGCAGATAGATCGCCGACTCCTTCGCGTCGTAGGCCAGGCCGATGATCCGACCGGTGAACCGTGGGTCGGCCCGCAACGCGCGGATGATGCCGGCACCCGGCCCCGGGCTCTCCGATGCGATCAACCCGGTCACCGCGACGTTGAGCGCCAGCGGCGGCAGGGCGTTGGCCTGGCCGGCATCGGCCTGCCGGGGGGGCCGCGGTGACCGGCGTGGCTTAGCGGCTTTCATCGATGCCGAAAACCCGCAGGTCGTTCATGAACTCGTCGAGGTCGCGCTGGGCCACCTTGCGGTCGACCGCGAACTCGCGACAGAGTTCGTCGAGCAATTCGTCAACAGAGAGTCCCGCGATGAACCCACGAAAAATCGTCAGTCCGGTGGCGTTCAGGGTGAAGTTGCGACCGGTCACCAGGTCGAGCACCAAGCCGGAATCCTTCACAAGAAAACGTTTGCTCAGTTTCTTCGCCATGTGCGCTCCAAAAATACAACATACAGCTTATGTCAATATACCAGCCCGCTCCTGCCGGTTGCGGGCAGTGCCGGCAACCGCCTCGCGCACGAGGTGCCCCGCGGGCGGTCGCCTCGATTCTACCGCAAACGCTCGAGTTATGGCATGCATTTTGCCTTGGCACGCGTTGGTGTCGCACTGTGACAGATCGGGGCCGTCGGTGCCCCCGGTTTCGCGGCGACGTGACGCGGTCGCCGGCGTCGCCCGGGTAGCGGTCGTGCCGCATCAACGGCCGTGTTCCATTGCCCCCCGCCGTCGGTCCGGGGGGCGGCCGCGCCGCCGCGAGCGTGTGGCATGCCACTTGCGACATCCGAATGCCGTTGTCAGGTTGTGGCACGGCGGCCCGCCGGTTTGGAGGCCGCCGCAGAAAGGATGAATACCCCATGAAGACGCCCAACACTCGCCTGGTGGTGCTGGTAATGGTGATCGTGCTGGCAAGCCTGCTGGCGGTCGCGCCGGCCTTCGCTCGCGCTGGTGGCGGCAAGGGGGGCGGCGGGGCGGCGCTGGGTGTCTTCGGACTGATCGTGTACGCGATCTACTATGCGATCTGGCGCACAGTTCTTATGGTCAAGCGCCTGTCGGTCGCGAACTTACTCGATCGCCTGGCCGCTGTTGATGGCGCTTTCTCGCAGAGCCGCATTCACGAGATGGTCGAGTCGACCTACTTCGCGGCTCAGAACGCCTGGACGAACAACAATCTCGAGGCGATCCGCCACCGCATGTCGCCCGAGCTGTTCACCAAGTGGCAGAACACGCTCGCGGCCCAAACCTCGTGTGGCCACCGCAACATCCTGGCCGACATCGAGTTGCACGCGATCTACCTGATTGGTGTGTCCGACCACGATGGCTGGCGCCAGGACCGCGTGACCGTGCTTGTCCACGGCTCGATGGTCGATTTCGTGGTGCATGAAGACTCGCAGACCGTGATCTGCGCCGCCGGGCAGTCGGCCACCGACGCCAAGAAGAAGAACAGTTTCTGGGAACGGTGGACGCTGAGTCGCGACGGCACCGGGGCCTGGGTCCTGGCTGCGGTTTCCGAAGACGCCGGGATCACCGCGATTCTGCAGCAACCCAACGAGAGCACCGACCGCCGCTACCTCGACTGGGCGGCGCACCACGGCTGACGGCAGCCCCGGCCACTGCGCACATCGTGTGCGGGTGGCCGCAGGGAAGCGGCAGGTCAGGCGCGGACCGACGGTGGCCTCGATGCGGCCAATGCCGCCATCGCTGGTTGCCCGCGCTGGACCTCGGCCCAGGCCGACAGAAATACATCGTATGACGGCCGCCAATCGCGTCCCGCCCGCAGGGCTTCCTCGAGGTTGGCCCCGGCGCGACACAGGTTCTCGGCGCCCAAGCCCGCCGCGGCACCCCGCACTGTGTGGACCCGGTGCGCTGCATCGTCGCAACGGCCGTCGGCCAAATCGGCGGCCAACTCGTCGACGAGGCCGGCGTAGCTCGTGAAGAAATGCTGCAGCAGACGCCAGTACAACTCTCGATTGCCTGACGCCTGGTGCAGTCCCCGCGCGAGATCAAACCCCGGCAACTCGGCAGGGAGAGCGCTCAGGGCGGGTGCCGCCCCTTGGATTGTCGGCGGGACACCCGGCGTAGGCGGGTCGTTTGCACCGCCCGAAACTTCGTTGCGGGCGGTCTCGCCGGCCGGGGCATTGGTCGGTGCCGGTGTTCCGGGGTGCCGTGCGTGGGCCCAGCGGGCCACGGTGGCGACCAGGGTGTCGGGCTCGATCGGCTTGGTCAGATGCCCGTTCATTCCTGCATCGAGGCAGCGTTGCGTTTCGTCGCGCAGAGCGTGCGCCGTCAGCGCGATGATCGGCAGTGCGGCAAAGCGGGGGTCGCTCCGAATCGCCCGGGTTGCTGCACAGCCATCCATCTCGGGCATCTGCACATCCATGAGCACTACATCGTATTGCTTTCCGTCCGCCGCGCCGCACACCGCCTCGATCGCCTGCCGCCCGTTGGCGGCCAGATCGACCCGGGCTCCGGCCGCCACGAGGACCTCCTGGGTGATCTGTTGGTTGATCAGGTTGTCTTCGACCACCAGCACGCGCGTGTCGCGGATGTCACGTCGCGGGAGAGCCTCGCCCATGCCCCGTTTCAGCTCGGCGCTCTGGCCCTGGCCGGGAGGCAGCACGACGGTGCACCAGAAGACGCTGCCGGCGCCCAGCGTCGAGGTGACCCCGATCTCGCCGCCCATCATCTCGACGAGTTGCCGCGAGATGCTCAGGCCCAGACCCGTGCCACCAAAACGGCGTGTCGTCGAACCGTCGGCCTGGGTGAACGACTGGAACAACCGCGTCTGCTGCTCCGGCGTCATGCCGATCCCGGTGTCGCGCACCTCGATGCGCAGGCGCGCCCGCTCGGTCATTTCGAGCAAGCGGATCTCGACCTCGACTTCCCCGCGGTCGGTGAACTTGATGGCATTGCCAGTCAGATTCACCAGGATCTGTCCGAGCCGCAATGGATCGCCGATCAGATGCGACGGCACGTTCGGCGCGACGTGCACCGAGAACCCGAGTCCCTTGCTCTTCGCTCGCTCGTCGAACATCGCCACCAGGTTGGCCACGACATCGGCCGTCGCGAACTCGATCTGCTCGAGATCGAGCTTGCCCGCCTCGATCTTCGAGAGGTCGAGAATGTCGTTGATCAGGCCCAGCACCACCTGGCCGGCCGCATGGATCTTGCCCATGTAGTCGGTGAGCTTCGGCGACATCTCTTGTTTCATGGCCAGGTGCGAGAAACCGAGAATCGCATTCATCGGAGTGC
>CAZADH010000453.1:0-3336 GCA_964483805.1 uncultured bacterium
CTCGAGCGCCATCTCGAAGCAAGGGTCGCCGCTGCTCGACACATAGAGCAACGCGCGGGGGCGCCGCTCGGGCGGTGGTGAGCGCAACAGGCTGCAGGTCATGACGTCGAACGAGAACGACAGCGGTGCCCCGATCGGTCGGCCCCCGGCAGCCACCGCGTCGGCCCCCAGCGTTGCTGGAATGAAACCATCCATCAGGCTGTGGGCGACGGTACCCAGTCGTTCGAACCACAACAGCGGACCCCGTGAAATGTCGAGGCCATGATGGGCCAGAATCTGCACGAACTCGGCAATGAAGAACCCCTTCACCTTCATGAAGTTCTCGTTGTTGCGGGCACCGCCCGACAGGAGCATTTCGGTGCCGTCATCCTTGCACAGATACACCTGCTCGTTGACTGTCTCTCCGCGGGCCATGCGGATGCTGGCCGGTGCCAATCCGGGCCACGAGGCCAGGGTCGACTCGGCCAGTCGCCGCAACTGTGTCGGGTTGTCGAGGTGTTGCTCGAACAGGTTGCCCATCTGCCACTGCTGCCGGGCCCACCGTTCGGCGCCACCCCGCACCGTCTGCTCGAACAGGGTCAGTTCCTCCTGCAGGTGTTCGCGCAGTTCGACCTTCTCGAGGCGCTGTTCGGCCTGGGCAAACCCCGTGGCGACCAACCACGCGCCGCCGAGCGGGATGGCGACGGCCGCGGCCAGGGCCAGCCCGATGTAACCGCGCACCGTGTGCGGCCGGTGTCGGCCGGTGCCGCGGCGGCTCCACAGGAGCACGACGAGTACTCCCAGGGCCAGCGTTCCCAGACCTGCGCGCATGGAGGTCACCCACGCAGCAAGAGTATGTATTATGTATGTATTGTCGATGCGGATGCCGATGCTGGGCACGTGGCCGGCGCAGGTGCGGGCGCGGAGTCTCTGCCACTCGGGGGTGAGGCCGGCGGACGGCCGCGATACCAACCAGTCGACGGGTGCGGCATCGAGGTAGAGCAGGCCCTGGGGGTCCTCGTGCAGGGTCGGATGGTTGACCGAATACTCCGGCAGAAAGAGGCGCCGACAGCCACGACGCGCCGTGAGTCGGCACGCGACCTCGAGCATCCGTTGTGGCGATACATCCTGATCGCGGAACACGGCCACGCAATTGATGCGGCCTGCCTCGCCGGCCGTGGGGCCGTCGACGACGCCATGCCAGACGTAGATCATGTCGCGAATCGCCGGAGCGTAAATCGAGTCGAGTTGCGGCTTGCTGCGATTGATGCCCGCCGTCGGCCCGAAGAGAACCTCGGCCATCTGACCCACTTCGTACTCGGTCGCCGGTGCCTCGACGAACGGTGGGCAGGCGGTCGCCACCGGTGTCAGCACGGGGATTGTGCGGCGCAGCCGCTGCAATTCAGCATGGCGAACACTCAGGGACGCCAGCGTTACCGTCGGGGTCTCGAGCGCCGTGAACTCCGGTGTCGCCCACCTGAACTCGGCACCGGTGTCGATGTCGGTGATGTAGCCCGCCAACAAGGGTTGGCCCAGTTCTCGCTCCAGCGTGTCGTGCCACCTGCGGCACCAGCGGGTGGAGCCCGGCGGGTCGAAGGTGTTCGGCGCTTTCGGGGTCTGTCGGCGTGCAAGGTCGGTGTGCATGTCGGCCACCAGGCGATCGGTGATCCGGCGTGCGTACGCCTTGAAACCGAGATCCCGGCGGAAATCGTCCATCTCGTCGACGAGGTTGCGGGCCGCCTCCTGGATGGCGATCTGGCGGTCGCGTTGCAGCACCCCGGCAAACAATGGGTCGAGAACCCACAGCGGGACAGCGACGACGAACACCCAGACGCAGATGACCACCGCTGCCGACCAGCCAGCGTTCGTCGGGGATGGCGACTGGTGTTGCGTCATCGGCCGCTTCCGATCTCGTCCGCATCGATCAGTTCGTAGGCTGGTTCATTGCGTTGATCGGGGCTGTCCGGGCCATCGACCTCGGGCACGACGACAGGCGTTATGCGCCAGGAAGTGAGCGCGGCTGCCGTTGCCGACGCCACAATGATGCCGGTGTGGCGGGCGTGCGTGCTGAGGTGCTCGAGATGGGCGGCTTGCAGCAACGGGTCGCCGATGACGGTGTCGGTCAGGCGACCCTGTCGCGAGCCGAGGCGGCCGGCAATCACCGGACCGGTCGCCAGGCCAATGCCGGTGGCGATGGGAAAGAGCCCGTGGCGGCTGCGTTCGTCGTTGAAGGCGCACAACCGTTGGCGCATCGCCAGTGCTGCCCGACAGGCGCGGTCGACTTGGGGGGTGGCGCTGTCGCCTTCTTTTGCTTGGCCATGAAAGACCGCCAGTATCGCGTCGCCGATGAAGCGATCGATGGTGCCGCCGCTGTCGACGATGCAGCCCTCCATGGTGGCGAAGTAACTGTTGAGCATCGAGACGATCTCCTCGGGGGCGTATCGCTCGGTCAAGGTGGTGAAGCCGCGAATGTCGCTGTACATGACCGTGGCGATGACGCGGGCGCCCCCGGGGGCCAGGCCCGAACCGGTGTCGTCGCGCACCGTGGCCAGAACCTTGTCGGAAACGAACCGCGTCATCCGCACCCGCTCGCGCAAACCCCGGGCCATGTCGGCGACACCGGTGGCAAGCTGGGCAAACTCGACGGCGAGTCCCGGCTGCCCGGCGAAGCGACGCTGGTCGGCTTCGATCAGGGCCAGGGTTTGTTCGGTCTCGACCGGGCCGAGCGGTTGGGCGATGGTCGACACGGTGTCACGCAAGGTGGCCAACGGTTCGAGGAAAATGCGCGAGATCAGGCGGGTCGCCAATAGGATGACGAGGATGCCGTAGGCGAGTACCCCGACGCCCAGGCCCAGATTCTCGGCCCGTCGCAGGGCAGTGAAGCGGGGACGGGCCCGCACGACGGCCAGATACGGGAAGGTGCGGCAAAGCCTGCCGGCGGTCATGGGTGCCATTGCCGTCGAACCCGGATCGATGAAACGCCCTTCGGCTGTACGTCGACAACGATCGGCCAGCATGTCGAGCAGGTGATTGTCCTGGTCCTCGTTGCCGGAAAGTTCATATTTACCTGATATTGCTCTCGTGGGCGCAGGGTGCGGGGGCCAGCACAACTCGTTCTGCCGTTCGGTGGTGTGACCGGCGACTGCCGGGTAGATGGCGAAGCGAAGATCGTACTGACCATATTGCTCGTGAAAACGCCGCGGCTCGCTGGCCATGCGCTCGAGATAACTGCGGGCCTGCTGACCCGAATTGTAAACAAAAAACAGTTGCGCCGCGGTGGCACAGGTGGTGGGGGAGGCCGTGGGCGGGTCGCTTGCGACTGCGCCATCGTGGCTGCAAGCGCCCACTGCGCCATCC
>CAZADH010000454.1:0-3334 GCA_964483805.1 uncultured bacterium
GGCCGCCTGCCCGTCGACACGGCGGCCGCCCGGGAACTGCTCGACCCGGCCGCGGGCATCGTCGACGATGCGACGCAGCACAACGCCGAACACAGTCTCGAGGTGCAGGTACCGTTCATGCTGGCAAGCCTCGGCCCCCAGCCGTTCGTGCCGATCGCTGCGGGCGGACGACTCGAGAACGGCCCGATGCTGGGGCGCAGGCTGGCCGCGGCAATCGCGCGGTCGGGCAAGCGGACCCTGGTGATCGCGAGCACTGACTGGTCGCATTATCACGATACGAAGACCGCAGCCACCATGGACGGCGTGGCCCGCGAACGCGTGCTGGCGCTCGACAGCGCGGGGTTGCTCGCCGGTGTGCGCCAGGGCACGATGGAGCTGTGCGGCATCAACGGGGTGACGGCGTTGCTCGAAGTGGCGCGCAACCTCGAGGCCCGACCGACGATGCTGGCGGCGGGCGATTCAGGCAACGTGTCGGGCGATACCGATCGGGTGGTGGGCTACGCCGCCATTCTGTTCACAGCGACCGCAACGACCCCGGCAGGGACGGGCACAACCAGGGTGGCGGCGACGACAACAGCGGAGGTGAAAGCGATGAACCCATTTCATGCCGAGGCCATGGCGGCGGTCAATGCGACGCTCGATGCGGTACTGGCGGGCAAAAGCGCGCCCACGGTCAGTTACAAAGACCCGCGCTTCAGCGAGAAGCGCGGCGTGTTCGTCACGTTGAAGAAACACGGCGAACTGCGGGGCTGCATTGGTTTGATCGAGGGGATCCGGCCGTTGGGAGAGGCGATCGTGCAGATGGCCGAGGCGGCCGCGCTCGAAGACCTGCAGATCGAGATCTCGATTCTGACGCCGCTGACCAAGGTCGCTTCGCTCAGCGAGATCCAGATCGGGACGCACGGCCTGCTGTTGCGCCACCGCGGCCACTCGGGCGTTTTCCTGCCGCAGGTGCCGGTCGAGTGGAAATGGGACCTGGACACCTACCTCGAGCAGTTGTGCTACAAGGCCGGCCTGCCCAAGGGCAGCCACACGCAAGGCGAGTTGTTCAAGTTCTCGGCCGAGGTGTTTGGCGATCACGAGTGAGCAGGCCCACAACAGAACTCATAAAACCAATGGCGCGTCAACACCGTATTATTCAACGGTCGGGGGCAAACAGCCTCAACGAAAATGCGGTTTTGACCGGGTTGGAGGGCCTATGATACACTCAAACATCATGGCACGAACCGGGCCAGGGAACGGTGGGCGCGATCGGGGTGGTTGGGCGTACATGACCGCCATCCTGATTCTTGCCTTGCTCGCTTTCATGGGTCTGATGCTGCTGCAGAGCAGCACGACCGAGTTCGGCCAGGCCTCGACGGCGCTGCACAGCGCCCGGGCGTTCCAGATTGCCGAAGCCGCTGCCGATGAGGCGTTCGCGGTACTCAACGACCAGTTGAAAGAGCAACCCGATGCCAAAATGGAGGACCTGCGCGCCACCTTTGAGAACAGTTGGAAGTATCAGTTCCTCAAGCAAGGTTGCACGGCCGATTTCGCCGACGGCCCGGCCGCCCAGAAGATCCGCCTGCTCGACAAACTGCCCAATCTGGCGCGGTGGGTGGGCCAGACCCAGGCACTGATCGCCGAACTCAACGACAACCGGTTCACGATCGACTCGGTCGAGGTCTACCTCAAAGACATGCGCCCGATCGACCACACGCCGTATCAGCTCGACGCCGCGCAGTATGTGCCGATCGATCGAAACACGCAGGGCAAGGGCGCGTTCGACGCGATTCCCGACGAGAGCGGCGTGAAATTGTCGCGCATGACCCGCGACTATCGGTTTGTCGCGCAGGTCGAGGCCAAGGTGAGCTGGCGCGATTCGCGCCGGCACACGATCAAGATCGTGAAATGCCGCGACTGCAAGATTCTCAACGTCGGGCCGGTGGCGAAGAGCCACTCGCTGTACATGGTCAAGGGCCCGCATCGGTACGACGAGTTTTCGATGGGCGACGGCCGACTGTTCCTGTTCAATCATCCGTTCCAATCGCGCATCTACGTGCACGGGCCGGCGGTCATGTATCTGCACAACGCCGATCTCGATCCGGCGCTGTGCGCGCGCAAGAGCAAGATCCCCGATCCGCGCAATGCGGGCATCGTGCTCGACGAGACGCGCAAGTTCCCATCCATGGACCACATGTTCCAGTATGGCGACACGTATTGCGGCTTCTCGTACGTGCCGTGGCAGGGCCGCGCCTTCTTCGACAATCCGCAGTTCCGCACCGGCGATTACCACAACGACATGGACGGAACCAATCCGATCCAGTTCAAGACGGCGCAAAACCGCGGTTACCTCCCCGGCGAGAGCACGTGGTCGAACCTGGTGAAGGCCCAGGGCAGCAGTTATGTGCGCGGCACCGTCTTCGAATCGAAGTTCATGCCGGCGGGGTTTTACTGCCGCGCCCCCTGGAAGTTCGTCGGCGGCTCGGCGCCATCGCCGTACAACCCGAACAGCACGATCGACCCGACGCGCTGGCCGGTGATTCCCGACGACCCCGAGAACGAGCGCAACCAGTTTGTCATCGAGCATGCGTGGCACCGCACTGGCGATCAGTCGCTGTTCGAAAAGAGCAAGATCAGGGCCGAGGTCATGCAATACAAGTTCTTGCTTGCCTGGCAGGTCACCAATCAGGGCATGGCGAATCCCGAGTTCACCCTGTCGTACGGCAATATCCGCGATGGGTTCTGGCGGGCCGCGTGGGCCGACATCTGCAGCTTCTTCTCGTCGACGCTGTTCGTGCCGAAACTGGCCTGGGATGCCATCGTCAGCGGGTATCACGCAATCTGGCCGCCGGGCGATCCGGTGGTCGGGCGGGCCGAACCGCACGACGACAATTCGTGGCCGGTGAACTGGAAGTATTTCTGGCGCAGCGGCGTGCGCTATTTCGCCGATGAAACGCAGATCCCGCGCGACCCGCAGGGTGCGTGGGTGCTCGACGGCATCTACTGGGTGCGCAAGTTCAAGTCGCCGCCGGGCGGCGCGTACTACATCGGCAAGGGGATGATCGTCTGCACGGGCGAGCCGGGTGATTGCGTGATCGGCGGCAGCATCGTGCCGAAGGTCGGACCGGGCGGTGACGAGCGGCGGTATTACAACACGAGTCACCTGACGCTGGTCTATTGGCCGTATTCGACGACCGGTGCCCTCGATCCCGCCAAGGCGCAGGTCGTGTTCGACGGCAAGGGTCATGTCTTCCGCGGGTCCCTGGTCTCGCGCTACGGCGTGAAGACCACGGGCGGCGCCACGCTGACGCACGACAAGATCCTGGCTGCCGGTGCGGATCACAACGCCGAG
>CAZADH010000455.1:0-3307 GCA_964483805.1 uncultured bacterium
CCGAAAAACACGAATTGCTGTCCGGCTCCGCGATTCCCGGTGCGGTTCACCCCCGCGTCGCGCCCCGACCCTGCCGCAATGGCGTGGGGGCGGGTCACGGCGCATCAGGCGAACGCAATTACATGCGGATCATGTCACCAGAAAACGAACGCAGTTAAATACGGATCATGTCACCGGAAAACTCCTCCGGAAAATGCACCGGAGAACCGGGGATTCGCGTGCGACGGTCTCTTACTCGGGGGGATGGGTGCCTGGATCGGTCCGACCGGACGATGCGGTGGTGGCGGCATCGGGGACAGACGACGCTCCGCTGGTGCCCTCTCCCTGGGCCGCTGACGACGCCGAGCCGGGGGGGACGCCAGCAGGAGCCGCACCGGTCTCGGAATCGGCCTCGTCACGGTCATCAGCGCCCGCGCCGAGCGAAACCACCTTGACATTGCGCTTGTCGCCAAACAACCGCATCATCCAACCGGCTTTGCCCGCCGGATAGAGCACTTCTTTTTTGCGGCGGGAGTAGCCGCAACGGCCACACAGGTAGATACGCCGTTGCAGACCGTGCGCGTGATTCGTCGCCTTCTTCAGCACCTCGCGGTTGATCTTGAGGGTGGCGTTGCAGCGCGGACAGCGCTCGATGAAGAAGATCATCCAACACAGCAGGAGGCCGATGACCAACGCGACCAATAACTCCTTGGCGTCCCAGAGGATGCGCGCAATGCTGAATCCCTGCGCCCCCACTGCTGCCTCCTGTTCGCGCTTCAGCTCGTCGACGAGCAGGCGCTTGAGCGCGGCGATGCCCTCGACAAAACTCTGCCCTTGAGAGACCCCGCTCTCGACCGGCACATTGAAGCGCTGCAACAACTTCTCGCCCATCTCGCGGGTGATCAGGTATTTCAGGCCGACACCGACGCGCAGGTTGAGCCGACCGTCGGGGGCATTCGTCGGCACTGCGGCGAAGAAGAGGATACCGCGCTTGTCGAGATCGATTTCGCGGATCCAGGTGTTGAAGAAAGTGTCGACTTCGTGCCCGTAGGTGCTCAGATCGTTGACCCGTTCGGTGCGGACCAGAACCCGGATGCGCATGACCTCTTCGATTTCGCGACACGAGGCCACGATGCGCTCGCGTTGCGGCGCATCGAGAAGGTTTGCGCCGTCTTGCACGTAACGTGCTTGCAGCTTCGGATCGCTCAGGGCCAGCAACGCACTCGCCGACGCCGTCGCTGACGCGGCTGGCGGCACGGCGGCCTGGGCGCATGAATACAACATCAATACGACCGCCGCAACCACCCATACTGCCGCCGCACCGCGGGCGCGCAGAAATGGCAACCCCGGCACCGCCCGGGGGCAACAGGGGTTATTCGAGTGCACTCGCGTCACCACGCCAGCGCAACAGGCGGCTGCAATTGGTGCAGCGGTGGCCGGCATCGGCCGACCCGACCATGCGATTGAGATCGCTCTTGGGGATGTTCATGCCGCAGGCCGGACAGACCGGCGCGGTCGCATCGAACACCACCCGCCCCTTGTGTCGCCGCCGCAGCTCTTCGTAAACCTCGAGCGTCTGCACGCCCAGCTTCATCGACAACTGCCGCCGCTCGGTCGCGACCCGTTCGCGCTCGGCCTCGAGCCGGCGGATCTCGGCGCTGTGCTTCTCGTTCCAGGTGACGACCTGGGCTCTGCGGCCCTCGAGCACCTTTTGCCGTTTCGGAATGTCGGCCTCGAGCAGTTGCAGTTTTTCCATGTCTTCGAGCACCTTGGTCTCGAGCACCGACAGCGGCCCTTTCAGGCCGTCGGCTTCTTTCTGCAATGCTTCGTATTGCGCCGGCGAAACGCCCGGACTCTTCAGACGCACCCCGATCAGCGTCAGCCGCTCGTTGAGCGCGGCCATCTCGGTCTCGTTGGCCTTCTTGCGCAATACGATCTTCTTTTCGAGCGCCTGCTTCTTGCCGATCAATGCCTCTTCTTCGTGCACCTCGGCTTCGAGCCGGGCAATCTTCTCACGATGCGTGGCCATTCCCTGGTCGAGTTCGTCGATTTCGAGGTCGAGTCGCTGGATCTCATCGATTCCGGTCAGATCGAACATCGGCTGTCTCCCCGACGCGCGGCGTCGCCACCTGGATTCACACCCCCCTGCACCAAGCCCGGGGGGGCAGTACCGGCGGATGCTAGCAAATCGGGCCGTCCCTGTCAAACGAGTGGCTTTGACAGCGGATTTGCGGTGTGGTACTGTGCGGGGTGCGCGGCCGGCCCGCGACGCGGAACCCGGCGTTGCCGCCCCCGCATCCAGCCAGAGATCGAGGTATCGCTTCCCATGTTGTCCCATCGTCCTGTCGTAGCTCTCGTCGGCCGACCGAACGTCGGCAAATCATCGTTGCTCAACCGCATTGTCGGGTATCCGCACGCCATCGTCGAACCGACCCCCGGCGTCACCCGTGATCGCAATTACGCGACCGCCACCTGGAACGGCCGCGAGTTTGCGGTGATCGACACCGGCGGTCTCGACCCCGACAACATCACGCCGGTACAACAAGCGATTCACGAGCAGGTCGACTGTGCCCTCGACGAGGCCGAGGTCGTCGTTCTGCTCACCGATGTGCGAGACGGCCTCAATCCTCTCGACCGCGAAATCGTCGGCCTGCTGCGCAAGCGCTTCAAAGGCCCGGTGTTCATTGCCAGCAACAAGGTCGACAACCCCGAGCTCGAGGCCGCCGCCGCCGAGTTTTACGCGCTGGGCGCCGACGAGGTCTTTGGGGTGTCGGCCCTGCACGGGCATGGCGTCGCCGACCTGCTCGACGCCGTGGTCAAGGGTTTCCCACCGCTCGATCCCGAGGCCCACGCCGACCCCGAAGACGCCGCGCCGCGCATCGTGCTGGCGGGAAAGCCGAACGTCGGCAAGTCGTCGCTGTTCAACCGCATCCTCGGGCAACGACGCATGATCGTCGACAACGTCCCGGGCACGACCCGTGACAGCATCGAGGTGCTGATCGAGCGCAACGGCAAGCAGTACCGTTTTCTCGACACCGCCGGACTGCGCCGGCCGGCCCGGCGCAAAGACAACGTCGAACGGTTCTCGGTTGCGCGCACCATGGCTTCGATCCGCAGGACCGATATTGCTGTTTTATTGCTCGACGCCACCGAATTGACCATCACCGAACAAGACAAACGCATCGCCGCTGCCATTCTCGAGGCGCACTCCGCCTGCATCATCGCCTGGAACAAATGGGACGCGGTCGACAAGAGCCCGCGCACCTGGACGGAACTGCTCGAGACGACGCAGCGCGAGTTCAACCTGCTCGAATACGCGCCGCGCCTC
>CAZADH010000456.1:0-3303 GCA_964483805.1 uncultured bacterium
TTCGCGCAAGATCACGTATCTGACCGAGATCCAGGGCATGGAAGGCGACAAGATCGTCATGCAGGATATCTTCCGGTTCGAGCAGACGGGCACCGACGAGAAGGGCAAGATCATCGGGCGGTTGAAGCCCACGGGGATCCGCCCGAAGTTCGCCTCGAAGTTCGAGGAGTGCGGCATCAAGCTGCCCCCGACCATCTTCACGGATTCGGCAAAGGGCTGGTAAATACTGTGTATTTCACTTTTCGGCAAGATCGCGTGGACTCTGCCTTGGCGGGGTCCGTCGCCGTCCGGGATGACTATCCGGGCGAGACCAAGGAGAGTTAGCACTTGGAACTGATCTTTGTCGGCTTCGTTTTCGTCACGTTCTTCGTGTTCGTCGTGCTGCTGTGGCAGATGTTCGGCCGCTCGCCAGGCGAAGATGTGCGCGCGCGCATGGAACAGTACATGGTCGAAACGCAGCAGGCGGCCCGCGAGTACGACGTTCCTGCCGACGCAGTCGCGCATGATGACGAAGAAGCGCCCGCACCCGATGAAGACGATTGGGTCAAGGAGATGCGCGGCCAGAAGGGCGGCGGCGGCGTCAAGAAGATCCTGGCCAATATGGGCACGATCATCACGCCCAAGGGGTGGGCCGCCAGCATTTCCGACCAACTGGCGAAGGCCGACCTGCCGTTGAAGGCAAATGAGTACATGGCGATTCAGTTTCTGGCGATCATGTTGCCGCTGATTTTCGGCATGTTGATCATGCAGAGCATTCCGTTGGGGGTGCTGCTGGCCATGGTGGGTGCGGTCGCTCCAAAGATCTGGTTGGTGATCATGAAGGCGCGGCGGGTGGCCGCATTCAACAGCCAGATTCTCGACACGCTGACCATGACCGCCAACGGTTTGAAGGCCGGCTACAGCTTCCTGCAGGCGCTCGAGATGGTGGCACGCGAGTCGCTGCCGCCGATGCAGACCGAACTGAAACGGGTGCTGCGCGAGAACAGCCTCGGCATGCCGTTTGACGAAGCGCTGAATGCGCTCAATCAACGGTGCGAGAGCGAAGACTGGGACCTGGTGACGACGGTCGTCTTGATTCAGCGGCAGATCGGCGGCAACCTGGCCGAGATCCTCGACAAGATTGCGTTCACGATCCGGCAGCGGCAGAAGATCAAGGGTGACATCCAGGTCAAGACGTCGCAGGCCAAGATTTCGGGGCTGATGGTCGGCGTCCTGCCGTTCGGTATCGGCACGATGATCTACCTGATCAATCCGGCGTTCATCACCAAGTTGTTCACGTTCAAGATGAACGGGCTGCCGGTCGGGTTGATCGTGGTGGCGGGCGGTCTGCTTTGGGAAGCCATCGGCATCTACGTCATTCTGAAGATCGTCGACATCGAAGTCTGAGACGAGCGGGAGGAGGCGACCAACCATGGAGATTCTGTTTGTTCTGCTGGTGACCGTGGTCATGGTCATTCTCATCGTCTTGTTGTTCCCGTCGGGGAGCAAGAGCGACGTGCGCGCGCGTCTGGCGGCGCTCGAGTCGGGCACCGAGTTCCAACCGGTGTCGGCCATCGACGAGGAGCGGTCGAAGCCGTTTGTCGACCGCGTCATTCGGCCATTTTTGGCGAATCTGGCGGGACAACGCGACCCGAAGCAGATGAAGAAATCGCAGCAGACCGAGCTGCGCAAACTGCTGGCCCAGGCGGGTTTCCCCGGGGGTCTGACGGTCGCGGAGTTCGGGGTCATCATCAACCTCGCCCGCATCATCCTGCCGCTGGTGGCGTTGGCCCTCGCCGTGTTGTTGGGCATGCGGGCCGACCAGATGGTGCTGGCGGGCGCAGTCGGTGGTGTAGCAGGGATGATCGGCCCGAAGGTGTTCTTGCAACGCAAGGTGGCAGCCCGTCTGCACAAAATTCAGCGCCAGCTTCCCGACGTACTCGATTTGTTGACCGTCGCGGTCGAGGCGGGTCTTGGTTTCGATGCCGCCTGCGACAAGGTGGTCGAGAAGATGAAGGGGCCGATTCCCGACGAATTTTCGTTGATGTTGCGGCAGGTGCGCATGGGTCAGGCGCGCCGCGACGCGATGAAGGACATGGCGGAACGGGTCGACCATCCCGATATGTCGGCGTTCATGTCGGCACTGATTCAGGCCGACCAGCTTGGCGTCTCGATCGGCCAGGTGTTGCGGGTGCAGTCCGACACGCTGCGCGAGAAGCGCCGCCAACGGGCCGAGGAGGAAGCGAACAAGGCGCCGGTCAAAATGATGATTCCGTTGGTTTTCTTCATCTTCCCGAACGTCGGCATCGTCATCGGGGCGCCGGCGGCGTTCCAGATCATCGAACAGATGAGCCAGTTGAATTGACAATACAATGTATTCGCATCATCAATACAACACGCAACACAGTGCTCGCCGAGCGGGCCGAGACGGCCGCGACGTTCTGGCGGCGATTCCGCGGGTTGATGCTGCGGGCCGGGCTGCCGGCGGGTCACGGGTTGTTGCTGACCCCGTGCAACTCGATTCACATGTTGTTCATGCGGTTTGCCATCGATGCGGTATTTCTCGATCCGACCGGAGGGGTCGTTGCCGTGGCCGAGCGTTTGCGGCCGTTCATCAGTCTGGCCGGGCCCCATGCGGGGGCCACGCAGGTGCTCGAGGTACCGGCCGGTACGGTGGCAGCAACCCAGACCCAACCGGGCGATCGTTGCCTTCACGAACCCATCACGAATTTCCGGATTGCCAATGCGTAAAAGGGGGATCCAAGCCATGACACATCGCACCGAGAGCGCTTTTGCCCTGTGGGGCATCACGCTGGGATTGTTGGTGCTCGTAGGCACGACGCTGTTCGTCGGTTGCGCCTCGAACAACCCGAGCGGCCCGGCATCGGGAGAGGTGGCGTTGTCCACCTCATCGACGAGCACGACGGCATCGACGACCAACGCCAGCGCGACCGGCTCGATCTCCGGGCGCATCGTGTCGGCGAGCTCCGCGGGTCTCGAGGCGATCCCGGTGCGGTTGTATTCGCCGGATGGGACGTATAACAGCCCGTTCACGACGACGAGCGACGGCTCTTTCCTCTTCAACAATGTGCCGGCCGGGTACTACGTTCTGCAGGCGGGGCCCAGTGCCAACAACAACTACCGGCAGATGTCGACGATCGTCAGTGTCGCTGGCGGGGCATTGACAACCGTGCCGAACACGGCATTGCCGGAACTGGTCACGTCATACGCGACGACGCCGACCATTGACCTCGTCGGCGTGGTGTCCACGCCTTTGAGCCCTGGCACATCGACGCTCTCTGTCGCGGAAGTCACCCTCGACAC
>CAZADH010000457.1:0-3302 GCA_964483805.1 uncultured bacterium
TCGGCCGCGGTCGGCCGCGTTGGCTGGGCGCCCCCGCGCCTCCGAACTTCGCCGGCCAACGCCACCAGTAACTGAGACGTTACGCGTTCATCGGTGCCCGCGACGGCGAGAGGTCGTCCCCCGGGTCAGGGCCGGTCGAGTTCGGCGCGAACCCGCTCGAGCAGCGTGCGGACCGAAAACGGTTTCTGCAGGTAGTCGTCGGCGCTGTCACCGAGCCCGTGTTGGCTGAGAATCGTGCTGGGGTAACCCGACATGAACAGAACGCGCAGGTCGGGCCACCGGGCACGCAGCATGGCGCACGCATTGGGGCCGTTGATGGCCGGCATGATGACATCGCACAACACGAGTGCAGGTCGATCGTCGGCGGGCAAGCCGGTGGCAAGCAGATCGGCAACCGAACTGCGCGCGATGACGCGATAACCAAAGCGCTCGAGAATGCGGCCCGCCATGGTGCGCACCATGTCCTCGTCTTCGAGCACGAGGATCAGTTCGCCGTGGCCGCGGGCCGCATGGACTGCAGGTGCAGACGGTTCGGCGGCGTCGGTGGCCGACAGATCGACGGCCGGCAGCGTGATGCGGAAGGTCGTGCCGCGGCCGGACGCCGAGTCGACCGCGATGTGCCCGCCATGCTGGTGAATGATGCCGTAAACCGTGGCCAGTCCAAGCCCCGTACCGTGTTGCTTGGCTTTCGTGGTGAAGAACGGTTCGAAGATCCGTTGGCGGACCTCGTCACTCATGCCGACGCCCGTGTCGGACACGGCCAACTCGATGCCGAAAGCGGGTGGATCGTTGGCGGTACGCTCGCCGCCCGTTGTGTTGTCGGGTGTCTGCGGCCACGGGACGGTGGCGACGCGGAACGTGAGCGTGCCGCCGTCGGGCATCGCGTCCTGCGCGTTGACGGCCAGGTTCATGACGATCTGGTCGATGCGCCCGACGTCGGCGCGCACCGGCAGCGTGTCGTCTTCGATGTCGGCACGGATGTCAATGTTCTCGCGGATGGCGCGACGCAGCAAACTGATCATCTCGCGCACGATCGACCCCAGGTGGCAGACGTCGAGCTTCAGGGTTTGCTTGCGGCTGAAGGTCAGCAGTTGCTGGGTCAGTTCACGGGCGCGTTCGGCGGCCATGGCGATCTGCGTCACCGGTTCGTGGCGCGGGTCGGCCGGATGCAGGTCGAGCAGCAGAATCTCGGTGTAACCCAGAATCGGGGTGAGCAGATTGTTGAAGTCGTGGGCCACGCCCCCGGCGAGATGGCCGACCGCTTCCATTTTCTGGGCCTGGCGCAACTGCTCCTCGGCGTGTTTGCGTGCGGTGATGTCGCGCAACGATGTGTGCAGAATCGGCCGTCCGTGAATGGTCACTGCCGTCAGCATGACGTCAACCGGGAGATCGGTGCCATCGAAGCACCGGTGCACCCACTCAAAGTGGTGGCCGCCGTTCTTCAACGCCGAGGCCAGCATCTCGGCGGCCTTCTCATCGGAACGACGCCCGTCGGGCTGAAACTCCGGCGACAACTCGGCCGGGCGCCGCGAGAGGACCTCTTCCTTGCACGCGGCACGCAGCAGTTTGACGGTGGCGTCGTTGCACTCGACGAAATGATCGCCATCGATGAGCAGGTTGGCCTCGCTCGACTGTTCGAACAGGCGCCGAAAGAGTTCTTCGCTCTCGTTGAGCCGCCGCTCCATCACCCGTTGCTCGGTGATGTCAAAACCCTCGGCCAGAATCGAGATGACCGTGCCGTCGGCAGCGCACACCGGTTTCATCGAGAAATCGATGGTACGCAGCTCGCCGTGGCAGTTCTCGTGCGTCGCCTCGAAACCAAACGGATTGCCGAGCGCGGCCGCCCGCACTCCGCGTTGCACTTGCTCTTGCAGCGGGATGCTGTGCTGCCACCAGACGGTTTCCCAGAAACTCCTGCCCAGAACCTCGGTCTCGCTGGTGCCGGCAAACGCCAGGGCGGCGCCGTTGACGGCGACGAGCACACCATCGAGGGTGAGCAGACCCAGAAGAATCGAAGTGTGATCGAGCAGTGCGCGCAGTTTCGTCTCGCGCTCGGCGATTGCCGCCGCCGCCTGCCGGCGCTCGGTGATGTCGCGCACGACCAGAACACCGTAGGTGATGCTGTGCATACGATGTGCATTGAAAGCAATCTCGACGGCGAGCGGTGGCCGTCCTGCGGTACGCAATTCCGTGAGCATGACCTGTCTTGGCGTGACGACCGCGGCAGTGCCGGACGCGGCGACCAGGGCTTGCCAGACAGGGGGGTCCAGTAGCGATGCGATGCTGGCCTGTTTCAGATCGGCAGACGTCAATGCGGCCATCTGCAGAGCTGCGGTGCTGGCATCGATCAATGTGCCCGTGGGCATCTGTAACAGGAAGATCCCGTCGTTGGTCGAGTCGAGCAGCAGCCGGAACGTCTCGAGATCCTCGAGGCGGCGGCGCAGTTCGGGAAAGTAACTTTTGCGCCCCGAACGTTCGCCCAGGCCGATGATGCGCTGCCGCAGTTCCGTCTCGCTGGGCCGGTGGTTGTTGTTGTCGCCGGTCGTCATCACCGCCACCCCGGCAAATCAGAGGGCAGCGGCATATATTGTACAGATATCGTCAATACTGGCGCGACGGGGATTGGTGATCAGGCAGGGATCGTTGACCGCGTTCTCGGCCAGAGCCCGGATGTCGCCGGCCTGCACCTTGCGATCGCGCAGCGCGCCGCCGATGCCGGCGTCGGTGCGCAACGCGCGGATGTGTGCGACCAGGCGGGCACAGACGTCGGCGTCGTCGCCGCCGGTGGGCAGATGCATCACCTCGGCGATGGTGCGATAGCGGTCGGCCGCCGCATTGAAATTGTCGGCGACCACATGCTCGAGCAGCAGCGCGTTGCACTCGCCATGGGGCAGATCGAGGCGGCCGCCGAGGCTGTGGGCCAGGGCATGGACCGCGCCGAGACTGGCGTTCGAGAAAGCGAGGCCCGCTTCCAGGCTGCCGAGCATGGTTTGCGTGCGCAGGTCGAGGTTCTGTCCGTCGCGGACGGTGGCGACGAGATGTTCGTTCATCAGGCGAATGCCTGCGAGCGCGTGCAGGTCGGTGAGCGGTGAATGTGCGGTCGACACATAGGCTTCGATGGCGTGCACGAGGGTGTCCATGCCCGTGCAGGCCGTCAGATAGGGGTCTTTCGTGGTGAGGGTGACGGGGTCGATGAGGGCGACGTCGGGCACGACCGCCTTGCTGATGATGGCGATCTTCGACCGGCGGGCCGTGTGATTGATGATGGCGAATTGCGACACGTCGGCCGAGGTGCCGGCCGT
>CAZADH010000458.1:0-3262 GCA_964483805.1 uncultured bacterium
GGTCGCGACCGCACGTCGCGGCGATGGGCCAAGCCTGATCGAATGCCGGGTGAAACGGTGGCACGGGCACGTCGGCCCGGAAACCGACGTCGACCGGGGCTGGCAGCGGGCCGATGAACTCGCGGCCTGGCGGGCGGACTGCCCGGTGCGCAAATTCAGACAGGGGTTGTTGGCACAGAACCTCGCCGACGAACCGACACTGGCCGCGGCGGAAGCGGCAGTCGACGAATCCTTGCGAGCCGATCTGGCATGGGCCCGCGAGCAGGCGAGCCCCGAACCCGCCGATATCGCACAATACTTGTTCAAGGGGGCCGACTGAGATGCCCTGGACCCGCATCGGTCTCGACCGCACCGAAATCGAACAGTGGCTGCTCAAAGAAGGTCTGCTCGGTCTCAACTATCGCGACGCCGTGCGCGAGGCGCAGCGGCAGGCCATGGCCCGCGATCCGCGCGTCTTTCTGATGGGCGAGGGGGCCGACGACCCCGCCGGCATCTACGGCACGACGAAGGGACTGGCGCAGGAGTTTGGCAAGAGCCGCGTCCTCGACATCCCGATCGCCGAAAACGGACTGACGGGCATCGCCATCGGCGCGGCGCTCGCCGGGATGCGACCGATCTTCATTCATGCCCGCCAGGACTTCGTGCCGATGGCTTGCGACCAGTTGGTGAATCATGCCGCAAAGTGGCATTTCATGACGGGCGGCAAGGTCAACGTTCCGCTGGTGGTGCGCGCCGTGGCTTCGCGTGGCTGGGGCTCGGCCGCCCAGCATTCGCAGACGGTGCACCCGATGTTCTCGACCGTTCCGGGGCTGAAGGTGGTGCAGCCGTGCACCCCGTACGACGGCAAAGGCCTGTTGCTGGCGGCGCTCAACGACGGCAATCCGGTGCTGCTCTTCGAACACCGCTGGACCTTCGACGCCGTTGGTTACGTGCCCGAGGAAGAGTACGAAGTGCCGATCGGCAAGGGCATCGTCAGGCGCGAGGGGTCCGACGTCACCATCGTCGCGATGTCGGTGATGGTCTACGAGGCCATGCGCGCTGCCGACCGGCTCGCACGCGAGGGCCTGTCGGTCGAGATCGTCGAACCGCGAACGCTCGTGCCCCTCGATGAAAGCCTGATCATCGCCTCGGTTAAGAAAACGCGGCGACTGGTGATTGCCGAACCGGCGTGCCGCACCATGAGTTTCGGCGCCGAGATCGTCTGTCGCATTGCCGAACACGAACCGGGCATTCTCGTGGCGCCGGTGCAGCGGGTGTGCTTTCCGGATCTGCCGGTGCCGGCAGCGGCGCCCCTCGAAAAGGCGTATTTCCCGGGTGCCGAAGCGATCTGCGCGGCCGTCGTCGCGGTCAAGAACCACGGCGCGGCAACCAACCCCGCGCGTTAACCCCTGTTTTTTTCCGAGGGGTGAGCGGCGGCCCCATGCAGCCTGCGGCCTGTCCGCCATTGCCGGGCTCACGACACGCACCAGGGCAGCGGCACCGAGGCCATATCGCCCTCGAATATTTACTTTGTAAACACAATCAAGAACATCACGGCCGGCGTTACCCCAGGATGTCGCGCCGCAGGCGGTGTTGCGCCATCTCTTCGACGTACCGCCGCGTCGCGGCGCCGAACCGCGCTTCGACCATGGCGAGGTAGGCCGGGGCCGTGAAGTAGGCCGCGAACGCGTCATCGCGAAACTTCAAGACCTGCGCGGCCGAAAGATGCCGCGTCGGCAACGGCAGGCACCGCGGCGAGTACTGGCTGTAGCCGTCCCAGGTGGCCGGCAACGGCAGGTTCTCGGCCACGGCCTGCGAATACAGGGCCGAGCCCGGATAGGCCATCGCCGAGTAGAAGTTCGCCCACTCGGCGTTGATTTGCTGTGCCTGTGCCAGCGTGGCCTGCATCGAAGCGAGGTCGTCGTCGGGAAGACCGAAGATGTAATTGGCGCAGATGTTGATGTCGGCCGCGCGCGTCAGGCGCACCACCTCGGGAACCCGCTGGGGCGCATAGCCTTTATTGACGCTCGACAGAACGTCGCCCTGGGCCGACTCGAAGCCGTAGGCCAACCAGCGGACGCCGGCCGCGCGCACGTGCTCGAGCAGCGCGGGCGTGACGGTGTCGACGCGCGCATACGCCCAAATGTTCAGGTCGGCGCCGAGCGGTCGCAGGCGGTTGCAGAGGTCGACCACGTGCGATTCGCGCAACACGAACATCTCGTCGAGAATCTTGATGTTGCTGATGCCGTATTCGGTGACGAGCCACTCGATCTCGGCCGCCACCGATGCGGGGGAGCGGAAACGGATCGTGCCCTCGCCGAAGATCGCATTGATGCAGCAGAAGCTGCAACGGAACGGGCACCCGAGGCTGGTGTAGACGACCGCGTACGGTTCACGGCGGTCGATGCGGCCGAAACAGTGCCAGTTGTGGGCACGGTAGCGACGCATCGGCAGGAGTTCCCAGGCCGGCCGCGGCAACGTATCGAGGTCATCGAGGATCGGCGGGCGGGGGTTGCTCGAGAGCGTGCCGTCGCGCAACAGGTGCCACAACCCGGGAACGGCGATGGGCTGGGGGCACCCGCGCCCCGGCGCCGCGGCACCGGCCGCCGCGGCATCGGCCGCCGCGGCATCCACATTGGTTCGCAGGGCATCGAGCAAGCCGGGAAGCGTGGCGAAGCCCTCGCCCTGGCAGACGAAATCGACCGGCTCTTCGCGCAGGGTCCGCTCGGGGAGTGCCGATGGATGAAGGCCGAACAACAGGGTACGCGCCGCCTCCGCATGGCGCCGCAACGCCTCGAGACACTGCCGGGCGCCGCCCATGCTGATGGTCGAGGCGCACGGGTTGGCCCCGGCCGCGAGAACGACGACCAGTCTCGGCTTCAGGTCGGCCACGCGTTGTGCGGTCGTGTCGTGGTCCCAACCCTCGACCTCGGCATCGATCAACTCGACCCGGTAACCCCGCCCAAGCAGGTATGCGCTCAGCAACGCACCCCACAGCGGCGGTTCGATCGCGGTCAGGGCGAAATCGCTCAACGCTCCATAGGCAAGCCGTGGATTGCCGGGTTTGAGGACGACACAGTCGAGCCGGTTCATGCTTCTTGCCACCCTTCGTGCCTGGTGCGAACGCCGGTTGCCGGACATCTCGCATTCGCATCGGCCCGCTGACGCGGACCGATGCCCGATTGTAAACCCCGAAAAAAACAAAGTCCAACCCGTCGCCCCTGAAAAGTGCTAGGATTTCGAGGGGACGGCGCCATCCGTGGCGGGCGGCCCGGCCGGGAAG
>CAZADH010000459.1:0-3182 GCA_964483805.1 uncultured bacterium
AGACGGCCTCGGCCGCGGCCCGGCTCTACGCCCAGGCCGAGACCGCGTTCCGCTCCCGCAATCTGGGCAGCGCCGCGGTGTTGCTCCACGACGCTCTGGCCCTCGATCCGCGCAACGCCATCTTTCGCTTCAGTTTCGGCCTGGTGGCGCTGCAGCGTGGTGACCAGGCCGTAGCGAAAGACAACTTCGAGTTCGTGTCGCGAGCACGCCCCGAGCGCGCCCGGGGCGTCGACTACTGCACCCGCCTCGCTGCGCACAAACAGCGAATCCGCGAATTGCAGGCCGAGTTCACCAAAGAGGCGCAGCGGGCCCTGGCTCAAAGCACGAAGGGAACAAGCGGGGGCGACCCTGTCCGCACCGCGCGCGGCCTGTTCCAGGCATTCCGCCTGTGTCCGCCGCTCGCACCCCGGCATGCAGCCGAACTGAAGAGCGCGATCTCGACCTACGAAACCGCACTCAAGGACGAGTTCGCCAACCAGCGATGGCAGCGGGTTCCGATGCTGCAACTCGCCTATCTCTATGAGGTTTCGCGGCGCACCGAGCAGGCCCAACGCATCTATATGATGGCCCTCGACAATACCGAAGACCCGGTCGATCTCGAACTCATCACCGAGAGATTCGATATCCTCAATCGCCCCAGCCAGGACCGCCTGCTCGATCTGATCGAAGATGGCACGTTTGGCCGCAAGGACATTCAAGAACTCATGGGCAGCGAAAGCGCACGGTTGACCGATGCTGAGACCGGACGCATCGATGCGATGATCGCCGATTTCCGGGCCCGCCTCGAAAAGACCGAGACGGCCGAAGAGCGCAAGGCCATCCTCGACGAACTGAAATCGCGCATCGCCGAGGAACAGAGCAAGGGTTTGCTGCCCAGCAAAGACAAACTCAACAAGCGTCTCGAGCAAGAAGGCAAAAACATCGACGATCTGCTCAACGAGGCGAAGTAGCGAGACGCCGCGCGAAGACGCCGAAGAGCTTGGACAGCCGTTGATCGCCTTCCTGGAGCGCGCCGGGGTCCGGCTCGACAGAACAGGACCGGCCAAGGGCGCGCCCCACCGGGAGTCGTCCGATTCCGTTTGACAGCGAGGGTGGGTCTGGGGTGAAATGACGCTCCCTCGCGACCTATGAACAGACACGCCCTCGGACTCATCCTCGTCACGCTCGCCGCCATCGGCTGGAGCGTTTCCGGCGTCATGGTGAAGAACCTGCCGCACGTCGGCGACATGGCGCTGACCGGTTGGCGCAGCATCTTCACGACGCTGGTGTTCTGGGTCGCGCTGAGTTGGGCGGCTGGCGGCACGGGCGCCGCCGGCCGGGCCCTGTTCCGCGCGTTGGCCACCCGCGTGGTCTGGGCGCAGGGGTTGAGCTACGCGGTCATGTTGGTCTGCTTCATCAAGGCCACGGTGATGACGACGGCGGCGAACGCAATACTTTTGCAATACACCGCGCCGTTGTGGGTCGCGCTGTTGTCGTGGCCCCTGCTCGGGGAGCGGGTGCGCCCGCGCGAGTGGGTGACGCTGGCGGGGTGCCTCGTCGGCATGGTCTGTTTCTTTGCCGAAAAGCTATCGGCAAGCGGATTCTGGGGCAACGTCGTCGCCGTGGTTTCGGGCGTCGCCTGCGGCCTGAACATGTTGTTCATCCGGATGATGTCACGGGTCGAAGCCCCTGCCACACCAGACGCCACACCCCCGTCCTCTGGCGCTGCCCGCACGACCAGCGAGGGCATGACGCGCGCGCTGCCGGCGGTAATATTAGGTAATATCCTGGCGGTCGCCGCCTGCGCTCCCTGGATGGGCGTCGCCACCGAATGGAACAGCTTCACCTGGGGCATGATCGCCCTCATGGGGATTGTGCAACTCGGCATCCCCTACGTGCTGTTCATGCTGGGTATGAGCATGGTCTCGGCGGTCGAGGGCGTGCTGTTCGCCATGCTCGAGGCGATCCTCAACCCGATCTGGACGGCATTGGGCGCGGGCGAGGTGCCATCGCGAGCTGCGCTGATCGGGGGCGCGCTGATCCTGGCCTCGGTCACGGTCTACGGTGTGTCGAGAGCCCGTGCGGAGTCACGCGAGACCACGGCGCACGCGCACAGCGCGGGGACCCCGACCTGAGTGCTTCCCGATCGGCCGCGACGAGATGTCGCCCCGGCCGACCGGAAAGTCAGCTCAGAAAAGGAAGTCGGTCGAGAGGAAGCTCGAGAGATGCTCCCGGGTGATCCGGCTGATCATTTTGCGATTGAGTTCGCCGTCTTTGGCGGCCACAAGGGTGCGAATCGAGAACACCCGAAGCGCATCGGACACCGACAGGGTGCCTTCTGCCGAGTCCTTGCGACCGGTGAACGGGAACACATCGGGACCCCGTTGGCACTGACTGTTGATGTTGACCCGACAGACCTGGTTGACCAACGGATCGATCAGCCGCGCCATTTCTCCGGCGTCTGAACCGAAGAGGCTGACCTGCTGCCCGAAGTCGGATTCCACGACGTAGTCGATCGCATCCTCGATCTTGTCGTAAGAGGCGATCGGCACAATCGGCCCAAACTGCTCCTCTTTGTACAAGCGCATGCGCTTATCGACGGGGAAGACCACGGCAGGGGCAAAGAGCGACGCGTTGGCGACGCCGCCCGAAGGGTTGACCACCCTGGCGCCATGCTGACAGGCATCGTCGATCAATCCGGCGAGCCACGCGGCCTTCCCGGGTTCGGCGAGCGGGGTGATCTGGGCGCCCTTGTCCCACGGCATGCCGATCACCAATTTCTCGACCTCGGCGACGAACCGTTCGACGAACTTCTCGGCGATCGATGCGTGAACGAACAGCATTTTCAAGGCCGTGCACCGCTGTCCATTGAATGACAACGCGCCGAGCAGGCACTCTTTCACGGCCAGTTCGAGGTCGGCGTCGGGAAGCACGATGCAGGGATTTTTCGCATCGAGACCGAGAACGCACCGCAGGCGGTGCGGTTTGGGATGGCCCTTGCGAATGATGTCGGCAACACGACTGGTGCCGATGAAAGCCAGAACGTCGACCCTTCCGGAACTCATCATCGGCGTGATGACCGTGGCGCCATCGCCATACACTGTATTGATTACGCCCGGCGGGAAAGCCTCACGAAAGGCCTGCAACAAGGGCTGAAACAAAAGCACGCCGAGCTTGGGTGGTTTGAACACCACCGTGTTGCC
>CAZADH010000460.1:0-3173 GCA_964483805.1 uncultured bacterium
AAGATCCGCGACGACCGGCCCGCGGGCAGCAACGACGACGCTGTCGCCCCCGCCAACGGCGACGGCGACGACGAGTCGCCCACCGAGGGGCCAGATCGGGAACGACCACCGGGGACCGACAAGTAAATACAATGGATGCACACTCCACGTGTCCCCCGGCCCTTGGTGCCGATGAACGCCGCGTCTTGACCGACCGGATCGCCACCGCGCTGGCGCCGGTGCGACGCCTGGCCACCATCGCGCATCCGTACGCCGACGGCGACGCGATCGGCAGCCAGTTGGCCCTGGCCAATTTCGTGCGCAGCCGCGGCGGGCAGGCGGTGACCCTCAACTTTGATCCGCTCCCCGCCACCTTGACCTGGATCGAAGGTCTCGATACCCTGGCCGACCATCTGCCGGCCGACTTCGCCCCCGAACTGATGTTCCTGTGCGAGACGACGGCCCCCAACCGCATGGGCGAACGAACCCGTTTTTTTCGCACGGCGCCCATGTCGGTCCACGTCGACCACCATCCGGGAGTCGAGGGCCAGGGTCTGCTCAACCTGGTCGACCCGCGGGCGAGTTCCACCTGCGAGCTGCTTTACGATATATTGACAAAAATCCAGGATCCCCTCCCCCATGCCGTAATGTTGCCTTTGTACGTCGGCATCATGACCGACACCGGCAATTTCCGGTTTTCGTGCACCACGCCTCGGGCCCATGAGATCGCGGCCCGCATGATCGAACGGGGGCTCGAAGTGGCGCCGATCTTCCGCCGCGTCTACGAGACCAATCGCCACCAAAGGGTCCGCCTGCACGGTCGGGTGATGCAGCGAGCCGAATGCAAGTTCGCCGGCCAGGTGATCACGTCGTATCTGACGCTCGCCGATTTCGCCGAACTCGCCGCCAACGAGACCGATGCCGATGGGGCCATCAACCAGTTGGGCACCATCGAAGGCGCCGAGGTGAGCGTCCTGTTTCGCGAACTGCCCGACGGCAAGATCAAGGCGAGCTTTCGTTCGCTCGGCCGGGTCGACGTGCAGCAGTTGTGCCGTGTTTTCGGCGGCGGGGGCCACACCATGGCTGCGGCCGCCACCGTCGCCGGGCCACTGGCGAACGCCGAGAAACTGCTGCTGTCCGCTCTCGATGGCGCCCTCCCGTCGCGCTCGGCCTGAGGCACGAGCGCGGGCCGCCCTGTTATCGGGCGGCGCCCGCGCCGACGGATGCCTGGTCGTCGCCAAACCGGCGGGACCCACATCGCACGATATTATTGAAGATATACGTCGTATTTACGGCATACGCACCGGTCACGCCGGCACGCTCGATCCCATGGCACAGGGAGTGCTGGCGGTGTTCGTCGGCGAAGGGCTCAAGCTCCTGTCCTTCCTTCCCCCCGAGCACCTGAGCAAGACCTACGTCGCCCGCATCTCGCTCGGGACCGAAACCGACACCTATGACGCCACCGGGGCGGTCACTGCCCGTTTTCCGCTGCCGCCACAACTCGACGACGCGACGATCGCAAGCGCGCTCGCCGCGCTCACCGGGGCCATTGCGCAGACGCCCCCCGCCTTCTCGGCGCTCAAAGTCGACGGCCGCCGCGCCCACGAACTGGCGCGCTCCGGGTCGGTGGTCGACCTGGCCCCGCGCCCGGTCACCATCCACGCGGCGACCCTGCTGGCGTCCCGGCGGGTGAGCGCAGACCGGCATGACCTCGTCGTCCGCATCGATTGTTCGCGTGGCACCTACATTCGCTCGTTTGCCCGCGATCTTGGTCACCGCCTCGGCACCGGCGGGCACCTGTCGTACTTGCTGCGCGAACGGGTCGGGCCCTGGCACCTGCGGCATGCCATGCCCTTCTGGCGGCTCCGCGCCGGCCAGACGGCACCCCCAGCAAGTTTTGTCGATCTGGCCGCTTTGTTGCCGTTTCCGCGCGCCCAGGTTCGGGCGGACGCGGCCCGCAAACTGGCCAACGGCATGAAACTGCGCGACACCGACGTGCTGACGCCACCCATCGACGCGACCGCCCCCCGTGGCCACGTGCAGATCTGTGCTGACGACGGGCAACTGCTCGCCGTCTACCAACATGCGCCCCCACGCGACCAGGCTGAACCCGGCAGCATCACGGCGGATTGGCATCTCGCACCGTGCCGCATTCTCGCCGACGCCATGGCCCGGTGGTGCCCCAATGCTGTGCTTCCGGCCGACGCACCGCCGACCGCCACCGCCGCCGCACTGTCCTGGCAACCGACGCTGCCCGACAGCGCCCGCATCCGCGTGCTCGACCGGACGCACCCCGATATTGTGCAATACGGCGTATTGGCGATTGGGGTGTTCGATGGGGTCCACCGCGGTCATCAACAAGTGATCCAGCAACTGCACGAACGGGGCGCCGCTCTGGGCACCGCTGCCGTCGTGCTGACCTTCGACCCGCCCCCCCGCCAGCTTCTCGAACCCGACCGCTTTCCAGGCGTGATCACCACCCTACACGAGAAGGCAGATCTGCTGGCGGCGATGGGGGTCGAACAGGTGGCCATCCAACCGTTTTCGCGCGCGCTGGCCGACATGAGCGCCGAGGCGTTCATACAGGGCGTCGTGCTCGATCAGTTCAAGCCCCGCGAGGTGCTGGTCGGATTCAACTTCCACTTCGGCGCCGCCCGGGCCGGCTCGCTCGACCTGCTGCGCGACCGCCTGGGTGAAAGCGGTGTGCACTTGCGGGTCATCGCCAGGTTCGCTCAAGACGGCCACGCCGTCAGCAGTTCCCGCATTCGTGCCGACCTGGCCGCCGGCCGCCTGCCCGAGGTCATCCGTGGTCTGGGCCGTCCCCCGGCCTTTACCGGCATCATCGTCAGGGGTGAGCAACGCGGCCGCAAGCTCGGCATGCCGACGGCGAATGTCTCGTTGATCGGCCAGAACAAGGTTCTGCCCCCGTTTGGCGTCTACTTCGCCACCGCCGCCGGCGCCACACCCGGGCCGTGGCCGGCCGTGGTCAACATCGGCATCAGTCCGACGTTCGCACCCCGTGAACCGCTGCTCGAGGCCCACCTGCTCGACTTCGACGCCGACATCTACGGACGACACCTGCACATCGATCTGCGCCGGTGGCATCGCCCCGAAGCCCATTTTTCGAGCGTCGGGCAATTGTGCGAGCAGATGGCCGTCGATCTGACCGCGGCGCGTGCGTTCTTTGCCCGCGA
>CAZADH010000461.1:0-3140 GCA_964483805.1 uncultured bacterium
CGTTGACACTGCGCAACCAGGACGCGAAGTCTGCGAGCATGGCCTGCGAACCCCGCTCCCTTGGCGGAGTTCGCCGGCTCTCGGCACAACCACAACCATCACTGATCCGGGTTCCGGTGATCGAGCGGGCAACGGTGCTGCTGATCATGTTGGGCCTCCTTCGCTCACCGACCCCGACGAAACGGGGTCATTGGCGCGCTCACGGTAGTGAGCGGCGCGGTGCCGTCGCGGCGCCGTTCATCTTCGCAATGATTGCTGCGCGTGGACGGAGTGATGGTCGCCGCGAACCCGGCCGCCACCGGCACGGCCGCGTCGCCGGGACGCATCGTCGGAGAAGTGCTCCAGAACCGGATTTCCGGAAGTGCGGTCATGGCTTGTGCCTCCTCATGTTTCAGGCCAACAGGTGGGTTTTCCTCTTTTCGTAACCCTCTACATATCTCATCGACGTTGCGCCTGTCGAAATGGAAGACAATGGCACGGAAAAATCAAGGCAATGTCTCTGGTTATCTTACGATTTCGTCGCTTTTCGCCCAAACTTACCTTGTCGCAACTTTTTTTCAGCGGCGCGGCCACCGTTGGCGATGGGCTGTTCGTGCCGGTCTGTGGCACATAGCGCCGACGTATGATAGACTTCTGGCCCATGAGCGAGCGCGAGCGGTGCCCACTTTGCCTGAAAATGCAGGAATACCACGTCGATGAGCGTGAATACCTGCGCTTTCAGAACACCGCCCGGTTGGTCTGCGCCGAGTGCGAAAAAGAGGTGCGCAACCGGATGCGGCCGACCTGGACGATTGTCGGCAACCGCGTCTTTCCCTGCTCGTCACTCAATCACTAACCCGGCCCTTTCTTGGCAATCCGGCGCGCGGTGGCGATGCACCCGCGCGCATCGTTGTCGGCGATAAGCAAAGCGGTCACCCGCCAAAACCCCGGGTGACCGCGATTGAAACGGACGATGGCCGGCGTTGACGACCGGCCGTCGATCAGGTTCGGGTCGACTTGGTTGCGCGGGTCGTTGGCGCTGTTGCTGCCGCCACGTTGCCGGCCGAGCCCTGCGTGCCGCCTTCGACCAACAATTGCAGTTCGAGGGCGCCGCGTTGCATCTGTTGGGCCTGGGCGGCGAGTTCCTCGGATGCCGCCGCCGACTCCTCGGAGCTCGCCGCCGTCGACTGGGTGACCTTCTCGAGTTCGGCAACCGCGGTGGTGATCTGCACCATGCTGGTGCGCTGCTGCTCGGCGCCCGACGCGATTTCCGACAACAAGGTAGATACTTTGTCGATACTCGAGAACATCTCGGCCATGCTTGTGCCCATGCCCTGCGCCAGTTCGACGCCCTGGCCGATACTGGTCGACGTCCCCTGAATCAGTTGCGCGGTGGTCTTGGCGGCATCGCCGGCGCGGTGCGCCAGGTTGCGGACCTCTTCGGCCACGACGGCGAATCCCTTGCCCTGCTCACCGGCTCGCGCCGCTTCGACGGCGGCGTTCAGGGCCAGGAGGTTCGTCTGAAACGCAATCTCTTCAATGGTCTTGATGATCTTACCGATCTCGGCGCCGGCCTTGGCGATGTCGGCCATTTGCCGATTGAGGTCGTCCATGCGGGTGCGGCTCTGTTCGGCATTGCTGCGGGCGGCGTTGGCCAGGCCGGTGGCGGTGGTGGCGTGATCGGCCGACTGCCTGGCCATCGCCTCCGTCTCATTGACCGAGGCGCTGATCTCTTCTATTGATGCGGCCTGTTCGTTTGCTCCGGCGGCAAGCGACTGGCTGCTCTCGGCGACCTGCTCGGAAGCCTGGGCCACTTCGTGGGCACCGGTGCCGATGCTGACGGCGATGCGGCTGGCCGAAGCACTGATGCGGTGCGCCATGAAAAATCCGATGAGCAGGCCGGCCAGCATCCCGACCACAACCGCGATGACCGTGAGCCGCGTGGCCCGTTCGCCATGCGCCACGAGTTCGCCGACCGCATGGTTGGCTTCCTTGGTCAGCGAATCCGACAGGCTGTTGAGTCCGGTAATGACCTTCTCGAGTGATTCGTCGCTCTCGTCGTCAGCGAGCTTGACCTCATTGCGCAGAATCGTCTTGACCTCGGGAACCAACCGGTCGGTGAACAGCGACACCCATTTGCCCAGCGTCTCTTCGAGGTGCTTGACGGCGGCTTTCTCGTCGGTCGTGCTCGCGACTCGACCCAGCAGGCCGATCATCTTGCGAATCTCGGCGACGCCGGCGTCGAACTCCTTGGCTTTGTCGAGGTTCTCGTTGATAACCAGATCGGCCTGGCGCGAATACAGGTCGGCCAAGTCGAAGCGGCAGTCGAGCGCCTGGCGCAGCCCGTCAATACAATGTGTGAGTTCCGGATCGTTGATCCGTTGCAACATCGGGGTCAGCTTCTTCTCATATCCGGCGATGACCTTCTCGATATCGGCGTCTGACTTTTCCCGCAGTTCGTCGGCCTCGCCGTCGATCTTCTTGAGGCGCCCTTCGAGCTGGTGTCTGACGGCCGGCACGACCTTGTCGTGAAAGGTCGTGTCGAAAGCGGCGTCGGCGTCGAGGACGGTCTTTAGCACCGCCTTTTCTTCGGGCGTGTCGACGATCTCTTCGAGGTGCTTCTTGGATTCGTCGAACTTCTTGGCCGTGGCTTCAAAATCTGCAATCGACTTCAGGTCGCGGTTGATACACAGATCGGCTTGATTCTGGTACTGCGCGATGGCGTGCACGGCAGCTTCTTCGACCTTCTTGGCTTCAGTAAGCCGCTCGGTGGCTTCTTTTGCCGTGGCGATCAGGCCGGAGGCCGTGTATGACGAAAACACACCCAAGCCCACCAACAACAGTGACAGGATACCGACGAGCATCATCAATTTTGCGGTCAAGCTGTAGTTCACGGTTTTTCCCCCACCCTGCAAGATAGATCGTCTCCACCCAGACGATTCAGGCTACACAGAATGCTACTCATATGACCGCATCCATTGCAAATTTGTAGAGTTGGCCACCCACGGCTGGCAGTAAGACAGCTCGGTTTGGGGGAGGCAGTGCGATCGCGAAACGGTCGCTGGGCGCCGCTACCGCTCGTCGGCAACCACAGTCGCGAGATCGAGGCGAGCGAGAGCAGCACGCGTCTCGTCGGTCGTCAGCGGGCGCGGATAGCTGTA
>CAZADH010000462.1:0-3138 GCA_964483805.1 uncultured bacterium
GCCCCTCGAAAAAAGACCGGCCGACGTCGGCCTGTCGTCAGGGCACCGGCACGCCCACGCGAATCGCCTGACCGTTGCACTCAGTTACAATGACCCGGCCACCTTGATCCACTGTGATACCGAACGGCAAGTTGAATCGTGCGACATTGCCGATCCCATCAACAGTACCTGGCGTTGCGGGCATGGCACCAGCCACCGTGATACAGTCCTGCATGGGACGGATCATGCGAATCGCACAATTGGCTGCATCAGCAACAAACAGAGAACTGCCATCTTTGGTTACCGCAATTCCAACCGGTGAAAAGAACCGAGCCATCATCAACATCGGCACGCCATCAACAAAACCGGAAACACCGGCGGCACCCGCAACTGTGGTCACGTTCGCATCGAGGTCGATCCGTCGAATTGTTTGATTGCCGGTGTCGGCAACATACAAGATGCCGGCATCGTCGATGGCAACACCATGAGGGACACTGAATCGAGCAGCGAGCCCCAATCCGTCGGTCGAACCAGGAGTCCCAGCGCTTGAACCCGCCACCGTCGTCACCGCATAGTCAGGAGGAGAAATCCGACGTATGCGATTTCCGTCTCTCTCGGTGACATAGATCACGTCACGACGATCGATGCACATGCCTGCCGGGCTATTGAACCTTGCCAGGGTCCCAATGTTATCCATGCCACCCGACATCCCAGCCTGACCCGCCACCGTCGTGACATAGCCACTGGGCGAAACTCTTCGGATTGTGTGATTGTTGGTGTCGGCCACGAAGATGTTTCCCCCGCTATCTATACAAACGCCCAGCGGTTTGCTGAACCGAGCCGCCGACCGCAAGCCATCTGTACTGCCTGGACTTCCCGGAAGCCCAGCCAGCGTGCTGACTTCGCCATTCGGACTGATCATGCGGATGGCATCGTTGTTGGAATCTGCAACATAAATGATTCCATTGTGCCCAACTGCAATCATCGACGGGCTGGCAAACTGCGCCGAGCCACCGATGCCGTCGGCGGACCCTGTCGCGGGCCCGGCCAGGGTCGAGATGCTCAGCCTCGTCGCGTGAGCGTAGGTGGCAATCCCTGACGGCGACCAGTTGCCGGCGTTGTCGCGTTCTTGTACATACAACGTAAATGTCGCCGGCGGCATGGGCGGCGGCCACTGCGGAATCATGCCGGTGTAAGCAACACTCGTGGTCTGGGTCGCGCCGGTCGCCAAGTCTGGATTGCCGAAACGATAGCGGAACAATCCGGACCCTCCCTCACCAAAACTGGTCCACGTCCAACTCGGGGACGACCCGAACCCAAGCAGCGGCGTGCAGGTAACCCGCGGCGCCTGCGGCGGCGTGTTGTCGATCAAGACGAAAGGCAGTTCCCACGGCGCCTGGGTGAACACGCCGGTGTTCCCGGCCAGGTCGACGACCGTGGCCGGCACCAACCCGCTGACGCTCAACGTGCCGTCACCAACCACGTTCGTCACCGTGATCAACCACGGGGTCGTGGCGCCTCCACTGGTGATCGCAACCGTCGCGGTGGCATTCACGGTCCCCGCCACCGCCAGGCTGACGTCACCGGGGGTGGTGTTCACGGTTTCGGCCCCCGCGATGTGAATGGGGAACACCACCGGCCCCGACGTTGCCAACGCCACAGTGGGAGTACCAAACGTGATCGTGGGTGCGGTCGTATCGCCGAACTGCCAGTTACCCATACCCAGGGCCGGGCACGGATTCCCGGCGCGATCGACGAAGGCCCCGGCCGGGACATTGGGCTGGTAGAAACAGGTATTACCGAACAGTGCCAGCACCTCGATCTCGACGACGGCGCCATGCACCCGCACCTGCGGCCCCGAACAGCTCATCGACTCGAGAATGCCATTCACGGGCGGCCCGCACTCGATGGCGATGGTCGCTGTCGTGCTGGCGAATACATTCTCGCTGAACACAATACGCAGCGTCTTCGAGGCGATATTGACTGCCCCGTGGGCGGGGGTCAGCGTCAGGACCGTGGGCGGCGTCACATCCTGGCCGGTCGCATCGACCGGCGTCACCGCGAAGGTCGGCAGAACCGCCGGCAACGTTGCCAGGACCGTCACGGCGGTCATCCCCGACCAGTACATGTACCGAGCCGGTGGAAACACGACGGAGTACGTACCCAGCGGAATCTGGCGGAAGTCAAACCGGCCCGAGGTATCGGTGCTGCTCGTGAACGTGTACGACGCGTTGACCATCTGCACGATCACGCCGGCATGGTCGGTTTCACCGACCACGAGAGGAGTCTTCGTCACCGTCCCCGCATAGAACCCGGTCGGCACGAGGCCCGGAGGAAATACAGTGTATGACGACAGTATGCCCGGCGGAAAAGTCGCCACCATCACGGCAACCGACGCGGCCGGCCACTGGTAGTCGCGATCGGGGAACGAGAGCCAATACTGCCCCTGGGGAATGCCGGCAAAATCAAAGCGCCCGTCACTCCGCGAGGTGCCGGCATACGAACCCGACGCGTTCATCAGTTGCACCGACACCCCGGCATCATCGACTTCACCGGGCAATCGAGGGTTCTTCACCACCAGACCCGCGTACGCCCCCAACGGCACCGCGGTTGGGGTTGCCGTGGCCGGTGCCGACGCCGGAGCACCACTGGCAAAGGCCGACAGTGCATACACCGCCAATACACCGGGTGGAGTGGTGGCCACGGTCACCGCCACCGACCCGATCGGCCAATAGTAGCGATCGTCTGGGAACGACAACCAGTATTGCCCCTGGGGCAATCCCACGAAATCGAACCGGCCGGCACCGTTTGAACTGCCCAGGAAGGAGGCCGATGCATTCAGCAACTGCACGGTGACCCCCGACTCGTCACTCTCGTCGAGCCGCCGCGGCGTCTTGACGATCTGCCCGGCAAAAGCACCCGGCAACGAGATAACGCCGGTGGGTGATGCCGGAATCACCACCGGCACGACCGTGAACACCGGCGCCGGCACCACGGCAGCCGTCGCCACCGTCACCGCCACCACACCACCGGGCAGGCGATAACGACGGTCGGGGACGCTCAATTGATAGGCACCCTGCGGCAGTCCCACGAAGTCAAACCGCCCAGACGCATCGGTGCCGGCCAACCATTGCACCCCGGCACCCGCCATCTGTACCA
>CAZADH010000463.1:0-3135 GCA_964483805.1 uncultured bacterium
GCCCGCGTCGGCGTGCTGGTCAACCGGGCCGAGAACGCGGCCGAGGGGCACGACATTTTCTCCCGCATCCATCGGGTTGCCCGCGAGTTCATGCAGTTTCATGTGCATGACCTGGGGCACGTGGTGCAAGACAAGCAGATGTATCTGGCGGTGCGGCAACAGACACCCCTGCTGCTCTTCGCCCCCGTGAGCCCCGCCGCCCGGTGCATCCGTGACCTCGTGCACCATCAGTGGGGCGTCGGCCTCGCCGAGCCCACTGGTGCCGAGGCCACCCCCGAACCGGCCGCTGATGCGCCATCTGCGGAGGGCTTTTTCTCACGCCTCGCCCGCCGTCTGGGGGGCAACGCCGCATGACCCGGCACAACGGCATGATCATGAAAAAATACACGGCCGACACCTACAACGAGGCATACATCAAGGCCCGGGCGGAACTCGGCCCCGACGCCATGATCATCACCTCGCAGAAGGTCATGGCCTCCGACTGGGGCGGGCTCTACAGCCGCGAAGTCATCGAACTGACCGCCGTGGCCCCGCCGCCCGCGGAAGGCGGACCGTCGTCGACGATGCCGGGCCTGCCGCCCCACGTTGTCCCCAGCTCGAACCTGCCACGGTCTTCGCCAGCCCAAGCGGGTTCTCGGATGGCGCCGGCCGGTGCCTACGGGCCGAACGCGCGTCCCCTGGCCACCGCCCCGGCCATGGCCGCCCCGACCATGCCGTTGCCGACCGGAACGCCCAGCCGCGTAACCATCAAGACCGGTCCGACGGCTCGCGCAGCGGGACATATCCGCGACATCGACGAAGGCGAGGACGATCCGGAAACGGCGGCCCGTGACAAGGTCCTACAAAACTTGTTGCAGCAACACATCGAGCGGAAGCGCACCCCGAGCAGCACGGCCCCCACGCCACCGACGCCCGTCGGTCCCGCGCATCCCGGGCTCGACGAGATGCAGCAGATGCGGCTCAACATGGAACGCCTCATGGAAATGGTTCAGGATCTGCAGTCCCGGGCCACCGAAACGATCACCCGGCCGGTTTCGGCGCCGTTGCCGGCCGGACTGGCCGCAGTGCGGGCCGCACTCGAGACGATCGAGATGCCGGCGACGGTCGTCGACGATCTGGTGCACGACGTTGAAGGTCGCATGAACGGCCGCCAACTCAACTCGGTCGACGCGGTGCGCAAGGCACTGGTCATCGCCCTGCAGGAACGCCTGCAGTTTGCCCCGCCGATTCCGCCACGCAGCGAGAAGGGCCCGACCATTGCCGCCATCATCGGCCCCACCGGGGTTGGCAAAACCACGACATTGGCCAAGCTGGCGGCCTGGTTCGCGCTGAGCACCGGGGCCGAACGGCGCAAATTGGCGCTGTTCACTTTCGATACCTACCGCATTGGCGCCACCCAGCAGTTGTTCCAGTTCGCCACCATTCTCGAGGTCCCGCTCGAGATCATCCAGACCCCCGCCGACCTGACGACGGCCTTGCAGACCCATGCCGACAAAGACCTGATCCTCGTCGACACCGCCGGACAAAGCCAGCGCAACAAGAAAGAGCTCGAAGAGCTCAAGGAACTGCTCACACTCATCCCCACGGCGGTTCGTTACCTCGCCTTGGCGGCAACGACCAAGTACACCGACATGTGTGACCGGGAGCGCCGCTTCGGCGCCGTCGGCTACGACCACGTTATCTTCACCAAGGTCGATGAAACCGACAGCGTCGGCCCGTTGTTGGCGCTGCTGCTCGAAACGGGGGCCCGGCTTGCTTATCTCACCAACGGCCAGAACGTCCCCGACGACATTCAGATCGCCAACCCGAGCTTTTTCATCAATACGCTGTTTCGCTCCTGATAAGCCCGCTGCCCCTCGTTGACGCCCCTTTTCGCGGGCGATCGGCAAAGTCGGGCGCACAATGACAACCGGGCCACGTTTGGCCGGGCCGCGACAGGCCGGGCCACGATTGGCCGGGCCACGATTGGCCGGGCCACGATTGGCTTGCACCGAAATGCGGTCCCGGCTAACATGCGCATGGTCAACCGGCCGATAACAATGTAGGATAGTGCGGTTGAGGCGCCGCGCCGCCGACCTTCGCCCGCATCGAGGCGACGGTCGTGTTGTCTATTGACGCGGCGGTGTTGTTATCGCTGTTCGAGGAGGGTTGGTTTTGGATTTCGATCTGTCACAATACATGGACATGTATGTCGACGGTTCCCGCGAGAACCTCGACCTCATGGACCAGAAACTGCTGACGCTCGAACAGCAACCCCAGAACATGGAGGCGATCCAGGAGATCTTCCGCGCCGCCCACACGCTCAAGGGGATGTCGGCGACGATGGGGTTCGACAAGGTCGCCCAGCTCACCCACGAGATGGAAAACATTCTCGATAAGCTGCGCAACAACGCCATCTCTGTTAATCAAGACGTCATCGACCTGCTCTTCGAAACGTTCGATGTGCTGCGCGCGCTCGTCAACGACACAATTTCGGCGACCGACTCCGGCGTCGATCTCGAGACGATCACCCGCAAACTGCGCGACACCGCCGAAGGCCGTGGCAAGCCCTCCGCTTCGGTTCCGGAAGCGAAAAAGAAAGAGATCACCGCCGCCGACGCCGCCACCAAGTCGACGGTCAAGGCGCCAGCCGCCGGTGACGCGCCGCAAGCCGATCAAGACCTGACCGACATCGTGATGAACGAGTTCGAAATGCAACTGCTTTTCGAAGCCGCCCAACGCGACGTCAACATCCTGCTCATGAAGGTCTTCCTCGTTCCTGACTGCATGCTCAAGGCGCCGCGCGCCTTCATGGTCTGTCGCAATCTCGAAGAGCTGCAGATGGACATCGTCAAAGCGGTGCCCGACACGAAAGACATCGAAGAAGAGAAGTTCGATCTGTCGTTCAAGATGGTGCTGCTCGGGCCGGCCAAGCCAGAAGACGTTAAAGGCGGAATCGAGTCGATTTCCGAAATCGAAAAGGTCGAGGTCCGGCCCCTCAAACCCGAGGATTTCCGCAGCGCCGCTCCGAGTACACCGGCGCCTGCACCTGCCCCAGCACCGGCGGCAGCACCACCCGCCGCGGCACCCCCCAAAGCGTCCGCAACGGCATCGGCTCCCCCGGTGGCTCGCGCCACCCCCGTAGCGGCTCCCGTG
>CAZADH010000464.1:0-3121 GCA_964483805.1 uncultured bacterium
CGATGTAATGTTTGGACTCCGTCTGGTGCAGGGTGGGCCTTGATCCGTCCGAACCGGTGCGCACTGGGACTAATACCACGCACGCGGGGCCGGTGTCGATGAGACGGGTTGTGCGGTGGGGGCAATCTGCAAGCCGATGATTTCAGGGTGTGCCGGGGTCTCGGTGGCCGTCCTCTTTGTGGTATAGTGCCGGTCATGAATACCGTGAACCCGGGCGTGGGAGCCAATCCACTCGAGATTCTCGTGGCCAATCCGCCGTGGCGGGAAGAGCGCCACTTTGGCATTCGTTCCGGGGCCCGCTTCCCCTATCTGACCAACGAATTGACGTGGGAGGGTGTGCCGACCTGGATTCCCTTCCCGTTTCACCCCGCCATCGCGGCGGCGGTGCTGGTCAAACAGGGCTTTGCCGCCGAATTCTGGGATGGCGTGGCCGAGGGTGAGACGGCAGACGCTTTCCTCGACCGGGTCGTCGCCCACCGCCCCGGTCTCTACGTTCAAGAGGTCGTGGCACCGAGTTATCCGCACGACATGGCGTTTCTGCGCAGGCTGCGCGAGCGGTTGCCGGAGTGTGTCATTGCCGTGGCCGGGCCGATGATGACGGGTTGGGGCGCCGAGTTGTTGCGTGAGAACCCGGCTGTCGATCTGGGATTGACCTACGAATGGGAAGAAACCGTGGCCGAGGTGGCGCGCCGATTGCGGGCCAACGAAGGGGTGGCCGGGGTCGCGGGCGTCATCCATCGCGTTGGCGGGAACCCGGTGAGCGAGCCGCGCCGAGCGTCCCCCGACGTGAAGAGTCTGCCGTGGCCGCTGCGCGACAAGTTGCCGATGCTGCGCTACAACGACGACTTCGCATTCTTGCCGGTGCCGAACTTGCAGATGTACACCTCGCGTGGGTGTCCCTATCAGTGCACATTCTGTGTGTGGGTGGTGGCCCGCTACGGCAACTACCAGGTGCGCTACCGCGATCCCGACGACATTGTCGACGAGATCCAGCATTGTCTGAAGAAATGGCCGTTCAAAGCGGTCTACTTTGATGACGACACGTTCAACATCAGCAAAGCTTTCACTCTGCGGGTTTGCGAGGCGATGCGCCGCAAGGGTCTGCGGATCCCGTGGGCGGCCATGTGTCGCGCCGACCTGTTCGATGAGGAGACCCTGGTCGCGTGCCGGGATGCCGGCATGGTGGCGGTCAAATACGGGGTCGAGTCGGCCGATCAGGCTATTCTCGATGGCATCAAGAAACGACTCGATATCGATACGGCCGAGCAATCGATTGTATTGACACGACGCCTGGGCATCAAGGTGCACCTCACGTTGATGGTCGGGTTGCCGGGCGAGACTGAACGCACGCTGAAGAAGACCTGGCGCTTCGTGAAGCGGGTTCGCCCCGATTACCTGCAGTTTTCGCTGGCGACCCCCTACCCCGGCACCGAGTTGTACGACATGGCGGCCAAGAAGGGCTGGATCGAGGCGCGAAACTGGAACGAATACAACGCCGACTCGCAGGCCGCAATGCGCACCGAGGCGATGTCGCGGCAGGAACTCGAACGATGGATCCGCAAGCTGAACCTGTTGCGCTTTGGCCTGCAGTTCGTCGAAAACCCCTGGCTGTGCGTGAAGACCTACGGGCGCAAATCGCTGCAAAGCCCCCAGAAACTGATCAACGCCGGGCGCTACTTCCTCAAGTTGTTGCAGGCGGGGGAACGCAGGTCGTAGTTGGCGTCTCGGCGGCGTGGTGCAGTGCGGCGCGGATTTCGCCAGAGAAGACAATATACGCACACAGTATGTATGCGGTGATGCCTCCGGCCATCGCGGCCCATGTCGTGGTGCCGCCGCCGTAAGCCAGTGCGCCCCCGAGCAGTGCCGTAGGCACGAGCGGGCGCAGCAACCCATGCCAAAGGTAACCTTGGGTGATTGGGCGCGTGGCCGGGACGGCATACTGCAGGAGCAGGCCGAGGCCGCTGTAGGAGATCACCGTGGCCACGGCTGAACCCCACGCCCCATACGGGGGGATCAACATGAGATTGAGCACGATGTTGGTGCCGGCCCCGGCCATGGTGAATCCGGTGATGTATCGTTGCAGCCCCGTGGCGGTGAGCATGTGCGAATTGGCGATGCCGAGAAAAACGAAGACTTCCGACCAGATCAGCATGGCCATCACCGGCGTTGCGGCCAGAAAAGCGCTGCCGTAAGACCGCTCCAGGATCCAGCCGGCCTTGGCGGTTACCAGCAGCGGCACGGGCATGATCAGCAAGCCGACGAGCAGAAAGACGGCATTGCGCAAGCGGGTGAATGCTGCGGGTCGATGCTGCGCGAGGCGGCAGAGCAGCGGATAGAGCGAGCCCATGAGCACAACCGGGACGAAGTTGAGCGTCTCGACGAGCTTGACCACGGCGGCGTAATGGCCGGTCTCGACCTCGCCCCGCAACGTGAAGAGCAGCGCCTGGTCGATGCGCAGGTTGAGCGAAATGAAAACGTAAGACACCAGCATCGGCCACGACCATTGCCAGATATCGCGCCACACGCTCGGTTGCATGGGCCCGCTGCCGAAAGCGCTGGCGGCCACGCGCGACCGGGCCCAGCCGTAAGCAATACATTGTAAAACAGAAGTCCAGGCGGCGAGCAGGACGAACGCGAGCAGGGGTTGTCGCGTCGACCAGGCGACGAAGAGCAGCGTCAGTTGCAGCAGCGCGATGCCCAGGTCGGCCGCGAAGAGAATGCCGGCGCGCAGACGGGCCTGAAACCAGTTGGCGAGCACCATGCCGGCACCGAACGGCATGCTCAGGGCCCCGAACAGCAGATACTGCGAGGTCGTCGCATCATAGCGCAGGATCCAGGCCACGACCACCGCGGTGGCCGCCATGATCGCGCCGAACCCGGCGCGCAGGGCCACCGCATTGCGCAACAACGACTCGTCGTTGCGATCGCCGCGGGCAAACTCGCGCACGAGAATCTGGTCGAAGCCGCTGCCGCCCAGTTGGAACAAGGTCAAGAAGGCGATAACGAAACTGAACCGGCCCAGACCCTCGGGGCCGTGGTGCCACGCGAAGGCAAAGGTGACGGCCAGGGAGACGGCAAACCCGCACAGTCGGCTGAGGAAGAGAAAGCCACTGTTCGACAA
>CAZADH010000465.1:0-3097 GCA_964483805.1 uncultured bacterium
AAACGCCTGGGACGTTCTGCCGCCCCGCGAGCTGAAAGATCTCGAGGCGGTGGCCGGTCGTTATCGCCGGTTTCTCGACACCTGTCGCACCGAGCGCGAGACGATCACCCATCTGATCGAGGCTGCGACCAAGGCCGGGTTCGTCCCGCTCGAGAGCGTGTTGGCCAAGGCGCCCGTTGCCGCCGGCAAGAAGGTGTACTGGGTCAGCAAGAACCGTGCGATCGGCATGGCGATTCTCGGCAAGCGGCCGATCAGCGAAGGCATTCACCTGATCGCGGCGCACCACGATGTGCCGCATCTCGATCTCAAAGCGGTGCCGCTCATCGAGAAACACGGGCTGGCGCTGCTCAAGACCCACTACTACGGCGGCATCAAGAAATACCAGTGGTGCGGCATGCCGCTGGCCGTGCACTGTTTTGCCCAGTTGCAGAACGGCAAGACGGTGCGATTCGTGGTCGGTGAAGATGCTGACGATCCGGTCATGACCATCACCGACGTGCCACCGCACCTGTCGGGCAAGGTGCAGAACGACCGGAAGGCGACCGAAGTTTTTTCGGGCGAGGAGTTGCAGGTTCTTGCCGGCCATCGGCCGAAAGCGCGACCCGAAAAGGACGGGGCCAAGGTCAAGGGCGAGGCGGATCCGGTCAAGACCGCGGTGCTCGAGCATCTGCATCGGGCCTACGGCCTGGTCGAAGAAGATCTGGCCTGGGCGGAAATCGCCGTGGTGCCCGCGATTCCAACGCGCGAGGTCGGGCTCGACCGCAGCATGATCGGCGGTTTCGGTCACGACGATCGCGCCTGCGTCTTCGCTGCCTGGGAAGCCCTCAAAGAGGTCAAGACCCCGGAGCGCACGGCGGCGGTACTGTTCTTCGATAAGGAAGAGATCGGCTCGGCCGGTGCCAGCGGGGCGCAGTCGCACATGGTGCTTGACTTTGTAAATATGTTGGCAACACTGTCGGTGGGCGCGACCAGTTACGCCATGCTGCGTGATGTGGTCAGCGAGTCGCGGGTGTTGTCGGCCGATACCAATGCGCCGATCGACCCCGGCTTCGAGTCGGCCTGGGACCCCGCCAACAGCGGTCTGCTCGGGCACGGGGTCTGGATCTGCAAATTCACCGGTTCCGGCGGCAAATACGGTTCGAGCGAGGCCGATGTCGAGTTCATTGCGTCGCTGCGCAAGCTGTTCGCCGGCGAGAAGGTGCCGGTCCAGTTTGGCGAGATGGGCAAGGTCGACGCGGGTGGCGGCGGCACGGTGGCCAAGTTCCTGGCGCAGTTCAACATGCACGTCGTCGACATCGCATTGCCGGTGCTTGGCCTGCACTCGCCGTTCGAGGTGTTGTCGAAAGTCGATCTGTATTACAGCGTCAAAGGGTATCGCGCTTTCTTGGCGAAAGCAGTGTAATACATCGTATGTTTCCCTGGCGGTGACGACGGCCCGATGGCGTCGTCACCCGCAGGGGCGGTGGGGCAGCGTGTATGGACAGTGCGGAACTGCTGACGGTCATCGAGAAGGGCGGCCCGGTGCCGCCCGTTCTCTTTTTCGGCGGCCGTGAAGATTTTCTCAAAGAGCGGTTGATCGGGCGCATGGCGGCCACATGGATCGCCGAGGCCGACCGTGCCGACAACCTGCGGCGCTTCGATCTGGCTACGAGTGGGGCGGTGGCCGAGTTCATCGGGGCCCTCGATAGTTTTTCGTTCAACGAGGCGCGGCGGCTCTTCGTGCTGGCGAACCCGGAAGAAGCGGCGGCCGAGCCGCGCAAACAGGTGTGGGCGCGACTGGCGGCGGGGTTGTCGCCCGACGTGACCGTGGTGGTCTGCAGTGTCGAGAAAGAGATCGGCGCGGCGCTGAAGAAAGCCCTCGGCGAGCGGTTGGGTGCGTTCGACTTCTGGGCGCCGTTTCCGAACAAGATGCCGGCCTGGGTCGAAGATGAGGCGCGGCACCTGGGCTGCCTGATCGAGGCGGGCGCCGTCGAATTGTTGTTGAACCGCATCGGCAGCGACCTGCGACTGTTGCACCAGGAGCTGGCCAAACTGGCGGTGAGCGCGGTCGGTCGCAAGGTGACCCGGGCCCAGGTCGACCAGGCGGTCGCCTGGTCGCGGGACGACCAGATCTTCGATCTCATCGATCAGATCGGGCAGCGCCGTCTGGGGCCGGCGTTGGCGACGTTGCAGGGGCTGTGGCAACGGGGTGAAGCGCCGATGGCCGTGTGGTCGGCGCTGGTGCGCACGCTGCGTGAATACAGAGTATTGCACGAGATCGCCCTCGACCGTCCGGACGTGGCCCGGCCCTTGGTGCAGCACTTGACCGCGTTGGCGGGGTTGCACGGGCGCAACGACTTCCGGTCGAATCAGGAACGCAAGCGGTTGCAGGGCGAGGTGAAAACGGTGGCGACGGGCTGGCCGGCGCCGTTGCGCGAAGCGCTGCGCTTGCAGATGCCGATGCAGCCGCAGAACCTGGCGTTGGCGACGCGCTTCAAGCTCGACGAACTGACGCGGTTGTGGCCGCGGCTCCTGCGCATCGATCTGGCACTGAAAAGCTCGCCGCCGGACGCGCGTCTGGTGCTCGAGCGCTTGTTGATCGAGTTGATCCAGGGCAAGCCGGGCCGGCCGACCCACGGCGACCCATTCGAGGTCGAGCCGTTATCGGCAGAACTGTAACAACGAACCCCGCGGTCACGGCGGAAACAGTGACCGCGGGGTTCGTTGCAGGCAGGCCGCAGTAGGGCGACCCACGCCAACAGCACCCACCGACCTCGCAGCGGAGGTCAGCCGGGGCGCGAAGGCAACGTCAGGCTTTGGCTTGCGAAGCTTTGTGGAAGCGGCGCATCAACCGGCCGATTTTGCGGCTCGCGGTGTTGCGATGGATGATGCCGTTGCTCGCGGCCTGGGTGAAGCGCTTGCACGCTTGCCCGAGGGCCTCTTTGGCTTTGCCTTGGTCGACTTTCTTGCCCTCGAGCGAGGTCAGGAAATTCTTGCGGAGCGTCTTGAGCTCGGATTTGACCTGAACGCGCTGGGCATGGCGCTTTTCAGCTTTGCGTGAGTTTTTCGAAGCAGATCGGGTATTCGCCATAACTCAGTTCACCTTTCGTGCTGCTAA
>CAZADH010000466.1:0-3053 GCA_964483805.1 uncultured bacterium
ACCTTCCACGCGGCCGATCCCGCTGGGGCGTTGGCCCGCTGCGAGCAGTTGGGCGTCGACCATCACTTATTGACAACATCTTTACGCGGTATTGCCGGACTCCGTCTTGCCTCGGGCACGGCCGGCCCGCGCCGCCTCGTCCCGCAGGTGGTGGTGGCGGCACTGAGGCCACCCGATGCGGGGAAGATCCGCCTCGAGGTGCTGGCCGGCGGTCGGGCAGGAGCACCACCATGAGCGACCGTTTCGGCGACGTCCTGGCCAGTTGGTGGTTGGTCATGGTGCCCGGTCAGTTCGACACGGCCGTGCGCGAGATGATGACGCTCGTAGGACTTGCGTTGGCGCAGGGCGCCGCACCCGCCGAGGTGTTTGCCGGCGCCGCCCGGCAGGCGCAATGGTTGCCGATGCGCCGCGCGCTCGCCTTCATCGAGCGGGCCGTCCGCGACGGCGACACACTGGCGGAGGCAGCACAGGAACCGGTGTGCAACGCCTTGCCGCCGCGGTTTCGCGCTCTGCTGGCGGCCGATCTGCCGACGCCGGCCAAGGGGGTGTTGATCGCCAATCTCGCCCCCATGCCGCTGCCGCCGTTCTGGAAACGGCTTGGGCCGATCGTTTTTGAGATCACCGTGTTTCTCTTCATCTGTTCGAGCCTGGTGTTGTTCGTCTTGCCGCAGTTCAACGACATCATGACCGGCATGCGTATCGAAAAACCGCTGTTGTTGCAGATCATGCAGGCGATCGCCGACTGGACGATCAACTGGTGGTTTCTGCTGATGCCGGGGATGCTGGTCGCTTCACCCCTCGTCATCTGGGTGCTCGACATGATCAACCGCCTCGGGGCCGGAACGCGGGAGACCGTGCAGATCATGCGGTCACTGGCGGAGTTGCCGCGCATCGACCATCCCGCGGCCCTGCGCGCGATCGCCCATCCGCTGGTGTTGCCGGCCACCCACGGTCTGGCCCAACGCCTGCTCGCCTGCCTCGAGCAAGGGCAGCCCGCCGACAAACCCTTGCGAGAGGCCGGTGTCGATCCGCTCGTCGCCTGGACCTTCGCCACCGGGTTGTCGGGGCGCGACAGCGAGACGGTCGCCGAAAACGCGGCAGAACTGCTGATGTTGCAGCACCGCAACCGCCGGCGCCGGGCGGAGATCATCGCCGAAGTGGGGCTTGTATTGACATTGTCTTGCGCCGTGCTCTTCGTCACCGCCACGGTTTTCGTGGCGATGATCCGGATGCAGGCGGTGGCCACCGGACTATGAGCCAATCGCCGACCGCGCCGCCACCCACCGGACGAAACCCGGCGCTGCCGACCGGCGTTGCCGACCTGCTCTCGTTCGCGCAATTGTTGGCGACGGCGCAGAGCACGGGAATCCCGCTGGCCGACAGTCTCGAGCAACTCGCGCGCCGCATGCCGCCATCGCGGGCGGCGACGTGGGGCGGACAACTGGCGACCCGCGTGGCCGGCGGTCACGATCTGGGCCAGAGTGTCGCCGCGCTCGACGGCGTCGATCCGCTGCTGGCCCGCCTCGTCGCCGCGACCCCGTCCGGCTCTCTTGGCCGCATCCTCGCCGGCTATTCGCAATATCTTGTATTGCATCATCGTCTCGCCGAGCAACTGCGGACCGCCCTGCTCTACCCATTGTTGTTGCTGTGGCTGGCCATCGGCAATCTGGCCATTCTCAACGGCCTGGTGTTTCCGCTGATGGCCCCGATGTTCGGCGATCACCACCTGGCGCTGCCGGCCTTGTACTATATGTTGTATCTGGGCGACCCCGCCACGTGGCCGGCGGCGTTGCTGGTCCCCGGAGCGCTGGTGTGGTTGGCGGTCAGTGCCACGATGGCGTTGTGGGTTGGGTCACCGACCCGACTGCCGCACACCCTGCTCGGGCGCTTGTTCGGGCTGCCGACTTTTGCCCGGCTGGAAGGCCGCAGTCGGATCCAGGCGCTGGTGGCGTTGTTCCTCAGTGCCGGCCGGCCTCTCGCCGAAGCGGTGAGCCACGCCGCCGCCCAGGGGGCCACGCCGCAGGAACGGAGGCAACTCGAACAGGCGGGCCGGGCCCTGGCCGAGGGTATGGCCCCGGAGCGGTGTTTCGCCGAGGTCGAGGCGCTCGCCGACCTCGCCCCCTTGTGGCCGAGCCTGCCCACCCAGACCAACACGGTCGAGGTGTTCCGCTTCGGCGCCGAGAATGCGGCCGCCGCTGCGCAGCGGTTCCCCGACCGGGTCGAGATCGTCGGCGCCACGCTCGGCCTGCTCCTGGTTGGCGGCGTGGTGACAATACTTTGTATTGCAGTCTTTGGCCCCTACTTCCGCTTGATCGGGGGTGGCCTGTGATGCGCCGGCATCGCCCGGGGTTGACGCTGGTCGAGATCCTGCTGACCCTGACCCTGTTTTCGTTCATGTTGACGGGCGCCTTCCGGCTGGCCACGGCGCACCGCGAGGCGATCACCCTGGCCCGGTCCAACAACCTGGCACTCTACGTGCTCACGTCGTTGCAAAACAGGCTGGTGGCTGATTTCGCTGTGCATCCGGAGTATGACGCGGTGCGCATCGAGAATCTGGTCAAAGAGATCTGGCTGCCCGCCGGCACCGTGCTCGAGATCGTGCCACCGGCGAAAATTGCCGCGGGCGAGCGCTTGACCTTGCGTCTCAACGCGCCGGCACCGGGCAACACGATACGGAGTTACGAACGAAGCGTGGTGCTGCCATGAGGTCACCCATCGGCCGTCATCCGCGTCGGGAACGCGGTTTCACGTTGATCGAGTTGATGATCGTCTGTGCGTGCCTGGGCATCGTCATGACGGCGCTGACCCGACCGATTCTGCTCCTGCGCGAGCGGTATGCGACCGAGACGGCTGAACTGGCGGTGCAACAGGCTGCCACCACGGCGTTCGTCGTGCTCGAGCGGGCGTTTGCACGCGCCACCGCGGTCGAGTGCCCGACGGCCGACGAGATTCGCCTCCTCGGCGGCACGCCGACGACGATCCGGTGGCGGCCCGGCGGCAGTCTGGCCATCACCTCGCCCACCGCGACCAAGACCATCGCGGCGATTCCCGGT
>CAZADH010000467.1:0-3038 GCA_964483805.1 uncultured bacterium
CGAGCCGGCGGCGCAACACGTTCTCGAGTTCCCGTTCGTGTTGAGCCAGCGTCATGCGCCGCTCGCTCACCAACAGCGCCGGTTTCACCAGAAAGCGACAGGCCGCAAGCGTCGCCAACCGCTGCCGCCCCCCGACGATCATTTGCCGCATGTGCCCGGTTAGCGCCCGGGTCGTCTGCTGCAACTGTGCGGCCAGCTCGTCTTTAACCGGCACCGCCAACTCGGCCGCGACCGATGGGGTGGCGGCACGCCGGTCGGCAACGAAATCGGCGATGGTGGTGTCGGTCTCGTGGCCAACGCCCGAGATCACCGGCTTCGGACACGCCACCATCGCCCGGGCGACCGGTTCCTCGTTGAACGCCCACAGGTCTTCGAGGCTGCCGCCGCCGCGGGCCACGATCACCACATCGATGTCGGGATCGCGCCCCAGCAGCTCGATCCCCGCGACGATCTCGGCCGCCGCCCCGTCGCCCTGCACCTTGACCGCGGCCAGGTGGATCGGCATGTTCGGAAACCGGCGGCGGATGACGCGATAAATATCTTGTATGACAGCACCCTTGGCCGACGTCACCACGCCGACGCCGCGGGGCAGAAACGGCAGCGCCCGCCGCCGCTCGGGCGCGAACAACCCTTCGGCCGCCAGCTTTTCTTTGAGCCGGTTGAACGCCTCGAACAGGTCACCCTGGCCGGCCTTGCGCACGTTGTCGACCGACAGGCTGATCGAACCGCGCGCCGCGTAGATCGAGAACGCGCCATGCACTTCGACCTTGTCGCCGTTGGCCAGCGTCACATTGAGTCGCTTGCGCACCCCGGCCCAGATCGCCGCCGAGATCGACGCCCTCTCGTCTTTCAGCGAGAAGTAAAGGTGGCCCGATGCCGCCAACGAGACATTGGTCACCTCGCCGGTCACCCACAGGTCGGCCAGGACCGGGTCGTGGCCGAACACCTGCTGGATGCGCCCGGTCACCTCGCTTACTTCGTAAATACGAGGTTGGCCCGGGGTGTCCGGCGACCGCGCGGCAGGCACGCCGTCATCATCGTGGTTATCGGAATCAGGGCGGAGCGCAGTCGCAGACGCGCCGGCCCCCCCAGGGGCAAACACCGAGGCCCGCAGACGTTCCATCAGACTCTCGCCGGCCGCAGCCGTGTCGGGCGCTGCGGGCGCCGCGCGCCGCGTCCGCTCGGGTTGGGCCGGTCGCCGGCTCCGCCCGCTCCGCGGCGATGCCGGAGCCTTGACCTTCACATCATCATCGCCGGCTGCGGTATCGTCTGCGTTTTTGCCGGCAGCAGGGAGCGACGGCGAGGCTCGGGTCACCGGGGTATTTGGCCTGGCCTGCGTTGCCGGGGTTCCAGGCTTGACCTCCGTTGCCGGGGTTGCCGGCGTGACCGACGGCGACGGGGCGGGCACGGAGGTCACGTCTTCCCAGCCGTCGTCGTCGAACAGGCTCGGCTGTTCGTCGCCCGGTTTTCCGCGTCGCATCGTCTTCATGGTGATGACAGCCCTTGCCCAGGTGACCCGGCCGCAGCGACCAACGGCTCTCGTGACTGCCGCCGCACCTCGATTGTCGACTGGCCGGCGCCGGCACCACTGCCGGCGCCGCCGCGCCTGCTAGGCCGCCGCCGTCTTCTCGAGCGGGCGGTCGCGCTTCACCTCGGCCAGCAACTGGCTCAGGTGCGTCTCGATGAACTTGGTCGAAAACTCCCCGGCGATGAACGACGGATGCCGCATCACCAGCGCATGGAACGGAATCGTCGTTTCGACGCCCTCGACCTGGAACTCGGCCAGGGCGACAGACATACGTTGTATTGCTTCCGTGCGGGTCGGCGCCCAGGTGATGAGCTTGCCGATGAGCGAATCGTAGTGCGGACTGACCCGGTAGCCCTGGTACGCCGCGGTATCGACCCGCACCCATGGACCGCCCGGCAGACGGAACTGCGTGAGCAGCCCGGGCGACGGCCGGAAATTGTCGTCGATCGACTCGGCGTTGATGCGGCACTCGATCGCCCACCCGCGATTGATCTCGGCGGCCGGCCTGAGGTTCAGCTTCTCGCCCGCCGCCACCAACAATTGTTGTTCGACGAGGTCGATGCCCGTGACCATTTCGGTCACCGGATGTTCGACCTGCAATCGCGTGTTCATTTCCATGAAATAGAAGTTGCCGCGGGCATCGAGCAGAAACTCGATGGTGCCGGCGTTGGTGTACTCGAGCGCGCGCGCCGCCCGTTCGGCAGTGCCGAGCAGCTCGGCGCGAATCGTCGGCGTCAAGGCCGGTGACGGCGACTCCTCGATCAGTTTCTGGTGCCGCCGCTGAATCGAACACTCGCGTTCACCCAGCGCAAACACCTGGCCATGGTGGTCAGCCATGATCTGCACCTCGATGTGGCGCGGGTTCTGCAGATACCGCTCGAGGTAGACCCGGCCATCGCCGAAGGCCGCTTTCGCCTCGGCCGTTGCCGTGTTGTACATCGGCTCGAGCTCGGCGGCGTTGTTCACCAACCGCATGCCACGGCCACCGCCGCCGGCGGTCGCTTTGATCAACAACGGAAAACCGATCTCGGTGGCCCGTGTTTTCGCATCCTCGACATCGGCGACATTGCCCAGCGTACCGGCCATGATCGGAATGCCGTGCTTGGCCATCATTTCACGCGCGTATGACTTCTGCCCCATGCGTTCGATGACCTTGTGCGTCGGCCCGATGAAGACGAAACCGCACTTCGAGGTCAACTCGGCGAAGCTGGCGTTTTCAGAGAGAAACCCGTAACCCGGATGAATCGCCTCACACTTCGTGGCATGTGCAACCGACAGCAGATTCGGGATATTGAGATACGACAGGGCCGAACTGGCCGGCCCGATGCAGTAGGCCTCGTCGGCCAGTTGCGTGTGCAAGGCACCGCGATCGGCCTCGGAAAACACGGCCACCGTCTTGATGCCCATGCGTTTGCAGGTGCGGATGACACGAACAGCGATCTCGCTGCGATTGGCGATGAGAACTTTCTTGAACATGGGGGCGAATGCCTCCTCGTGCGATCTCTTTCCT
>CAZADH010000468.1:0-3031 GCA_964483805.1 uncultured bacterium
CAACGCTCCGAACTGACGCCGTGTTTGGCGTTCCCGAGAAAGGATCAACCATGGTTTCGACCTGCCAACCTATCTCGAGCACCCGCGGCGGTTGCCGCGATGGCGCGCGCCGCGCGTTTTGCTTCGCAGTGCTTGCCGTGTCGGCCCTGCTCCTGGCGGTGCCCACGTTTGCCGCCGAGACCGACAGTACGGCCGCCGTTGCCACCGCCACCGGTCTGGCCAGCGAGGCGGCGATGAGCCGGGCGGCCGTGCCGGCACCCGACTTCCGCAGCGAAACGATTTACTTTGTCATTACAACGCGTTTCTACGACGGCGACCCCGCCAACAACTTCTATTGTCGCGATCGGTTGAAGCCGGGCGACCCGCACTGGCGCGGCGACTTCGCCGGCCTGATCGCCCGCCTCGATTACCTGCGTGACCTGGGCTTCACTGCGATCTGGATCACACCGCCGATCGAGAACCGTTCCGGGCTCGACTATCACGGTTACCATGGCTACGACTGGACCCGCATCGACCCGCGATTGGAATCCCCGGGGGCATCGTACGCCGACCTGATTCAGGCCTGTCACGCGCGCGGGCTCAAGGTGATTCAAGACGTCGTCATCAATCACTCTTCCAGCTACGGCATCCGTGGTCAGGTGTGGGTCGACCGCATGCCGATCAAGTATTTCCGCAAGGCCGGCGTGAAGTTCACCGCCCCCTACACCGATAACCTGGGCAACTATTCCTGCACCTTTCGCGAGGACAACGACAACCCGGTGGCGCCGACCTGGTTCCGCGAACGGGTCACCCGCGACGCCTCCGGTACCGAGCCGCTGCTCGATCCGGTGACCGGGGTCACCGTGCCCAACGAAAAGTGCGATCCGAACAGGTTCTTCGGCACCAATGCCAACACGCTCGACCCGGCGTGGTATCACCTGAACGGTTGGATGGGCGGCGGCGACTGGGAGAACCCGGTCGGGTTGCAGTCGAAGCACATGGCCGGGGATTGCCTCGATCTGGCCACCGGTCGCGACAACGTGCGGCAATACATGAATGATGCCATCAAGAAGTGGCTCGATCTGGGGGTCGACGCGATCCGACTCGACACCGTCAAGCACGTCGAACGTGGCGATCTGCTCACTTACGTGAACGCCTGGAAGAAACACAAGCCGGGTCTGTTCGTGTTCGGCGAGTGCCTGGTCAAAGGGCACGGTTGGGGCGATCTCGGCGGCGACAACGCGCCCTCGTCGATCCGGCCGTGGTGGTACACCCGGTTGGGCAACGATCCGCGCGATCCGCGCTCGGGCGGTGACTCAGGGTTTGCGGTGCTCGACTTCTCGTTGTTCTCGACATTCCGCGACAACCTGAGCCGCGGCTGTTTCAACGGCATCGAGACGGTGCTGTCGATGGACTGGATCTACGGTGATGCCACCACGCTGGTGACCTTCCTGCAGAACCACGATGTCGGCCCCGACAACGACTTCAAGTACCGGTTCAAGGGCGACGACTGGATGGCGGCGGTCGCCTACAACCTGTTGTGGACCATCCGCGGCATTCCGTGTCTCTACTACGGCGAAGAGATCGCGTTTCAGCGCGGCCTGCCGCAAGACATCTGCGGCAACGACGACACGCTCGACCAGACGGGGCGTGCCTATTTCGGCGACCATCTGGCTCCCGAGCGCATCGAGACGACCCGGCAACACCCGCTGTGGCGCCACATTCAACGGCTGAACCAGATCCGGCGGGCAGTACCCGCGTTGCAGAAGGCGCCGATGGCGAATGTGCGCGAATGGGGTGGGGGCATGAGCTTCGTGCGCGACCTCGACAATGGCCGCAGCTATGCAGTCGTGGGCCTGGCGGCCGGGTCCGAGCAACAAATCACCGTGATCGGTGTGCGCAACGGACGCTATGCCGATGCCGTCACCGGTGCGGTCATCGAGGCGACCAACGGCACCCTCACATTCCCGGTCAAAGCACACTCGGCCGGCATCTACGTGCTCGACGGTCCCGGCAAGGTCGGCAGCGACGGCGAGTATCTGCGGTGAACTGACGTCCACGAGGGCGCCGCGGCAAGGTATAAATACAATATGTTGCGCTATCGGTTGCCGGCCCGCCGTGATCTCGAGACGGCGGTGGGTCGATTGCGGGCCGCGCTGGCCCACCAGCAGAACGGCGGGAACGCCGAGAGCGAAAACGCCCGTCTGCACGCTGAGTTGACGCGGGCGCAGCGCGAGCTCGTCGAGTATCGCACCCGCCTGGCCCAACTCGAACGCGACATGTTGACCCGCACAACCGAGGTGCAAGAAGCAGTTGCGGCTCTCCGGGCCAGCCTCGACGATCGCCGCCAGGTGGCCGAGGCGTTGCAGCGCGAACACGAACTGCTGCGCGAGGCCAAAGATACCGCGGAAGCGGCCACCCGCGCCAAGAGCGAGTTCCTTGCCAACATGAGCCACGAGATCCGCACACCGATGCACGGGATCATCGGCATGGCCGACATTTTGATGCATAGTGTATTGACATCGGAACAACGGCGTTGCGCCGAGGTGATTCGCCACAGCGCCGAATCGCTGCTGGCCGTGATCAACGACATCCTCGACTCATCCCGTATCGAGGCGCGCCGACTGGTGTTCACCCCGGTCGAGTTCGACCTCGTCGCGGTCGTGGAAGCGATGCTCGACACCGTGACCGGTCCCGCCCAGGCCAAAGGGCTCGAACTGCTCTACGACATCGACCCCGCGACGCCGCTGCGGTTGTTTGGCGACGCCGGCCGTCTGCGCCAGATCCTCACCAATCTCGTCGGCAACGCCGTGAAGTTCACGGAACGCGGGGAGGTCGAGGTGGGTGTCAGCGGCACCCGCGAGGCAGATGCAGCCAGCGGGAGCGAGCGGGTGCGGTTGCGCTTCACCGTGCGCGACACCGGCATTGGCATCGAGCCAACCCTGCAGGCGCAACTGTTCCAACCGTTCACCCAGGGCGACAGCTCCATTGTGCGCCGTCATGGAGGCACCGGCCTCGGCCTCGCCATATCCCGCCAACTCGCTGAGTTGAT
>CAZADH010000469.1:0-3031 GCA_964483805.1 uncultured bacterium
GACCGGCGGTTCGTCGTCTTCGTCGAGGACAGGACCTGCCGATGCGATCCCCGGGGTTGCCAGGTGGCCGGTCGGGGCCGACCGCTCGACGCCGGCGTTCTCGGCCAGCAAGGCCACACCCTGCTGACCCAAGAAGGGCAACACGACCCGTTCGATTTCGAAGCAGTCGCGCACCCCTGCCAGCAGCGCCATCTGATAGGCATCTTTGATGTTGAAGATCCAGACGAGGATCAGCACGACGCAACTGAGGAACGACGCCGCAACGATCAGTTCAGAGGAAAGGCGCGGGGTCAGCAACTCGAACAGCGCACCCCGGTGGTAGAGACTGAAACCGCCGCCCACACCGATGATCTGCAACGACAACAGCACGATGCCGCGATCGATCTGACCGGCGTAGATCTGGCCGAGGCCCATGACGAAGAATGACAGCAGCGCCGCCAGACCGGGGTTGCGCGTGGAATGGCGCATGCGCTCGCGCCGCAGCCAGTTGAGCCAGTCTGCCTCGACGGGCTTGTTCTTGTTATTCGATGATGTCGACGACATAACCGCTGTTGATCAAACAAAGTTTGACATTATTGACCAGGCACAACTCGACCAACTGGGGCGGCTCCTTGTTGGTGACCACGATGCCGCGTACCGAGGTGGGCGGCACCGGCAACTGGTCGCGCACATGTTCGGCCACCACCGACAGGTTGCGCTTCAGACCAGCCATCATGCGAAACATCTGCGGCACATCTTCGGCCGACGGGTTGAAGAGGATCTCGACGACGACCAGGCCCCCCTTGCGGTCCTGGCAGACGAGGTCGATACGGCGCTCCTTGCCGTCTTCCCAGGTGACGGGAACATCGGCGGCGAGCAGGCGCAAACCCCGCTCGATGCGACCGAGGTGATCGACGACCCAGGTTTCGAACTCGCGGCGGTAGCCGAAGAACGAGTTGGCGGCGAACTGCGAGAACACGTCTTCGAGCGTCGCCACCTGTTCTTTGAGGCGTTCGTTCTCATCCTGCAACCGGACGATGCGCTCCCAGAGCGTCTTGTTTTCATCGAGCAATACAATCAATGCACGGACTTCACCCTCGTTGAAATCTTTGAGCGGCCGCGATAGCAAGCGGGCAACCAGGCTGCGCAGAGCGGTGCCGGCGTCTTGCAGTTGCTGGGCGCGGTTCTCGCGGGTGATGGCAACGATCGTTCCTTCCATGGTATCGCGGCGGGTGAGCACGAGAATGTCACCCGGCGAGAACTGGCACAGCGGTTCGCCGACGAACAGGAAGCGCCGTTCAAAGTCAGGAACCCGGTTGGGCAGCGCCTCGTCGCCGATCTGGACGGTCAGGCTGCCCTTCTCGGGGAACAGTTGCCGGTAGGTGAGTTCGTCGCGGGCATACCAACGCAGACGACGGTGGCGCAGTTCATTGAGACTCAATTTCTTGCGCACGGTCAGCCCGTCGTTGGGGGCAGCCAGCGTGGCCACCAGAACGCCCTGCAACTCGCCGGTACCGGTCTGCATGACGAGTTCGAGGCCGGGGCGGGCCTTCTTGAGCACCTCGCCCAGGCACAGTTCGCGGCGGTCCCATTCGGGGGCGAGATTGGCCAGACGCACGCCTTCCATTTCGATGTCGAACATCAGCGCGCCCGGCAGCAGGCGGTGCAGCGTCTCGTCATCGGCAGGCGTCCATTTCAGGGTGCCGGAGGCGATCTCCTCTTCGCTGAGCGTGTGGCGAAAAAGCGTCGGTTCCATTGCGTCATTTCCCCCGTTCGCCAAGATCCTTGCGCAGGCGCTGCAACAACAGATCGATGCCATGGCCGAGCAGATCGGCCCCCTGCTCGAGCTTGTTGGTCACCACTTCGGCCAGCGGCACCTCCAGGGTGCCGGAAGCCGGTCGAAATACAAAACACTCACGCGGAATCGGTTGATTGATCGTGTATTGCACCACATCGAGATGCCCGCGGGGCGAGCCGTCTTCAGCGTACTCCCAGGCGGCGGTCGGCAGGAAGTTGCCACGGTCGAACGCCATGGTGTACGAGCCGATGCCGAACAGGCGCTTGAACACCGACCCGGTGTGCGGCACGAAACTGAGCACGTAGGCATTGGTCGCGGGGCACACCTTCGGGTCGACCATGGCCACCTGGAAGATCGTCACCAGCGTGGTGCGCGTGACCCGGGTGATCATCTGCTTGGGGTTGATCCAGTCGCGAAAAGCCACGGCGGCCCACCCTTCGGCCGACGTACAGTCGAGAACGAACACCTCGCGCAGCACGGGAATGTGCAACCACAGTTTCTCGCCGCTGAACACCACCTGCACACCGCCCACCCCGAAATCGATCGAGAACTTGTCGGGGGATTGAATCATCATCCGCATCGGAAACGATGCCGTCGAACCGGCGGGGTACATGATGACATCGGCGATCAGCGAGTCGATCTTGTCGGATCGTTTCTCGACCAGATCGAACAGACGGGTGACCGTCATCTCCTGGGCAAAGGCACCCGGAGCAGACACGAGCGTGAGCAATACAACGCATGCCACCGTGACGCCCCAGCGGACCGCGACCTGGATTACTGCAGGCATTCTTGTCATGTTCGGTTCTCCCACTGCACCGCGATGCGATCGCCGGTGCGAATCTGCAAACGTTCGGCGGCACTGGCTTCGCGCCAGGCCACCTCGAGAAACCCGTGACTGCCGATCAAGGCCAGCGGCCGCCCGGGTCCACCATCGGCGTACGTCTGCGCCAGACCCTCGATGACCCAGGTGGCCGGCGCGGCGGCAACCGCCGCCACCCGCCAGAATCCGGGGGTCGGGGGATGTTGCAGCCAACCGGCGGGCACGTTGGTCAGGCAGTTGCCGAAACGGTCGATGCCGATCACGGTGGCCTCGATACAAACGCCGTCGTCACGAACCGGATCGGGCCAGGCCCAGGGCGCGAGCTGCGCCGGAGACCGCCGCTCGAGTTGCTGCAGCACCGCGGAATCGGCCGCGATACGGGCCGCCCAGGGCGCAAACAGGTCGCGACCGTGAAAGGTCGGTGCCGCGTGCAC
>CAZADH010000470.1:0-2968 GCA_964483805.1 uncultured bacterium
CTTCGGTGACATCGACCTCGCCGTTGAGCGGGGGCAGATCGCCGGCCATGATGTCGTTCTGAATGCTGTTGAGAAACTGCTGCGACAGGTTCATGACGGCACCGTAATCGCGGATCATCGCCTGCATGGGCATGTTGGCTTCCGAGTGCAGTTTGAGCAACTGGATGAAGATGAGCGCGAAGAGGGTGATGCCGACGAGCATCTCGATGAGCGAGAAGCCGCGGTTGCGCCTGGAGACTGCCGGGCATCGTTGGGCACCGCCCGTGGATCGTCGCGAGAGATTGGCACCAATGAACATCATTGGTCTCATGGTCGCCCAAGCAGGCCGGGCAAGTCAACCGGCGGATTTCGGGGACGTACGACTCAACTCAGTTGAGATCCGCGAGAAGCAGACAGCGCTGTGCCTGCCGGGTCGCCGGTATCTACCGCCTCAATCCGTTGATCGTTGTGCTAACCAGCCTGTTGAGCCGAACCGGACGGTATCTGATCATGGCTGAACTGGGGCATCTGGCATGAATCCCGCGACGATGTCGCACGATACTGGCTCGAAGGCGATGACCGGGATGCCGCTGCGTCCCCGACGGTGCGGCGGTAGGCGCGCTTACCCCGGCAGTCCGGTGGTCATCCCGGCGGCGGCGGCGTGCAACGAGACGGCCTGGTGCACGCGCATCGCTCGGTCCATGAACCCTCCGGGATCAGGCACGGCAAAGGTGCCTTCGCCATCGTCGATGCGGTTGAGCAGGTGCGCCCGCTCGAAAACATCGAGCGCGTCGGTGACGCGGGCGACGTCGATCCCGAGGGCCCGGGCGGCGTGCGCCGCAAACAGCGACTCGCGAATGCCGGTCTGGTGGCGTTCGGCCATCATGGTCACCAGTTCGGCGACACTGATGAGAATGTCGTTGCTGCCCATGATCAGCGTACGGGTCTGGCGCAAACGCTCGACCAGTGCCTGCAGCACCGCCCGAATGAACACCGGTGACGCATCGACATACGATGTAAAGTCATCGCGGGTGATCAGCACCGCCTTGGTCGCGGTCAGCGTGCGCACCGTGGCCGTGCGGCGGCCGTCGCGTGACAGCAACGCCATCTCGCCGAACACGCTCACCGGCTCGAGTTCCGCCATGACGATAGAACGGCTGCCGTCGCTAATGCTGATCTCGACCCGGCCCTGGGTCAGAATGAACGCCGCTGAGGCCGCATCACCTTCGCGAAAGATCACGGTGTCGGCTGGGTAGCTCTTGAGTTGGGTGAGTTCCGGTTTCATGGTGCGTTCTCTGAGAGAATGCGGTCGCGTTCGGCGCGGGTCAGGCTTCGCAACACGAGTTCGTAGGAGTGATCGATCAGGTCGGCGACCAGCGACTCAGCGAGAGTGCCATCGAGAGTCACTGTGTTCCAGTGGAGTTTGTTGAGATGATAGCCGGGGCGAATTGCCGCATACATCGCGCGCAACACCGAGGCGCGCCCGGGATCGCACTTGAGTGAGACCGCGAGCGGGTGATCATCCATGCCGACGATGGCGAACATCTTGCCACCCACTTTGTACACCAGGGTTCCCGGGCCGAACGGCAGGTCTTCGAAGGCGCCCGTGTGTGCGATGATGAGGGTGCGCAACCGCTCGCCGGTCATGGGGATTCCGCTGGGCTGGTCGCAGCGTTGGGCCGCGTCATCGCCCCGTCGATCACAAGCGGCGGCGGGCGTGGATTCCGGGCGACGGCGGCTGGAACCCGCGCGGGTGGCGGCCCGAACCGAGGCGACGATGCGGGCGGCGCCGGCCAGGGTGGGGCGTAGAGGTCTCGATTTGCCGGTGGGCATTGGTGCTCTCCCTTCCTGCCGGGCATGCCCGGGGTCGCTGCGGAATCAGCTTTACCATTATAATGGATGTCGAGACCAGCAAGGGAGCATCGACCATGAACGTTACCGCGCGCACGCCCGTGATGGGCGCAGGACTACGGGGTTGCCCACACTCGCTGCAAGACTTCGACGGTCGCCGAAACCGTGGGTCTCGCCCAGGGCTGAGCATTCATTGGGGCATCGCCTGTCTGCTCGTGGCTTTGCTTGGCTTGACCGGATGCGGCACCACCGACAACCCGACGGCAACGCCGGTATCGCCGGGCGAGATCAGCGCTCCGCCGGGCACCGGCACCCCGGCCGGTGGCGCCGCGAGCATTCGCCTGACGTTTGCCGGTGGGGCCGGCGAGCTGCCGGCGCAGAACGCGCGTGGTCCTTTGCCGCGACTCTCGGTGCGCGCCGACACGGCGGCGGCGGCATTCGTCGTCGTCCGGTTGTTGAGCCTGTTCCCGGGGCAACCGGCCACGGCGGCGCTCGCATCGCGGACGGTGACGGTGCCGGTCGACGCCGCTGGCAACGCCAGCATCGAGGTGAGCGGTTTGCCGGTGCGTCCGCTCGTGGTGCGCGTTCGCGTCGAGGGCGCCACGGTTGCCGGGCTGACCGATTTTCAGGGGGCGGCCGATCTGGCTTCGGGCGCGAACGCGGTGACGGTGCAACCGACCGGTTCGGGGCTGACGCACGACCTCGCGGCGCAGGTGTTGCTGGCACTTGCCGCAATGCCTGATCAGGTGCAGTTCACGCCGGTCGCGCTCGTGACGGCAGTCCGCACGGCGCTGGCGTCGGCAGCGACCAACTTGGCGGCTGCCGGCACCGCGGTGACGGCGACCGGTTCACCCTTGTTGCCGACCCTGGCGGTGCAGCACCTGCGCGAGGCGGCGGCGACCACCAATACGGTCGTGCGGGTGCAGGGCCAGGGCACCTCGTTGGTCGGGCGGTCGTGGACAAAAGGTATTTCTCAAGTATTTACATCTCTCGACGTCGCCGGTCTCGACCCGGCCAGTGCCCGGTGGACCGCGGTGCTGCCGCACGGCGCGGCCGGCGCCGTCACGGCGTTGGCGCAGATCGACAGTCCGGCGCTCGGGTTGCTGTCCCGCCTGAGCGTCAGTGGCGGCGAGCGACT
>CAZADH010000471.1:0-2961 GCA_964483805.1 uncultured bacterium
TCACACCCCGCGTTCGGCCGCGGTGCGGCCTCCGAACTTCGCCGGTCAACGCCACCAGTAAGTGAGACGTTACGTCCGTCGCTTCTTTCACTGGTGTCTGCTGTCGTGGTCGCGTTGATCTGCGTAACGGTTTCCTTTGCCGCCCCGGGATCGGCCCAACGCGTCATCGTGCAGTTCCGCAGCGTCGGCGAGCCGGCGGCAGCGCTCGGTCTTGCGCCACGTCATGACCCCACGATGCCGGTCGTGCCTGCCGACCGGGCGGCCGTCCTCCGACAACTCATCAATGAAACGGCGGCGCACTGGCGCACGGCGCGCACCCAGGCCGGTCCGCATGTCCGCGCTCGCATGTTGTGGGCGGCAAATGCCGTGGCAGCGACGTTGACCGCGAGCGAGATCGCGCAACTGCGGCAACGGCGCGATGTTCTCTCGATCGAACCGGTGACTTACCAGATCTGGGTCGATCCGGGTACCCCGGCCCTGCCGTCGCACGACAAAGACACGGCGACCGCGACCGTGCCGCCGTGGGGGGTCGACAAGACCAACGCTCCGCGGGTCTGGCGTGACCTGCAGATCGACGGCAGCGGCATCGTCGTCGGCCACCTCGATTCCGGGGTGTTTGCCGAACATCCGGTGTTGAAGGGGCAGGTGGTCGGGTTTCGCGACTTCACGGCCTCGCCGACCGCGATTGCCACGGGGTGTTACGACGATCAGGGGCATGGGACGCACACGGCCGGCACGATCGTCGGGCGTGACCAGCGGGTCGGCATGGCCCCGGGGGCCAAACTGCTGGTGGCACGGGTGCTCGACGAGAATGGTGGCGGCTACAACGAAGAGATCATGGCCGCCATGCAATGGATGATGGACCCCGACGGCGACCCGGCGACCAACGACGCGCCGCGGGTGGTCAACAATTCGTGGGGCTCGGCGAATGTGTCCGACCGTTTGTTCTGGGACGTCGTCGCCAACTGGGGCAAGGTCGGCATCGTGCCGGTTTTCGCCGCGGGCAACAACGGCTACGATGGCGGCAAGGTCGGCGTGCCGGCCAACTTCCCGCACGCGTTTGCGGTCGGGGCGATCGACAACAACGACGGTCTGGCCTGGTTCTCGAGCACCGGGCCGGCGAAGTGGGACGGCAAGACCTACGTGAAACCTGATGTGGCGGCCCCCGGCACCGGCATCGTTTCGGCGGGGCACCGGGGCGGTTGGGTGAAGATGAGCGGCACGTCGATGGCGGCGCCGCACGCCGCCGGGCTGTTTGCCCTGATGCTGCAGGCCAATCCGCGCCTGCCGGTGACCGACCTGGTGCGCATCGCCCGCGAAACCGCGGTCGACATCGCGCCGCCGGGTCCCGACAATCAGTGCGGTGCCGGTCGCATCGATGCGTGGGCCGCCGTGCGCAAGGTGCTCGAGAGCAATACATTGTATGATCGTCTCGAGGCTGCTGCCGACGTGCAGGCCGCCGAACGGGCCCTGCTCGGTCGCGCCCCGAACGCACCCTCGCTGACCGACGGCTATCTGCGCCCGTTGTTGCGCGCCGGCGCCGTGTTGTCTGACGACGCCTTTGCCGCACTGACGCGCCAGGCGGCCGCGTCGAAGGCGGTCCTGATGCCGAAGCTCGTTGCCGCCATGCGGTCCATGCGGGCCTTCCGCGCCGCCCACCGCGAGTAGGAGCCGGCACGCCGGCTGTGGTGACCTGGCTGCGAACGCTGGCGACGATTGTCGCTCTTGCGGTCGTCCCGGGCGTGCTGGCGTGGAGCCTCGTCGATCTGCTGGCCGATCGGTATCGGCTCGATGCGGCCCGCGATCAGCAGCAGGAGTTGGCCGCCGTCCTCAACCGCGTGGCCACCTTGGCGACCCCGGTCGGCCGCATCAACGACACCTGTCGCCGCCTCGTCGGTCGCGGTCTCGATCCAGGTCGGTTGCGGGGTCGACTCGCCCGCCTCGAGGCGGCCTATGGCGGTGCCCTCGAGATCTACCTGTTTGACGGGGCGGGCAAGTTGGTCGCCCTGCCCGGGCGACCGACGCGGTCGGCTTATGCCGCGCAGCAGGCGCTGCGGGCAATCAAAGATCCAGCGGCGTCGGCGAATGCCCGCCTGGTGAGCCGCTTTCTCGGCAATCCGCAGGCGGCTGGGCGGATCGCCGCGGCGCCCGGCGGCCTGGTCGATCTGCGCAATGGCGATCGGTTGTCGTGGGGCGGCTGGTGGCGCCTACCTTCCAAAAATGATGCCGGCAACGCCATGGGATCGACGCCAGGGGCTGCGTGTATTGGCGATGTATTGCTGGTGGTGCACCGCGGCCGCATCGCCGGCGATGCGCTCCTGGATCGGGCCGTGGGTGAGGCCCAGCGACTGTTGGGGCCCCGATGGGTGGTGGCCTGGCAGGACCCCCTGGCACCGCAGCAACTGCGGCCGCTCGCCGCTTCCCTGTCGGCCATGCTGGTGCCGGCGCTGGCTCGGGGTGAGGTCGGGGTGCACGAGATGGTTTTGCTGGGGCGGCCGGCGGCCGTGCACATTGCCGAGAACGGCGCGCGCCTTCTCATTGTCGCCCCGGGACCGGCGCCGTCCCGCCTGCCGCTGGTCCAGTTGCGCATCGCGGTTGCGCTTGGCTCGGGGCTGGCCGTGCTGGTGGGGTTGGCTTTGGCGGCTGGCGTGGCCCGTGACCACCTGCGTTTGCGGGCCCGGTTGATCGGCGGCTTCGTGCTGGTGGGGGCGATTCCGCTGGCGGTACTGCTGGTCACCGCCCTGATCGATCGCAACGACCGCGAAGCGCTGCTCGTGCGGCAGTATCGCGAAGACCAGCTTCAGTTGTTGATGCGGGTCGACGGCGACCTGTCCTCGCAGATGCAACCGATTCTGCAGCGCTACGACAATGTGGTGCGCCGGCTGCACACGGAGCCGGCGCGAGCCGTCGGGTCGGCGTTGGCCGACCTCGGGCCGTGGGCGGCCCGATACGGTGGACTGA
>CAZADH010000472.1:0-2953 GCA_964483805.1 uncultured bacterium
GGGCGGGCCGCGGTCGGGCCGCGACGGCGTGGGATCGGGGCGGGCGGGGGTGACGGTGGGCGGATCGTTGCGTGAACTCGAGGGTTGGCCGCCGCGGTAACCACCGCCGGTGACCGCGCCCCCGGAATACCCTGAGGAGCCGCCATGGCCGGTCGAAGCGTGGTTGCCCGATGAGTAACTGCTGTGGCCCGTGCCGGCGGTGCCACCACCGTAGCCGGATCCCGAACTTGGCAGCCCGGTGCCGCTGCCACCTTCGAGTGACGTGGCGACGACCTCGCCGTCAATACCTTCGCAATACAAACCGCCGCCGCCGGCCTGGGGCGTGCCGTAGATGGCTTTCCAGTTGACGTTGGTGGGCAGCGGCGCCACGTGGCGCGACGCCCGGTCGAGCGCCGCCCGCATGGCGGTCGGCGTCAGACGCGACGAGAACGGTCGGCTCAGTTCGCGGCGCACCCCGTCGAGGGTCTGCGCCAGGATGGCCAGTTGCGCGCGTCGCTTCTGCGGCGACGACTCGGCCTGGATCTCTTTGATTACCGTGTCGAGCCAGCTCATGTCGACCGCGAGCGTTGCGGCGGGAAAGCTGAGGCGGCGCACGCGGGCGATCTCCTGCAGCTCGAGCAGGGTCGCCGGCTCGGGCAGGTCGTTCGGCCCGCAGATGCCGCGCGGATTGGCGAGCACCTTCTGCACGCGCGTGTCGAACTCGGTTGCCGTCGTAATCGCCGCCGATAGCGTAGCAATACAACCGACATAAAGCGTCAATATGAGCAGGAATTTCGCTGCCTGCCGACCCCCGGCGACATGTGGGCGGCGGCTCATCGGGCGGCTCCCCGGGGTTTGCCGGTATCGTCATCATTGGCGGCGGCGCGGGCGGCATCGACCGCCTGCCGTTGCGCCTCGCGCCGGCTCGCGCGCAGCATCAGCCGGGTGATCAGCAGGTGAAAGGCGATCCACAGCGGATCGAGGGCGAGATCGGCGAGCATGGCCGCGAAGAAGATGCTGACCAGGGCACGGTCGCCCAGGATCCGCTCGGTGATCAACCAGATGTTGCCACCCAGGATCGCGTAGAGCAGACCCATGATCAGCAAAAACATCGGGGTGAACCGCCAGAGTATGCGCCGCGCTTCGCTGGTGAAGGTGAACACCGTGCTGCCAAACTCGCTGGCACTGCGGTCGGGCAGGAGCAGGCAGATCGGTAGAAACGGGAAGACGATCCAGGCGCACAACAAGAAGAACCCGCCACTGATCAGATACGAGCCGAGGCCGGCCGACCAACTGGTCAGCGAAAAGATGAAGAAGGCCGACGGCAACGCCAAAGCGATCAGGCGGACGAGACTGAATAAATACATCGACAATATGCGTGACCATGGCCACGGGGCCCGGGCAAGAATCACCGCCTCACGATCGCGACAGCCGCCCAGGCAGGCCCGACCGACGTTGAGCCAGATCGCCGGCCGAAAGAAGATCTGGTGAAACAACAGCACGAGCGGGCCGAGCACCGCCATGTCGGGGTCGAGCGAACGGCCCGATGTTTCGAGAAAATCGGGCATGAGCAACAGCACGAAAGCGCCGCACAGTTTGAGCAACCCGGAACGGACCGCTGCGGTATAGACGGCGGTGAGATTGTTGCGCACGATGAACACGGCTTCGTCGAACGCGTCCCAGGTGTTGAACAGCGGATCGGGCTTGATCGGCATCTCGGCTGCCGGGCGGCGCCGCAGGCGCAACCCGCGCCGCGTTAAGCGCTTCAACAACGTGCGGGCACCGTCGCGAATGGTCGGGTCGTGGTCCTCGATCAGGCCGTGCGCCACCGCCAGGGCCCGCTGGTCGTTGATCTTCTGCAGGTGGGCGAGCGCCTCGCGCCGCTGCTGCGTGTCGCCACTCTCGAGCGCGTCGAGGCAGGCGGCGAACGCGGAGTCGAGGGGCGCGGTCGTCGAGGTCGCCAGGGCGGTCATGGCGCTTCGGTATCGATAATCACCAGCGTGCGCGCGAGCAGATCGCCGAAACGCTGATGATTGGGCGTGATGACCATGGTCGTCACGCCGAGCACGAAAAACGACGGCAGAAAGTCGACCACGCGCAGCAGGTTGCGGGTGAGCGATGGAAAGAAATCGACCTGCGGACTGTCGGCGCTGATCACGCGAATGCCGACCGTCTTTTTGCCGGGTGTCTGCCCACGACGAAACACTTCGAACACCACGTGATAGCCCCAGAAAACCAGGAAACAGCAGATGGCAGTCAGAGCCTCGGGGAAGCCGCGGAGAAAACGGTGCATGCCCATGTACTCGAGCGAAATGATGCAGAAGATGCCGGTCAGGAACAGCAGCAACGACTGGAAGAAACAGTCGTAGACGAACGCCAGCGCCCGGCTGGCGGGACCGGCCAGGCGGTAACGAATGACGATGTTCTCGGGAGTGACGATTTGATGATAGAGAGGCATATCGATACGGCAACGCCGCTGTGGTCAGGTTACACTTGGGGCGGGTCCGCCGCAACCTCGGCTCCGTGCTCCGCTCTTTGCCATCGCTCTGGCGTTTGCCGATCCTGAGACAGGGCTACCCCGGTGACAGCTCGAAATCGGCATCGGGAGCGATCTGCCCCAGGAGGTGCCGCTCGATCTGCTGCCGGCGGACCACCTCGATGGTGGCGGCGCCGCGTTGCCAGCTCACCAGCACCAGGCCACACTTCTTGGCGTGGCCGCTCTGGATCTCCCAGCGCAACTGCTCGCCCTGCCACCGTTTCAGATGCTTGATGCGGTATCTCGACAATATATCGTCAATACGTTTGGCCAGCGCCGTTGCCTCGGGGGCGGCGGCCAGATGGCAAAGGCAGCGCAACTGCTTGGGGGCGGCCTGGTCAAGCGGCCCCCGCGCCGGCGCGATCGCATCGACGCGCAAGCCCCGACCGTGGGCATTCATCGCCGCAAGGGCGCTGCGGTCGAACACGGGGCGTTGCG
>CAZADH010000473.1:0-2935 GCA_964483805.1 uncultured bacterium
AGAGGTCGCAAACACCGGATGAGGGGGACCAGATCAGGCAAATCGCTGACTGACCGACGATTAATTTTATCTCATATCCCAGCCAGTCCCAGGAGGGTGATTCCGATTGAGCGAGACAAGAGAGCTGGTGGTAAATAAGGATGATTACCTGAATTTCCTGGCACAGCGACTGCGGCTGAAGGGCTCCTGCCAGAGGGAGATCGAGAATGTGAGCTTTCCCTTCCTCTTCGCCTCAGGAAGCGAGATGCTGCGCACTTACATCCTGGGAGAGTCCGAGTTCACCTCCACCCTGCCGGACAGGTACAGGCTTCCGGACAGAGGCTTCATCTGGTATCTATTCTCTCAGTCGGTGAAAGAGATTCAGGTATTGCCCGAGAAGATGATAATAAAGTATGAGCTGAAAGACGAATACCGCAAGCCTTTCAAGCAGTTCTATCTATAAGGGTGCTGACTCGTCTCTTTTTGCCCCGATCTTCCGGGCCCAGCTGCCTGTCAGACGGCCCTTCTGCGCCAGGCTGCCAAGCAGCGCCTCGGCGTCATCGTCGCCGACGTAGAGGTGGGCGTGCATGTCAATGAGCGGCAGGTGTGCTGCCGCCGAACCGATGGCCGCGGAGGCCGTCGCCGACGTCGGCCGGCCGCGCGCCAGCGCGACCGCGGACAGGCAGTGACCGGCCACCAACAACCAGGCAATAATATACATACCCCGTATGTATTTGCCCGACAGGGCCATCCCGATTCGTGTGCGGTCGCGGCGCCGCAGGATCACTCGATGAGGTCGTCGTCGCCCGGCCGCGAGATCATGATCTGACCGCGCGCATCGAGGTTCTTGATGACGGTGACGATGCGCTGCTGAGCCACATCGACGTCGCGAATGCGCACCGGGCCCATGTAGGTCATCTCGTCTTGCAGCATGGACGCCGCCCGCTTCGACATGTTGCGCAGAAACTTCACCCGCACGTCGTCGGTGACGCCCTTGAGCGCAACAGCGAGATCGCGGGGATCGACCTCGTGCAGCACCCGCTGCATGCCGCGGTCGTCGATGAGCACGACGTCTTCGAACACGAACAACCGCTTCTTGATCTCTTCGGCGAGGTTCGGTTCCTGGACTTCCATGGTCTCGAGAATCGACTTCTCGGTGGCGCGCTCGACCTTGCCCAGCACGTTGACCAGGGCTTCGAGGCCACCGACATGCGTTGTATTGCTGCCGGCCATGGCGGCGAGTTTGCGTTCGAGGATCTGCTCGATCCCGCGCATGATCTCGGGCGAGGCACGTTCGAGCAGCGCAAGCCGACGCGCCACCTCGACCTGGACCTCGGGACCAAGCGCCTGCATGACCAATGCCGCCCGCTCGGGGGTAAGATGCGCGAGCACCAGCGCGATCGTCTGCGGTTGTTCGACGTGCAGCAGGGCGACCAACTGGCCGGCCTCGCAGGTGCGGGCCACGGCGAACGGCTGCGCATCGAGGTTCGCGCCCATCTTTGCCAACACGTCGAGCGCCTTGAGCGGCCCAACGGCGTGCTCGAGCAAGCGGCGCGCGTATTCGATGCCGCCCTGGGTATAGAACTCGCGCGCGGCCATCAACTGCTCGAACTCGCCCAGCACCGCCTCTTTGGCCGCCGGCGGAATTTTGCGTTGATTGGCGATCTCGACGGTGAGCATCTCGATCTCGTCGTCTTTGAGGGCCTGTAAAATCGGCCCGGCGGCCTCGGGACCGAGCACCACGAGAAGCAACGCGACTTTCGCCTTGCCCGAGAGCGGGGCCGGCGAACCGCCCGGCTGATTGGGCAGCGGCCCGGCACCGCGCACCGGCGACCGCCCCGGTTGCCCGGTCACGCCGCGATCGGCAGCGGCTCCCCGTGCGACTTTCACCATGGTGCGGACTCCTCGGTGTGGATCGGGTCGTTTGCACTGCGCGAAACGGGCGTGGCGCCGATGCGAACCCTGTCTGCATGGTGCGTCATTGTCGCGGCCACGTCAACCCGGGGCCACAACTTTATCCGCCATTAAATGCAGCCACCGCATCGACACCGGTTTTCGCCGCCCTCCCCGGCGGCAGTCGGGGGCGAGCGTATGCCGTTGCAAGACAGTGTATTACGTTCGCCACACCGGCCGGCGGGTCGCGGCCAGCCGCTCGAGCAGAACGGCGGCGCGCTGCCGCGCAGGCACGGTGCCGCACTCCGCCTGCAACCGACGAGCGTTCGCCCGATACGACGGCTCGGTCAACACCTGCGCCACGGCGTCGCGCACCGCCGCCGCCGAGGGCACATTCGTGCGCAGATCGATGCCCATCCCCGACCAGGCCACACGCCGGCAGGTCTCGAGCTTGTCTTCGCTCGCCCCGGCGGCGACGACGGGAACCCCGTGGGCAATCGCCTGTTGGATGCCACCGTATCCGGCGTTGGTGACCATCACGTCGACCCGCGGCAACAGCCGATCGTAGGGAACGAACTGGGCAAGACGCGCGTTTGCCGGCAACTCGATGCCGATGGACGCCGGATCGAGGGGCACCCCGGTCGTCGCGACGACGAGCGCCTCGCTGTTCGCCAGCCCCTGCAACGTCGGCAGCAACAACTCCTCGGGATGGGTGGCGATCGTGCCCTGCGAGACGAGCACAACGCGCTGCGAACCGTCGAGCTCGGGCCACCACGGCGGATCGGCGGCCTCGCGGGTGATACGTGGCACGATCGGCCCGATGAAGTGCACCTGTGGCGCCAGGTCGGAGCGCGGATACTCGAACGACGGCACGGTCGCCTGCATGAACAGATATTCCGACAGGGGGGCATCCATGATCGTTTTCTTCTCGGGCGTCACCCGCATCTGCCGGCAAATGCGCCGGTCGTAGCGGCGCACATCGCGCATCAGCAGCGCATTGACCAAGAGAAACAGCACGCGGTTGCGCACGCGGCCGCAGAACGACGAACTCGGCAACAGGCCC
>CAZADH010000474.1:0-2865 GCA_964483805.1 uncultured bacterium
ATCCCGGTGGCCCTGTATCTCGGTCGGCAACAACCGCGGTTCGTTGCCGGCTTCGTCCTCACGGTGGTCACGGTCGGATGCACGGCGTTGCCGGTGCTTGCCACCGGTTCCCATGTCGCTGACTCGCGATATCACTATGCTTTCTGGTGTCCATACGCGATATTGCTATCGGCAACAATCGGCAGCCTGGTCGCGGCGCTGACCGGCCCGCGCGGTCGCGTGGTTCGGGGCATGCTCCTGGTGGCCCTGGGTCTGTTTGTCGTTGCGAATGTCAGGAATATCCGCCTGGAGGTGCAGGCGAAGTGCGCGCGCATGGCTTTTTCCAGGGCCTTCGACCATGCGCTGGAGCAAACCCTGCTGCCGGAGCGGGCCTATCACGTCGTGGTGGTCGGGGCGCCAAGTGATGCCACGCTGTCGGCCCCTTTCTGGTCGGTGGTGGGGGTCAAGTTGGTGGCCCGCGGATGGCTGGCCAGCGACATGTACCGACTCTGGTACAGCAACGGCGAGCAATACGGATTCCACGCGCCGGCGTACTCGTTCACCTTCGTCGATCGGTTCGGCACGGCGCTGACCACGTATGAGTCGTTGACGGAGTTCTGCAACCACATGCGCCGACGCGGGGGCGTTCCCGAACGCGGGGTTTACGCATATGTTGTCGACCGGCTGGCCACGCCTTCGCTGCGGCTCGCGGCGGCGTCTGAGGTCAATGCGTGGGTCGATGGAGCCGTGCCGTTGCCGGCGAGTGGTCTCGAGGAGCCCGAACCGGGGAGAGATCCCGAGGAGAGCAGATGATGGCAGAGGTCACAAAGGCCGTGGGCAATGGCGTTTCTCTGATCACGGGCGCGACGGGTTTCCTCGGTTCGGCATTGGTGCGGGAACTGCTGGCCCGTGGCGAGAGCGTGCGGGCGTTGCGGCGCGCGGGTAGCGAGTCGGCACCTCCGGGGGTTTCCTGGTTCGACGCTGAGTTGCCCAAGCGCTTGCCAACCGCGGCGTTCGCCGGGGTCGATCGCGTTTTCCACCTGGCCGCGGCCGTGTCGTTTCGCCGGGCAGAACGCGCTCGGTTGTTGACGGTCAACGGTGAGGGCACGCGAGCGGTGCTCGAAGCGGTGGCGGCCGCAGCCCCGCGGGCGCGGGTGATTGTCGTGAGCAGCGCCATTACCATGGGGACGGCGGCGAGTCCCGGCCGACCGCGCCGCGAACCCGACCGGGCGTCGGCATCAGAGCGGCGCGCCAACCCGTATCTGGCGAGCAAGCGTGCCGCCGAGGTCGCGGCCTGCGCATGGGCCAACCGCGGCATGGATGTGGTGATCGCCAACCCGACGACAGTTTATGGTGCCGGTGACGCCCGCCTCAACTCGGGTTCGTTGATTGCGTCGGTGGCGAAGGGGCGGGTGTATCCGATCCCGCCGGGGGGCTGCAATGTCATCGACATCGGCGACGTCACCCGGGGCCTGATCGCGACGGCCGAGCGCGGCGAGAGCGGGCGACGTCACCTGTTGGCCGGCGTAAATATGACGTATGCAGACGTCATGGCCACCGTGCGGGGGATCACCGGCAGCCGCGGTTTCGGTTTGCCGTTGCCTTTGGCCGCTCGTCAGGTCATCGTCGCGGGTGTGCGGTTGGTGGCCCGTCTCGGAGGCGGGCGGTTCCTCAGCCCGTGCCTGATCGGTGATCTGTTTCGTTTTCGTCACTTCGACGCGTCGTGGACGCAACGCACGCTGGGTTGGCGGCCCGAGGTGGCCTTCGCCGACTCGGTGCGGCAGGCATGGGAATACTATCGGGCGCACGGGTTGTTGTAGTATATGTAACGTGTATTGATTTTTGCGTTGCCGCGCAGCGGGCAACGGGTCAGGAAATCGGTCGATGATGCGATGGCTGGAGTGGGGCAGGGGAGCGCACGCATGAGAGTGGCGTTGCTGCAACCGGCGACCCCCGACCTCAATCGCATTCCGGCGTTGGGGTTGCTCAGCCTCGCCGCCGTGCTCAAACAACACGGCCACCAGGTGCGGGTGTTTCATGCCGGCTTCGAAAACGATGCCGAGAGCCGTCTGTGGCAGTATGCCCCCGAGGTTCTGGGCGTTTCGGCGGTCACGGTGGCCATGCCACCGGCCCTGCGACTGGCGCGGGAGTGCGCCCGACGTTCGCCCAAGACGCTGCGGCTTCTGGGCGGCCCGCATCCGACCGCGTGCCCGGGCGACGGTCTCGGCGACGATCTGTTTCATGTGGCCGTGCGGGGTGAGGCCGAGCGCACCCTGCCGCGCCTGCTCGAGGCTTGGGACGGCGTGCATGCCAACATTGCGGCGAGTGTCATATCGGGTATTGCAGGGGTGGCGTTTCGTGACCGGGGCGAGGTCATCGACACCGGCATGCCGGCCAGTCTGAGTGCCGATGAACTCGATGCCTTGCCCCCGCCCGATTTCGAGGCGATGGCGCTCGATGCGTATTTTCGGGCCGGCGCGCGGCATGGGCTGTTCGTGCGCGGGCGGCGCGTTCTGCCGTTGATGACCTCACGGGGCTGTCCGCAGACCTGCACATTCTGCTGTCGGGTGATGGGGCATCGGCTGCGGGCGCTGTCACCGGCCCGGGTCCGTGCCGAGATCGAGCGTTTGGTCAAGCAGTACGACGTTGATGAGATCTTCTTCGAAGACGACAACTTCTTCGCCGATCGGCGGCGGGCGGTGCAGATTCTTGGCGACTGGCCGACGCTGGCGCGGCCCCCGTTGCTGAAATTTGCCAATGGCGTGCGGGTCGACCGCCTCGATGAAGAGTTGCTCGATTTGATGAAGGGCGCCGGGGTCGATTCGGTGTCGTTCGGTCTCGAGTCCGGGTCGCCGGCGACGCTGGCGCTGATGAAGAAGCGGCTCG
>CAZADH010000475.1:0-2836 GCA_964483805.1 uncultured bacterium
TGCGGGCCCTTTCGCACCGGCCGCAAAACGAAGCGCCGGCAGCACGCCGCCGGCCTCGGTCGCATCGACCGTGAAGTCGAGACGAACCGATGCCATCCCCGGGACCTCGGGCGCCGGCTGGGTCAGAGACGGACCGACCTGCGGTGCCTGCGAATCACGCTGGCACCCCACCACGCAGGCAAACACACAACACACCGCGACAATAATCCACAAACTCCTGGTCAGACCTTGGGCACGCTTCATCGTCCACCCTCCATTGCTTCACGCAGTTTTTGAACCCTGTTCGCAGAATTCTCGGCCAATTGCAGAAAGCCGCCAACGATCACTCGGTGGCGGCCCGACCATCCGAACTCCTCCGGTCGACAGCATTCGACCGGACCCGAATCGAACTATGCTTTGCCGACCTACCACCGCGCCCCTGTCCCACCCTGGTGCGACTGCTGCGGTTCTTCGTCGGCAACCAAGTCTAACAACCTGATCACTACAGGTCAACCGACGCCGTGCCCCGGCGCAAAATATCAGTTAACGAGGGCACGTGCCGGCGCCACCCGCAACCGAGACCCGACGCCCCGACTCCAGGCGGGTCGTCTGCACTGGCGCAATAGCGTTCACTCACGGCCGGTCGAAGTCGAGAGTCGCGGAAGCGCGGGCAGGGACCGGCTCAACGGACGGCCGCACCGACATGGGCAGAGACTGGACGGGCGCAGGCGGCGCCAGGGTCGGATCGGGCCGGATATGGGTTTCGAACATCAGACCGTTTTCTTCAACATTGACGAAGAAGTCGAACCGCTCTGGGCGACGCAGCAGGTCGGGAAGTGCAGAGAACCCGGCCATGGCCGACTCCTGGGCGACGTAGGGGCGTTTGTGGCGAAACCCGCGCTGGAAAGGCAGATTCTCGAACAAGCGTTCGGGAACGACATGCGCGGTCGGAAAGACACCCTCGCGATCGAGCCGGTCGCGCCAGGCCTGATCGGCGGTGCCCAGCATGGCGGCGATCCGGGTGAGGCGGTCCTGGCGGCGCCACGACTCGAGCGTGCGGTTGCGCACGGCTTGCTGCCAGAAGAACCGCCGCAGCATCGGCGCGCGATTGAGATCGAGAAACGCCGCCACATCGGCCGGGATCTCGGCCACCGGATCGGCCGGAATCCGCATGCGGGCCAGGCGCTGCAACGTCGACGGATCGAACGCGAAAGTCATGAACCCGGCTTCGGCTGTGCTGGTGGCCAGCAGCGGCACGAAATCACGCAGCGGCCCGCCACCAAAGACATCAAAACCGTCGGGGCGCGAAACCGTGCGCGAGCCTCCCCCGGCCATCTGGACCCAGGCAGCCACCGCCAACGGAACACTGACCGCCACCGGCAGACGCACCAGCGACAGCCGCTCGTCCTCGCGCCATTGCTCGTCGAGCCAGTGACCGGGGGCCCACGGGGTCGGCGCGAAGTCATACCCCCACGCGCGCGCGAAAAACACCACCGGCAACCCGGGAAGGGGCAATCCGGCATTCATCGTCAACGCGTTGGAACGAACCGCCACACTCAACCCCATCGCCTGCCCGCGCTCGGCGGCATCGGTCAGACCGTGGCGCAACTTCACCGGCGGCACATTCGATCGCAATACGTTGTATTGCGATCGATTGCTGATCGGACTGACGTACAACCGACTCATCCACACCCCATCGCGGCGGCGCGACAACCGCCACGCCACCGGGTCGATCTGCCGCCAGCGCCGCGAGTATTCGATGCGGAACCGCTCGTAGGCATCGGCCTCGGCTGGCGTCACGCCGGTAAAGGGCAGCCGATCGATCGGCAGATGGTGCAACAGACCGCCCATCGATGGCGATTCCGGCCCTTGCGTGCCCTCGCTCAGGTCGGCCAGCAGCCAGTCCTGCCAGACGCCTGGTAACAGCGGCTCGCGGCGCAAATCGGCCAACGTCGGCCAGGCACCCCGCCCCCGTTCCCGTTGCCACATGGTTTTGAGGAGAAAGACGAGGCGCAACCGGGTGTCGAGTTCATGCAGGCGGCGGCGCTGGATCTGCCAACGCGGCGACAACAGATTGGTCAGCCAGAAGTCGCTCAGATAGAGAAACAGGCGCTCGGTTTCATCATCCTGCGCGTCGCGGGCCAGGCGCGCACGGGCCGCACGGAACCCCGGTTCGTCACGCAGACTGCGCTGCTGTTGCTCGGCCTCCATCGCCATTTTGAACAGGCGTTCGCTGTTGGCCAGCGCGATGCCGCCATCCGGCAGCATGCGCGCGAAGCCGGCCCGTTTCACGATCTTGTCGGCGACCGGCGCCGGTGCCCCACCGATGAGCAGCAGCACGCTGGTGCCGTCACTGAAGAAGGGGTCCCAGCCGGCCAATACCACCGGACCGGCGTCGGCCAGTCCCTTGCCCGCCACCTCGTCGACACCGAGGCCGAGTTCCCGCAGGTACCGTGCCAGCAGCTCATTGGGCGGGGTCGGGAATGCGCCCGGCGCCCAAGCGGTCACCTGGTCGGCGACATAACGCAGATCGGCGACACAGTCTGACCAGGTTGGCCACTCGATGCAGTAGCAACTGCGCGGCACGAACCGCGCCAACTGGGCCACCCCGACCGGCAACGTCACCGATGCCGTCGGCACCTGCGGCAGGTCGATCGGTTCGGGGATCGGCATCGTCGCGGGGGCCGGCGGGCGCAACCGCCCATCGAGATCGAGCGGCACCGCCTCGCGAACTTCGCTCAGCCCGAGAAGACTCCATAATGTTTGCAGCAGCGGATCGCTGTGACTGCCGGCGCGCTCGGTGTCGAGCAGGTCGTTGCCCCAGCGCATGCGGGCGAGGATCTCCAGCTCGTTGTCG
>CAZADH010000476.1:0-2835 GCA_964483805.1 uncultured bacterium
CGTGGTGCCGGTCACAACCGGCGGGGTCGAAAACGTCCGGAACGTGTAATTCGAGGTGGTGTAGACGTTCGATGACGCGTCGACGGCAACGATCTGGTAGTTGTACAGCGTCGCCGGCGTCAATCCTGTCAACAAGACCTGGTGCGCTGTTCCCAGCGTCGCCGCCGAGGTGGCGGTCTCGCCGTAGGTCGTCGTCAGCCCGTATCGGGCCGCCGAGTTACACGGTTCATCGGTCGACCAGGTGACCAGCACGCTGGTGTCGTTCACCTCGGCCGCGGTCGGACTCAATACGCTGGGCCGGTCGGTATCGAGCGTTCTGAAGACGATGTCAGCCGAATTCCCGGTGTTGCCGGCAGCATCTTTCGACTTCACCCGCACATGATACGTCGTCCCGAGCGCCAGCGACATGATCGTCACCCGATGGTCACGCGTCATCGTCGTGTTGAGCGACGTGGTCAGGCCGTACGCCTCGGTGGTGCCGTAGTCAGCCTGGGTCGTGCCCGGTTCGTTGGTCGTATAGGTGATCTCGGCGGCATACGCGGTGACATTGGTCACCACGATGTTACTGATGATCGGCGCGAACGAATCGAGCGATTTGATCGTCACGTTGTGGTTGGTGGACTGACCCTGGCCGAACGAAATCGGGTCGACCTTCGTCTGGTAGCCCATCTTCTCGAACTGCACATCCCATGTGCCCTGCGGCATGTTGAATACTTTGTAGTACCCATCGGCCCCCGAGGTCGAGACCTGGCCCCACACGGTCACACGCACGCCCGCAACCGGCGCATTGGTCAGCTCGTCGTAAACGTAGCCCTGGATGTAGTTCGGTGCATACTGCGTGCGCAATTCGTTCACCGCCACGGTCGCGTTCGGCGTGACGGTCACGGCCGGAGACCTCACCTTGTACCGCTGCGACAGGCCGTTTACGACGCCCTTGTCGTCATCGACGACGATGTTCACCGGACCCGCAGGAACGCCGGTCAACGAGAACTGGCCGAGGCTGTTCACGGTACCCTTCACGTCGGGATCCTGCTCGCACCAGACCGCCGCCCCCACGGCCGCGGCCTTGCGCGCATCACCCCGGCCGGACGCCGAGACGAGGTCGGTGACCACCGATCCCGTCACCGTGCCGGTCCCGCGCCCGACGGCCAGTTGTCGTTGGGCGGCATCGAGCGCCGCCGCATACACGGTGTCGAGATCCTGGGTGCGATCGACCGAGCTGAGCGCCGCGAGAACGCGTGCCGCCAGGTCGAGGCCGACGGTGTTGAAACGCGTCGGTGTATTGACAATGTGTTCCATGACCTGCGCCACGACATCTTGACGCAACCGGGACCCGCTCGGGTGCACGACCAGGGTGTTCGTGGTGCCGGCCGCCAGGTCGAGTCCACCACGGAAATCGGTGTACGAGCCGATGGTGCCCGAGGCGATGTGAACCTTCGTAAACGTGGGCTGCGCGGGCAACAGCGTGCTGATGGCGACCCGGTTGTTGGCATCCGGAGTCGCATTCACGGTCGAAATGGTGATCGGGCTGACGGTATTGCCGGGATTCACGGTCACGAAAGTGACCGCGACCGCCGATGCACTCGCGGCTCCGCGCAAGGTCGGGCGCAACTGCGAGAATTCGGGCGTATCGAGCGAAAAAGCCAGATTCACGGCCGCCTGCCCCGGCCCGGGAACCGGTGTCGCCGCCACATTCTGACCGAGTTCGCCGTCCGACCGGCCCGCGTTCTGACATCCGGTCCAGAGCGCTGCCCCCACGATCACGAGTACCAGTGCCGTCAGCTTCATCCAGAGTTTCATGTGCCACCTCATTACCACTGATGTTGCCCAACGACACGGCTGCGCCTCCGGGCTCTGATATGATCCGATAACCGGGTCCTCGATGCAAATTTCGCGATGATTTCATTTGTCCCTTGCCAGGGTACGGAATGTGGTATGATGGAAGGGATAGTCCGCGCACCGGTCGGTGCATTGCATGAGTTCATCAAATCTCTTTGAGCAAGGAGTACCGATAATGAGGAAGGGATTTTTGGTTGCAGTCGTCGCCCTGTTGTTGGCCATGCCCGCTTTTGCGTTCGATGTGTCGCCGACCCAGACCCCGGCTGAAAAGGTCGTCAAGGCCGCACACGTGCAGGCAGCTCCTGGGTTGATTCGCGCGATTCTCGCCGACAACCGCCTCGCCGACGGCGTCGAACTGGTCACCCTCAGCGATGACGGCAAGCGCCTGCGCAGCGTTCGTGGCGTGTTGAGCGCACCGGTCAGCGGCAACATCGAGACCGCCGCTCGCGCGTTCATCAATGCGCATGCCGCGATGTTCAACATCCCGGTCAACAAGGTCAACGACGTGCTGACGACCACCAAGGTGTATAGCGATGCCGAAGGCCACCATGCCGCTTTCCACATGGCCGTCGCCGGCGTGCCGGTGCACGGTGCCACCATCGAGATGCATTACGACAAGAGCCGCCGCCTGCAACTGATCAACGGTTCGTTCCCGACGATCAACAAGGTGAACAACCAGGTGTCGCTCGGCCGCATCGAGGCCATGGCCGCCGCAATGCGCGCGCTTGGCACCAAGAAGTTCCGCGCCACCCCGAAGGCTCAGCTCGAGATCGTGGCCGAGAACAACGAGGGTCGCGCCGCTTTCTGCGTGCAGATGCCGTCGGTTGATCCGCTCGGCGACTTCGAAATTCTGATCGACGCCGACACCGGCAAAGAGATTTCGCGCCTTAACCAGATGGTCTTCTACCGTGTCGACACCGTGACCGGCAGCGGTTCGGCCTATCTCGACAGCCCTCTCGCCGGCGAGCCGGTGAATGTGAACCTCGAGTGGTTGAC
>CAZADH010000477.1:0-2817 GCA_964483805.1 uncultured bacterium
CACCTTGCAGCCCACGGCCGTCAACACGCCGCTGTCGTGGACATCGATGCCCGACCGGCCGTTGCCCGATATGGTGCAGTTTTCGAGAATGGCCCGCCCGCTGTCGGCAATGTTCACGCCGACACCCTTCTTGTGGTCAATGATGTGACACGCGTGCAGGTGTGGTTCGGCGTCGTGGGTGACGGTCAAACCGTGGCGTTCGCCAGCCTCGATGGTGCATTCGTCGAAAATCGGCTGGGCTTTGCGCGAAATCGACAGGCCGTCGACGCCCTGGGCGATGAAGTGACAGCGCCGGAAAGTGGGCGTCGCACCGCGGGTGATCCGGGCTCCGGACTCGCGGTTGGCCCGCAGTTCGCAATCCTCGAACACCGGGGCGGCTTCGTTTTCGCACTCGATCCCGAGTGCCAGGTCGTGAAACCGGCAGGCCGTAAACGTCGCCGCTGCCCCCGCACTGATCTCGACGCCCACCGGCCCGCGAAAGAACTCGCACTCGCCGAAGTTTGCGCTGACGTGCCCCGAAATCGACACACACTCGACGCGATGGTCGTGACAGCGCACGCGCACGGCGCGCAACGTCGACTCCGGATGGGCCATGGCAATCGCGCGGTTGAACCCGGTGATCTCGCAATCCTCGAGCACAACTTCCGTGCCGTTGTCCTGCACGAGGGCGTTGTCGGCGCGCTCGGTGCCACGCAAGATGCAATGGCGCAGGTGTGCCGTCGATTTTTCGCCGGCGACGCTGAGCGCATCCTGGGTCGCGAGGAGTTCGCAGCCGATGACCTCGCAGCGCGGGGCGGCGATCGTTACTGTCGACGAGCCTTTGGGCAGATCGCCCGTGGTGCCGATGGTGAGACCACTGAGCGTCACCTCGTCGGCGGCAACGGTGATGAGTGGCCACTCCGGCCCGACGATGCGGATCTGATCGACCGGGCCGTCGCCGGCCACCATGACGGGTTTGTTGATGACCAGAGGTTCGGCATAGGTGCCTGGCCGCACCTTGATCACCGTGCCGGGCGCCGCCACCTCGAGTGCGTCGGCAACCGTCGCAAAGTCTGCCGTTCCGTATGACGACACGACCACCGTGCGCGCGCCGCCGGCGCTGATCGCGGCAATCGCCTCGTGCACGGGCGGTGCTTCGATCACCGGCACCTCGATGGCCGGGAGCGCCGGTGAGCCGATCTCGGGCAGCACACCCGCCGGTGTCGCGGTGAGTCCGGAACCGCCAATCGCGGGGGCCTCGGGGACGGCCGCATCGGCAAACACCGGTGGCGGCACGGCAATGTCGAGAATCGGGTCGGCCGCAACCCGGGCGCCCCCGAGCGCCGACAGATCGAGGGCGGCACCCCCGGCCGGCGTTGCCCCATACCCGGGGATCGAAGCGAGCATCTCGGCCGTCGTGGGCAGATTCAGCGAATACGAAAACACGCCGGTGCTGTTGAGCGGATCGCCGGCCCCGTAGGTGGCGCCGCCGGCATCGATGGCCGGCGACAACAAGGGCGGCGGTGCGCTGATCTCGGGAACGATCAATCCGGCCAGAGAGGTATCGAGACCCGAAAGGCTCGAAGTGCTTGCCGACAGCCCGTGCAACGAGCCCGGCAACGACCCCGGCAACGCTTCCGGCGACGCCGCCTTCGCCGGTGGATTCGCTCCGCTGGCCGCCTCGATCGCCGGCAGGTGCGGCGCCACATGCGCGGGTGCTGCCGCGTTCGCAATGACGGTCGCGCTCCCTGGTGCCACGGTTGCTGGCGTTGGCGACGCCACCGCGGTTACCGGGTTCACCGGGCTCACCGGAGTCGCCGCAGCGGGTGCCGGGACCCTCTCGTGATCGTCGTGCGCCTCGCGTGATGCGTCGGTGTCACCGTCATGGCGAACACCGACATCGTATTGCGAATGTATGTCTTCTGTATTGCTGTTGTCGCGCGCCGGTCGCGGCGGCACTGCGGTCGTGAATCGACGCGGGTTTTCGGGGGGCGCCGGCTCAGCGTCCCGGGCGACCAGTCGTTCCGGATCGTCGACCCGTACCGGAATCCGCCGTGACGGCAGTGTCGTCCCCGGTCCCCCGGCACCCTTCGGCTTTCCTACGCGACGCTTGCTCATACCTGTGCTTTGCACCGTAGCACTTGCACCGACCGGGAGTCAATGCGCGCGTGCCCGTCACAATAGCCCCCAAGCATCCCCTCCCGCACGCAAGCCGTGCGGCCGACCACCGCGGTTTCCGCAGCCAACCACGCAATACTGTCGGGATCGTCCCGGTTGTGCTAACGTTGACAGTAAGACCTCGGGAACGCAACGGGAAGGGGGCGCGCAGTGCAGATACCCGCGAACGACGCCGGGCCGTCGGTGCCGCCGCCATCCGGCGAACCCGGCCTCGATGAGTTGTATCCGATCGACTCGGCGCTCTCGGTGTATGGGCTGACGCTCGCGGTCCTCATCGTCCATCTGCTGACCAACAACTCGGGCATTCTGGCGCTCGAGCGGCCGTTGGTGTTTCAGATCGGCCTCGTCCTCACCCTCGCGGCTGCCGCGCTGGGCGGCCGCATGCTCACCCAGATCCTGCTGCGTCGCACCAATCTCGAGCTGGGCGCGGTGATCCTCTGGTCGTATCCTTTGGCAACCCTCGTTCTGGCCCAGGTGGTGCTGATCACCATCGTGGTCGCCATTCCGATGTCTTGCGGTCGTTCGGTCTGGTCCGCTCTGCTGCAGACCAACTACAAGACGGTAACCGTGTTGTTCTCGACCAACGGCTTGGCTTTCGGTCTGTGCCTCATGGTCGCCATTCTCGGTGCCTCGGGGCGGTATCTGAAGCTTCTGTTGATG
>CAZADH010000478.1:0-2801 GCA_964483805.1 uncultured bacterium
TCCCCGCCAGCGCGGCGTCGGCCTGCGCGATGACCGCCGCCATCTGGGCCGCGAACACCGCCTGCGGAATGCCATTCGGGTCATCGAGGGTGATTTCGACGGCGACGCACCCGGCGTTCGCATTGGACCATGAAGCGATGGCAACAACGGGGTCATTGGCCGAGGTCGACCCTGCGTTTCGGACCGCCAACCAGGCGGCCATGCCGGTGACCGGCGTGCAGCCCCGGGTCGCAGCCGCCTGGGCTTCCACCTCGGCGAGGTAGTCGCGGTCGTGGGCGGCGCCGAGAACCTCGAGGAACTCGGTCATGTCGGGTCGCAGTTCTTTGCGCATCCACTCGGCGTCGTGGTGGCCCACTGCCGGCACATCGGGGAAGCGGGTCGCGCGCAGCGGAATCTGCCATACGCGATATTGCTTCGCCAGTGCGGTCGCGTCGACATTCGGCGGCACCGGACCCACCCCGGCCAGCGTCAGCAGATCGAAGACGGTGTTCTCATTGCCGATGACGCTCACCGACGCACAGGCGGCGCGCAACGCGTCGGGCGTGCCCAGGCAGGCGAAGTTGCGGGCGGTTGCGGCCGCGGCACGGTCGTCCCGTCCATAGAGGCGATAACGGTCGGCGCCGCGGGTCAGATCGAGGCCGCGGGTCTCGTCGCGGTGCCACTCCCGTATCGCCGCCAGGCGCTTCAGGGTGTGCGGCGCCCGGAGCGGGATGCCGTTGCCGGCAATGATCGCGACCACGGCGCCGGTGCACACCGGCCGCCCGCGGGGGAGCGCCAGGCGCTGCACCGTACCGCCCACGCCGGCGATCAGCGGCACCGGTACCGCCTCTCCCGGCCATTGCAGGGTTGCCAGCACGGTGTCGCGCTGCACCGCATCGCCGGTGCGCACGTGTACCGTGCCGACCGTGGCCGTGGCGACTTGCGGCCCCGCCGGCCCCCAGCGCTCGGGCACGACGATCTCGATATCGGCAGCCGCGTCGCCTGCCGCGAAGACCCCCTCGGTGTCATCACTGTCGAGCAGCGGGGCCGGACACATGAGAAACCGCGACGTCAATACGATGTATTCTGATTCGCAGCGCCCGACGCTGACCAGCCGCAACTGGTCGAGACGCGGTAACGTCGGAACCGTGCCAAGTGGTGCTGCATCGGCACGGCGCGGAATCTCATCGATGGCCACTTCGGCGCAAACCGAGGGGTTGGCGGGATCGGGCGTGACCGTGCCGCACCAGCCGTTCGGCCGGGTGCCTGCGGTCCCCGGGGCCCCCGCCGGTTGATACCAACGCCCGTGCGCGGAGGCGCGCAAGCGGTCCTCGAGCCAGGCGAGCCCGGCGCGGGCGGCCAGGCGGGCGCGCGTCTGTCTGACGACCACGGCCGCGGTGGCGGCCTCGTGCCGCGCGTAGTCGCTCATGGCCACGACGATCAGCAGAATCAGGCTGCCGCCGATCAGAGCGGCCGGCAACGAAAGGCCCCGGCGATTGATGATGCTCTTCATCGTGCGACGTTGAGCGGGCGTGCGCCGATGGTAAGCATCTGGTCCTGGTTGCGCTCGTCCCGACACGCCAGCCTGACTTCGACGCCGCCCTCGTCGAGGTGACGGGCCTCGAACAGCGTCGCCTGCGGCAGCACCAGGTCCCCGGAAGTGGGGGGTGCTGCCGCGAGGTCGGGCCACGCGAACCACCGCACGACTCCGGTTGTCGAAGCCGACTCCCCGACCGGACGAACAAAATACACTGTATGTATACCGGCGCGCGCGTCGCGGAACATCAGCAGTGAGGCCGAGCGGCGTCCCGGCGCAGGGTGGATGATCTCGGTTGCGCCCCCGAGCGTCTCGGTCAGGCGCTGCCCGGCAACGCGCAGCGCGCGTTGTCGGTCGAGTTGGCGGCCGCCGTCGAGCGAGTGGCGCATCGGCAACCAGATCATCTGCACCATGGCCAGAAGCATGACCGCCAGGCCCGTGGCGACAACCAGTTCGGTGGCGGTGATGCCGGCCTTGGCCCATGCGAACGCAGACTGATCGCGATCGGGAAGTGCCCGTTTATGGGCGGAGGTAACCGCCCGCACGGGATGCGCGTGGTGCCCTGGGCCACCGACGGCCGTTGCCCCGCGGATGGGGCCGCGAAACGTCAGGTTCGCGCAGTGCAACGGGGCCTTCACGGAACGGTCACCAGCGTCACGAGGTCGAGGCGGTGTTCCGGTTTGTTGCCCCAGTCGATGCGCACCCTGACCCGGCGCAGTTTCGTCCCGCCGGTGCCGATCGTGGTTGGTGCCGGGGTCGCGGCGGGAGGCCGGGATGCCCCATCACCGAGCACCGCCGTCCCGTCGAGTGCCTCGACGCGATAGAACGCGCGCCACTCGGTCACCCATTGGGTGCCGTCGCGTCGAACACCGCCGGCGAACCGTTGGGCATCGTCGAAGAAATCGGGCGCTTCGAGCAGGGCGGTCGTCAGGCTCTGATCGGTGTTCGTCAGCGGGATCGGCCGCCCGGCGACGAGATCGGCCGCAACGCGCTGTACGATGCGCTCGGCGAGGCGTACGGCCTGTGTCTGATGCCACGCAAAAGCACGCTGGGGCAGGGCCGACTCGCTCTGCACCCGCAGTGCACCTACGAGAATCAGGCAGAACACCGTGGCAGCCAGCGTCACCTCGATGAGGCTGAAACCAGTTGTGACCGCCCGGTACAGGCGGCCATTCCGGCACACGCCAAGTACGTTTGCCGCCACGGACGTGGGCAGGAGCGCCGGATCGGCTCGGCGCCAGGGACGTGGGCAGGAGCCCCGGATCGACTCGGCGCCAGGGATGGC
>CAZADH010000479.1:0-2778 GCA_964483805.1 uncultured bacterium
TGAGTTGATGGGCGGCGAAATCGGGGTCAGCAGCCAACCCGGCCGGGGGTCGACCTTCTCGGGCACGGTACTGGTGGCGGCCGGCAGCTCGGAACCGAGGCCGTCGGCCGCTCCCGCTCTCGATCTGGCGGGGGCCCGGGTGTGGATCATCGATGACCACCCGCGCAGCGGTGAATTGCTGGGGGCGCAGATCGAGCGTTGGCACGGACACCCCGTGGTGAGCAACGACGCGCGTACAGCACTGTCGACCTTGGTTCGTGGCGGCAGCGCTCGACCGGCCGCGGTGCTCGTCGATCTGCACATGCCCCAGTGCGATGGCCTTGCGGTCGCCGACACCCTGGCGCAGGAGCAAGCAACAGAGGGTATTCCCATTGTATTGCTGTCGCACCTGAACAGTCACGTCGATCCGGCCACGCAGCACCGTCACCGGATCGCCGCCGTCGTCAGCAAGCCCGTGCGCCGACAGGAACTGGCGCAGACCCTGCGGCAGGTGCTCGGGCGCGAAGCGGCGCCGACGGCCGGCTCTGACGGCCCGGCTCCGGCGTCCCCCGCGAACCTGCGCATTCTCGTGGCCGAAGACAACCCGATCAACCAGGAACTGCTGGTGCTGCAACTGCAGCGGATCGGATTCCGCGCCGACGTTGTTGCCGACGGTCATGAAGCGATCGCGGCCCTCGAGGGCACCCCGTATGACCTGGTGTTCATGGATTGCCAGATGCCGGGGCTCGATGGCCTGTCGGCAACCGCCGAGATTCGCCGCCGGGAGATGGAGCGGGGGGCGCGGCACGCACATGTCGTGGCCCTGACCGCCCACGCCATGGCCGGCGACCGCGCCAATTGTCTTGCCGCGGGTATGGACGATTACCTGACGAAGCCCGTGCGCGAGGAGGACCTCGTGGGCGCGATCACGCGGGCGGGATTGCAGGTCCCCGTCGCCAGACCACCTGCTGGCGCGCCCATCCCCGCAGGCATGGGTGCCGACGACCCCGTCGACCTCGCGCGGTTGCGGCAGGCAGCGCAGAATGACGCGCGCCGGTTGACAACATTGATCAACCTGTATGAGACTCAAGCTCGCGAGGTGTTCACCGGAATGGCAGAGGCGCTGCAAAACCATGACAGTCACCGCATCGAAAAACTGGCCCACCGTCTGGCCGGTTCGAGCGGCAGTTGCGGCATGACCGCGATTGTCGGGCCGTTGCGCCGCCTCGAAACGCTCGGGCGGGCCGGGGCGCTCACGGGTGCCGATGCCGCCCTGGCCGATGCGCGGGAGGCCCTCGAGGCGATGCTGGCGTATACCCGCCGCGAGACCGCACGATGACCGGCACCGGGCCAGGCAACGGCGCCGACCACGACCGCCCGTCGGTGCGGGTTCTTCTCGTCGACGACGACCCGATTCAAGCGTTCAACCTCGAGGGACTCCTGGGTGCCGATCGCCGTCGCCACTTCGAACTTCGGCACGCGGCATCGCTGACCGACGGCCTTTCGGCAATGGCGCGCGAGTATATTGACGTTGTATTGCTCGATCTCGGCCTGCCCGACGCCGAGGGCACGGCCGCATTCACCACCGTGCACGCCCGCTTTCCCGATCTGCCGATTGTCGTGTTTACCGGCCTCGATGACGAAGCGACCGGGGAGAGCCTGGTGCAGGCCGGCGCCCAGGACTATCTGGCCAAGGACCGCACCACCCCCGACGTCGTCACCCGGGCCCTGCTGTACGCCATCGAGCGCAAGCGGGCACAGCGGGCGTTATCGGTCGCACAGGAACGCGAGGTCAAGGCGCAACGCCGCGAGGTCGAGATCGCCGACCGTATCCAACAAATGTTGCTCATGGGCGCGCCACCCAAGGTGCCGGGCGTGACCATCGCTGCCCGCACCATTCCCTCGCGCGGCATCGACGGCGACTTCTACGACTTTCTGCCCCGCGGCGGCAACTGCTTCGATGTCGTCGTCGTCGATGTCATGGGCAAGGGGATTCCCGCCGCGCTGATCGCCGCTGCCGTCAAAAGCCAGTTGCTGCGGACCTTGCCGCTGGGAATCACGACGAGCGATCATGCGACACCGAGTCCGGCCGAGATCATGCAATACGTTGACGAAGCATTGACCCGGCAACTCCAAGACCTCGAGAGCTATCTCACCTGCATCTATGCCCGCTTCGAGACCGAGCGACATCGGGTTCGTCTCGTCGACAGCGGCCACCCTCAACCGCTCCTGCTCCGGCGCGACACAGAACGTTTCGAGATGCTCGAAATCGATACCCACCCGCCCCTGGGCTTGTTGCCGGGGATTCCGTATGCCGAGCATCACCTGCCGGTCATGCCCGGCGATACATTGCTGTTCTACTCCGACGGCCTGACCGACGCCCGCGCACCGGACGGCGAGTTCTTCGGCCTCGATCGGGTTCTCGATCTGGCCCCGGTGATCGCGGGCAAGTCGCCGAATGACGGTTTGGCCGCAATCCTGCATGCCGTGCGCGCGTTCACCGAGGCCGACCAGTATGCCGATGACCTGACCTGCGTGATGGTGCGCATCGACGTCTGAGCGCTCACCCCGCCGGTCTGTGCTTCACCAGCGGCGCCCGCGGTGATGTCGATCAGAATGCCCGTGGTGCCTGCTGGGGTGGCAACGATCGCAGCGGCAGCCGTGCGAATGCCGCGGGAACGGCCATCCCGGCGAAGGCTTTCCCTGGTGCCGGAGCGGATGCCGCAGAAGCCCGGCTGGCCGGGGCTCATCCGGCAGCCATGGGGACAGAGATTGCATACCAGGCCGTCGGGAGAAGCC
>CAZADH010000480.1:0-2765 GCA_964483805.1 uncultured bacterium
CCTTGCCCTGGTGATCGATGACGCAGTTCGCCTCGTGCTTGTCGCGCAGGCTCTCTTGCAGGCGGACATCGAGCAACGGCAGGAACAGGTTCGGCATTTCCTGGTGCGCCAACGGCTCCTCGGCCAGCTCGACGAGCCGGCCGCCGACCCGCAACACCGGCGGCGCTCCGACTTTGAGATGCAGATCGGACGCCTCACGACTCATCGCCATGTCGAAGTATTCGAAGATGCGCATCGGTTTCATCGGCGCCTCCTCACATTATCGACGACAGCAGCTTTTTGAGCTGTGCCGGGTGCGACGAAACCGCGAGCGCTTCCTCGGGCTCGACCATTCCTTGCTTGACCAACGACGCGAGCGACTGTTCGAGCGTGACCATGCCCGACTCCTGACCGGTCTCGAGGAACGACGCCAACAGGTGGATCTTGCCTTCGGCGATCATGCTGCGCACCGCCGACGTATTGAGCAGAATCTCGAAGGCCGCCACACGCCCGCCCCCCTTCTTGGGCAGCAACGCCTGGCTGACGACGCCGCGCAGAACCATCGAGAACTGGTGCAATACTTGTTGTTGCTGATTCTCGGGAAACACATTAACAATACGTTCGGCCGTCGTGACCGCCGAGGTCGTGTGCAGGGTGGCGAGCACCAGTTTGCCCGTCTCGGCCGCGTTGAGCGTGAGGGCGATCGTCTTCGGGTCGCGCATTTCGCCGACAACGACGATGTCGGGATCCTGGCGCAACACGGTGCGCAGCCCCTCGTTGAAGCTGACGCAATCGATGCCGATCTGCCGTTGATTGATGATCGACATGCCGTCTTCGAACTGAAACTCGATCGGATCTTCGAGGGTGACGATGTGCCGCTTCGCCATCCGGTTGATCGCCGAAATGTAGGCCGCCAGCGTCGAGGTCTTGCCCGCCCCGGTCGGCCCCGTCAATAGGATGAGGCCGTTGGGTTGTTCGATCAGCTTCTGGGCCGCGACCGGCAGACCGATCTCGGCGAAATCCATGACCCGGTACGGGATGACGCGAAACACCGCGCCGACGCCGTTTACGTCGTGGTAGAGGTTCACGCGGAACCGGCACAGACCTTCGACCGCGTGCGAGAAGTCGAGATCGCGGTCGGCCTCGAAGCGCTCTTTTTGCGCGCCGGTCAACAACGTGTCGACGATCTTGGCAAACTCCTTCTTGCCGATCTTGCCCACCTCGAGGCTGGTGATGTTGCCGTCGATGCGGAGGGCAGGCGCATAGCCGACCTTCAAATGCAAGTCGGACGCGCATTTGTCGTAGGTCATCTTGAGCAGTTCGTAAAGGCTCAGTTCCATGTGCACGAGTATAACAGGGGTCCGTCCCTGGGGACAGACCCCAACCCTTGTTTCGTTCGGGGGCGTGTGCTACGATTCAGGCGAAATCGCCCGGTCAGGTGGGGAGCCCAATGCGCGAAGAACAACTGCAGCCGATCGTCGCCAATTTCAAGAACCTGCTCGTCATCCTGGTCAAGAATTTCCACAGCGGTGAGTACGAGATCCGCAAGGAATCGGCGATCGCACTGTCGAAATTCAGTTGCGCCGAGGCCACCGAGTTCCTGATGGCGAACTTCGCCAACGACAACATTCAGGATTTCATGGCGCTGGCACTGGGCAACCTCGACAACCAGAAGGCCGTCACCCTGCTCGTTCAGGCGCTCAACGACCCGCAGCACGAGGTGCGGTTCCACGCCGCCCGCGCGCTGGGCATGATGAAGAACGACGAAGCGTTCAACGTCTTGATGGAAGCGCTCAACAGCTACCTCGACACCTCGGCGACCGGTGCCACCGAAGGGCGGCCGGGCATGGTGTTCTTCGAAGAGGAAGCGGTCATCTCGGCCATCCACGCGCTCGGTCAGATCAAGAACCCGCTGTCGACCTCGCTGCTCAAGCGGCTTCTGGCCCAAGAGAAAAACGCCCGCATCCGCGCGTCGGTCATTGCCACGCTCGGCGCGATGGCCACCGAACGCATGCTGCCGATCTTCCAGGCCGCCCTGCGCGACGAGAACGACCGCGTGCGCGCCAATGCCATCGAGGCAATCGAATCGATCAAAAGCAGTTCTGTCGTTGGCATTCTGCAGCCGTATCTCGACGACCCGAGCAACCGCGTGCGCGCCAACGTCGCCAAAGCGATCTGGAAGTTTGGCGACTACGAGGTGTCGAACACGCTCGCAGCGATGATTTCTGACCCTGACAAGTGGCAGCGCGCATCGGCCGCCTACGCCATGGGTGAGATGCGCGATCTGCGTTTCGTGAACCAACTCGTGCAGGCACTCAAAGACACCGATGCCGACGTGCGCCGCAACGCCGCCCGTGCGCTGCGCCAGATCGAGAAGGCCGAAGCGGTGCCGCACCTCGAGCCGCTGCTCGACGACAGCAGCCACGAGGTCCGCCTGCACTGCGCCCTCGCACTGCATCGGTGCGCCAAAGAGAAAGCCGTGCCGCTGCTCGCGACCCGCCTGGGCAAAGAAGACCACGCGACGGTCAAGGCCACGCTGATCAGTTGTCTGGGCGATGCCAAAGACGTCAAGCTGGTTCCCGCCGTGACGCCGTTTCTGCAAGACGGCGATGCCCGCGTGATCGCGAACTCCATCGAGGCCCTGCAAAAAATCGTCGCCAAGGGTGCGCCCAACAAAGAGGTCGTCGCCGCTGTGCAGGCGCATCTGAACCACGACGACAACCGGGTGAAGAGCAACGCCATCAAGGCATTGTGGCAATGGGAAGTTTACGATGTATTGCAAGATC
>CAZADH010000481.1:0-223 GCA_964483805.1 uncultured bacterium
GGGGCGGCCGAGGCGACCACGACGGGCGCAACCGGAGCGGGCATCGATGCGGCCACGGGTGCGACCGGCGCCGCCACCGGCGGCAGCATGGGTGTGGCCGACGCCACCTTGGCCGTGGCGCTGGCGGCTTTCACCGGCGGCGTCGGTTGGGCCGAACCCGACCCCGATGCCGTGCCCGACCCCGTTGCGGCAGTCATCGCCGAACCGTGACCGGCGTCACTGG
>CAZADH010000481.1:233-2762 GCA_964483805.1 uncultured bacterium
AGCGGCAGGGCGACGGGCGGTGCCTCGACCTGGATCTCGTAGATACCGCCATCGGGCACGCGGACCCGGGTCAAACCGGCGGCGTCATCGGTCGCCCAGTCGTTGGCGGTCATCGCCACCCGCGTCACTTTCAGTTGCGGCAGGGGTTGGCCGTGGCGGTCGGTCACGGAAAACTGCAGGTTGGCCGGGCTGACGAGAAGGACGAGGAAGGTCCGGCGCTGCTTCTCTTTCGCGGCTTCGAACAAGCCTTCGTAATGCTGCGGTTGCGGTGCTGCCATACCGATCGCGGTGATGAGCAATACCAAAACGGCGACGGCCGGGACGCACGCAGTCGTCTGGCGGGTGCCGATCGATTGGAGCCTCGGTGTTTGCACGAACATAGGCGTCTTCAGCGCTCCTTTGGATAAATACGTTGTATTTCAGAAAAACGAATCAGCCGACGGATGCCCCCGCATGCCGTCGGCTGATGCCACCTCATGGCCGAATCAACGCAGCCATACACTGTGCGGATACAACCGGCGGAGCTGGTTCCAAACCGCTTGCGCCTCGCTGGGCTGCAGGTGTTCCTGATAGGCCTGGGCCAGCGCGGCCAACAGATGGTCGCTGAAACGGTGATCGCGGCTCTTGCCGAGCACTTCGACGAGCAGATCCATGGCCGTGTGCGGAAACTCGTGCATCAGCAACAGGGCGGTCAATGCCTTGCGTTCGAGCGGCGGCGCCGGCCGTTGCTTTGGCATCAGGAACCGCTCGAGAAGCGCGACGTCGCGCGGGTCGAGTCGGGCCTTCTGCTCGTCGAGTTCGCGGCGAAGTGTTGCCGGCCGGTCTTTGATCGCCAACTCGGCCAGCCAGCGCACGGGAATGCCCCGCCAGGTTCCGGTAAAATCTGCATCGGCGAGGAACGACCGGGCGCGACTGGGTTGATTCTGCGCGAGGCCCGCATAGACCATCAGTTGCGCCAGACGTTGGCGCGACAACTGCGGCCACCAACCGTCGTCATAGGGCAGCGCTGCCCGGTGTTTCGCCAGTTCCTGCAACAACGCAAAAGTGTCGGAGCCGACGATCGATTTGTTGGCCAGGTTCATCAGCAGACGCCCGACGATGGCCCTTTCCTCCCAACCCGGGACGCGCTCGAGTTGGTCGAGCCAGCCGGCGGCGGCGGCCTGGTCATGCTTCTCGTGCAGGGCGATGGCGTGCAGTTCGTGCAACGCAAACCCGGTCAGTTCGGGTTCGGCCTGGGGAAAACGCACCAGGAAATCGCGGTGGGTTGCCTCGCGCTGCGCCGCCGTCTGACGGTGCATGACCCAGCGCTCGCGGCCAAGGAACCGCACGGCCCGCGCATGGTAGAGCGGTTCGATCCGGTCGCGTTCCACGTTGGCCAGCAGTGCCGCCTGCGGCGCGAGGGCGGCCAGGGCGAAGACGTTGGCGTAGGCCGCGAGCATGGCGGCACGTTCGGCCGGGTGCACCAGGGTCTCGACTTCGCGCAGGGCTTGCGCAACCTTTACATTGGCCTTCTCGAAACGGCCGGATTCGCGGGCGCCCCAGTCGGCGAGGCCCGCATCGGGCGACGTGGTGGCCTGGCCGGCCATGCCCTGCGCATCGCGGTAGCGATGCAACTCGTGAAGGGCGCGGTAACGCAGGTCGGCAACGGCGCCGGTCTGGTCTTCGTCGATCAGCTCTTCGGCCTCGTTGAGTGCCGTGACCGCCGCGGCCGGAGCACCGAGGGCCAGGTCGAGGCGGGCCAGTTCGATGAGGACGTCGGCCCGCTTCTTGCCGCGCGGAAACACCTTGAGATACGTATTGATCGCCAGTTGTACCTGGGGGATCAGGTCGGCGTGCCGACACCGGGCCGCCAGAAGAAAACCCTCCTCGCGCAAGCCGGCAGGCAAAGTGGGTTGCGTCAGCGAGATGGCTTCGGCAAAGGCCTGAAGGTACAGGGAGGGCGTCTTGTGGTCTCCCTTGCGCTCAGCGGCCATCGCCTTGCGCAACAGACCGCGCGCCTTGGCCGCGGTCACGGCCCGGGCGGCCTCGCTCGCCGTGCCCAGCATGAGCAGCCCTACGATCATCGCCACCGCGGCGACCCATTTGCGACTTTTCATGTCGTCCTCCCTTGTCACTGCCGGATTCGTTGCCGTCGACCCCCGATGCATCCGCATGGCAGTCGACATTCAGAAATCAATACAGAGTAAGTATGAAGTATTACGAACCGGGATTGCCGGTCGGGGGCGCTCCGCTCGGTCCACCGCCACCGGGGTTGCCCCCGGTTGGGGCGCCGGGTCCCTGCGGATTCGGTCCGCGTCCCGGGCGATTGTGTCGGTGGCGCGGGCGCCCGTGTTGGCCGCGACCCTGGCCTGGTTGCTGACCGTCGCGCGGAGGTGCTCCGCCCCCCGGGCCCTGCGGGCGAGGTGGGCGGTCGTCGCGGGGGCGGTCGTCGCGCGGTCGGTCGGGGGGGCGCGGGCGGTCTCGACGCGATCCACCGGGGCCACCCGGCCCGCCGGATCCACCCTGCGGCCCGTCGAAACGACGATCGCG
>CAZADH010000482.1:0-2754 GCA_964483805.1 uncultured bacterium
CTGGATCATGCCCGAAATGGACGGCATCGAGCTGTGCAAGCGGATCAGGGCGCTCCCGGGCGGCGAGTATATCTACGTGATCATGCTGACGTCGAAGTCCGCCAAAGAAGACCTCGTGCAGGGACTCGAAGGCGGCGCCGACGACTTCGTCATCAAACCCTTCGACAAGGCCGAGTTGATGGCGCGCATCCGTGCCGGTTCGCGCATCATTCAGCTCGAAGCGTCGCTGGCCGCAAAAATCGGCGCGCTCGAGCATGCCAACGCCGAAATCGCCCGGGCCCAGAAGCTCCTGCAACAAGACCTCATGGCGGCAGCCCGAATTCAAGCGTCGCTGTTGCCGCAACACCTCCCAGAATCCGAGCGAGCCCGCTTCGCGTGGTTTTATGCGCCGTGTCAGGAACTCGCCGGCGACAGCCTCAACGTATTCTGGCTCGAACCCGGCAAGCGCATCGGTCTCTACGCTCTCGATGTGTGTGGGCACGGCGTGCAAGCGGCCCTGCTCTCGGTGACGCTCAGTCGCATGCTGGCCCCCGGCACGGGTTACTCGATGCTGCTGCGCCAGGGTGAAACCGGGCCAATCATCGTACCGCCCAACGACGTGCTGCGCGATTTGAACCGCCAGTTCACGGTGGCCAGCAGTGACGTTCAGCCGTTTTCCATTTTCTACGGCGTGCTCGATATCCAAACCCTCGAGATGCAATACGCCGTCGGCGGTCACTGCCCGCCTCTGTTGCTCAAGTCGGGGCAAAACATCACGCACGTTCCCGGCGAGGGCATGTGCATCGGCTTCGACGAGACGGCCAGCTTTGATCTATTCAAACTCAGTATGACCGAGCGCGACCGCTTGTTCGTGTTCACCGATGGGGTCTTCGACGAACTCGACCCCAGCCACGAGCGCTTCGGTCTGCCCCGCCTCGAAGAGAGTCTTCGTGAGACAGCAACCATGACATTGCGAGAGAGTATCGACACAATCAACAGTCGCCTCGTGGCGTGGCGGGCCGGGGCGCCGCCCGTCGACGACAGCGCCCTGCTGGCGGTCGAAGTCGGTCCGAACCGCTGACCTCGGTCATCACCATCCAGCCGCCGCTCAGCCCCGAACATCGCGGCGTCTCAATCAAGGAGAGAACATCGATGTCGACGTTCGCATCCCGCGTTGATTCCCTGCAACCCAGCTCGATTCGCAAGATGATGGGCATCGCTCGACGCCTCATTGGCGAAGGGCGGATCGTTCACGAACTGAACATCGGTCAACCCGACATCACGTGCCATCCGGCTTTTCCTGAAGCGCTGTCGCGGCGCGGCGCGTCAGGCTTCGTCTCTTACTCTCCCTACATTGGCGAGACCTATTTGCGCGAGACTTTTGCGCGCTATCTGAACTCCCACTTCGATCGGCACCACGCGACGCACCTCGTCGTTGACACCGACAACGTGCTGGTGACATGCGGCGCGTCGCACGCCCTCAACTGCACTTTTCTGGCCCTGTGCAACCCCGGAGACGAAGTGCTGTGCGTCGAGCCGTTCTTTCCGCCTTACGTCGGGTTTCTCGGGGTGGCCGGCGGCGTCATCAAACCGATTCCGACTTTTGCCCAGCACGATTTTGCCCTGCCCGATGCAGAAACCATCAAGGGGTTGATCACTCCGCGCACGCGGGCGATTCTCTTCAATTCGCCAAATAACCCGTCCGGCAAGATCTTTTCGGCCGAAGAGGTAACCCGACTCGCCAAGATCTGCGTCGAACACAATCTCTACCTGATCGCCGACGAGGTGTATCGCGAGTTCTATTTGACTGGCAAGCCGGTCTTTTCGGCGTTGCAGGTGCAACTCTCCCCGGCCGAGATGGAGATCTACAAGCATCGGTTGATCGTCATCGATTCGGCCAGCAAATCGTTTTCGCTGTGTGGCGCCCGCATCGGTTTCGTCGTTTCACGCCCCGAAATCATCGCCAAGGTTGCCCTGGTCGCGGCCCACACGATTGCCTGTGTTTCCGACATCCTGCAGTACGGTGTCGCGGTGACGTACGACGCAGTGCTGCGCGACGAAACGTATTTCGAAGGGATTCGCACCACCTATAAAGAGCGCCTCGAAGCCACGTTACAGGCCTGCCGCGACTTCCTGCCCAGCGCAGTGGTGCCCCGCCCGCATGGTGCTTTCTACGTGATGGTCCAGTTCCCCGAGTTCGACGATATCACTGACTACTCGTTGTTCCTGCTCGAACGTTTCAACCTGGCCAACGAGACCGTGGCCATCACGCCGGCGTCGAGCTTCTACATGACCCCTGAACGCGGTCGCAATGAGGTCCGCCTCGCCACGGTGGTTTCACCCGAGAACCTCCGTCGCAGTGTGCAGATCATGGCCGAAGCACTGGTGGCTTATCGCAAGCATCTCGATCAGCAGCAACAGGCCCAGCTCAACGACGCCAAATGCACGCTTCCCGGTGGACGCCACCCCTTGTTCTTGTGAACACCGTGCATTGAGCAGCCAACGCCAACAGGGGTGACCCGAGGAGACAAACCACACACCCGCCAGCGCATGTTGCGCGAGCGGGTGTGTGGTTTGTGGGCGTGACCACGCCCGAGGACGGTCAGTTTTCTTCCAGCTTGCCGGTGTTGCGTGGCGCTGCTTCTGCAGACGCTGTTTCGGCAGGCGTCGTCGTCCAGTCCGTTTCTTCCATGGGGGGCAGACTGCGATGGTCGCTGCGGACTTCGGCGGCATCGTTCCAGGGGAAACTGCCGTGCGTTCGCGCCCGCTCCCCGG
>CAZADH010000483.1:0-2673 GCA_964483805.1 uncultured bacterium
GATCATCCGGGCATCGCGGAAATGGACCTTGCGCACGTACACCGACCCGACGGCATATCCCCACTCTGTCGACTGCGGCGACACCTCGGCGCGCACCCGTTCGCTCATGGTGTGGCGATCTTCGAGCATATTGTCGAGCTTCATGTTCGAGAGGCATCGCACCGAGGCACTGCGAACGTTGGTGGCCATCGAGGCTTGTGGATTGCTGTTCTTGAACAGGTACGACACCGGGTCGCTGACGTACATCTCGTACCAGATGCCAATGCCCATCGGCGCACCCTCTTCACTGTTGACCGGTTGGCTGCGCAGATACTCTTGATCGAGGCGCATGTCGACAACATGACATTGGCCAAACAGGTTGACGACGAACGCGTTGATACCCAGGTGCCACGGCAGAAAGTACAGCCCCGGATCTTTCAAGACCCCGAGAACCTGGCCAAATTGAACGTACACATGATAGTTGCCTTCCTGCACGATCGTGTACAAACCGAAGGCTCGAATCAGACCCAGCACGACCGGGACGGCGATGTAGGAACCGAAGAAACCGAGAAAGAAGCCGCTCAGCAGGTTTTCCATGTCAGCGGTCCTCCTCGAGAATGACCTGCTTCACCTTGCCAAGCAAAGCGAGTTTGACGTTGCGCACGTAGGCGCGCAGCACTTCGGGCCCATGCTTCTTCATCTCGCACAGTTGCGTGGCCAGGCTCTTGAGCGGTTCAACCTCGGACCGGGCCCGCAGGGTTTCGATTTCGGTGGCGCGTCGCGACTGCACGATCTTCTGGTCGGCCGCGGCCTGCGCCAGGCTGATTTCCGACGACACCTCGTTGTGCGCCGTGTTGATCGCGGCCAGCGCACTCTCGACCTCGTCGGGCGGATCGATGCTGGTGATCAGCGATGACTCGAAAGTAATACCGTAACGGGCGGCCGATTGCTGGCACTCCCGCATCATGTGTTCGTTGATCTCGTGCAGGTTCTTGCGCAGATCGTTGATCGAAACGCCACTCGGCCCGGCCGCTGTGGCCTCGTCTTTCTTCGCTTCGAAGTTGGCGATGCGTTCGCGCAGGATCGAAACGAAGTACCCCATAATGTGCACCAGGGGATTTTTCACGCCAAACAGGTACGCATACAGGTTCATCTCGCTGACACGATACCGGATCTGCCCTTGAAGCTCGGTGTTCAACTGGTCTTTCGTCACCGCCTCGAGGGCCGTGCCCCGCTTGTTGGCCGTCGGATCCTCGGGATCGAAAGCGATGTTCACGGTCTGGGTCGCGAGGGTGACCTTGTGAATCTGTTCCCACGGCATTTTGAAATACGGGCCGCCCGGCGGAATCACCTCGATCTGGGGATAGGCGTAACGCTCGCGTTCGTGATCGACGAGACCGACCGCCATTGGCGCGTGCAGCGTGGTCTTGCCGCCGAGACGCTGCGCCCGGCCGAACACCGTTTTGACCGCCCGCTCGTTTTGGCCGACAGTGAAGAAGCCGGACCATAAATAATTGTAAAGAAACCAGGCTACGAAACCCGCCATGATGCCAACCAGAAACTCTGTCATGCCGACCTCCTCATCCTTGCACCACCCCAAGACTGGTCCCATTCTAACCATTTCGCCGGTGGTCGTAAAGAATTGCGCAACTCATTGGCCCGGGGCAATGTCAATACACGATATGGGCTTGCGATGGGGGCGCGGTCGCGCTACCATCGGGCCGTCATCAGTGTCTCGCCCGCGCTCGAGGAGGTAACCGGATGAAGCGCCTGATTTTGGTTCTCGTGCTGTTGTTCGCTGTTTCGCCCGTCTGGGCGTTGTTCTGCCAATACTGCGGCAAGCCCGTGGCCGACGATGCACGGTTCTGTGCGCATTGTGGAAAGCCACAGACGGCACCGTCTGCCCTCGAGGCGCGTCCCGCCCCCCAACCTGCGCAACCGCCCCAGAAACTGCCGGAGGCGGCCCCGGCAACAGTGGTTTCCCCGGCCAAAACCGAGGTTGTGGCCGCACCGACGGACCGGTTGTTGCTGTCGCCCTACGAACCGATCAACCGCTACGAAACCCTGCTGATGAGCGCAACCCTCGATCGGGCCGACGCCGGAGTGAACGCTTGCCGGGCCGAGATCTCGCGGTCGCTGCAGCGGATCGGTCCCGAGACCCGCTCGTTCTCGCCCAATCAGCAACGCCTGCACGCGCTTCACCTCAAGAAGTACGATCTGCTCGACCGCTACTACGAAGCGTGGCACCGCAGCGTCAAAGGCACTGGCCAGACCGAGGCGGCCGCCGAGAAAGAGAAGCTGCTGTTCGTCATCGCCCGCCACAACGAGATGATCGTGGCTCTGAAAGACGGTGGAAACGATACCAGTGTGCTCGGTCGCGTTGACACCATGCAGAAAGACCTCGACGCGGCCACGCGTGAACACCAGGTCACCGATCCGTTCCTGCGTGTCGAGGGCATCCGCTTGAACAAGGGTGCGCGTTTTTGGGTCATGGACGTGAGCACGGACCGCGCCAGGATTGGCGTGCTCAGTGAATGTGGTGCACCCCGGGTCGTGACCGCCTGGGTCTCGTTCTCCGAGTTGCATCGCCGCACCACCTGGCGCTGTCCGGCCGAGTTGTGCGCGCAGGTGTTTACCCCAACCGAGAAGGTGGTCGTCGTGGAGCGCCATGTGTGGTGGCCGGGATGGCCGTTC
>CAZADH010000484.1:0-2640 GCA_964483805.1 uncultured bacterium
CTCGAACAGAGCCGCGAGAATATGCGCATGGTCATGGTGCGTTACCAGCACGGCGATGCCTCGGTGATCGAACTGGTCGACGCACAGATTACCTTGACCAACGCCCAGAAACGCGCCATTGAAGCTGATCACGACGAGCGCCAGCGCTACGCCGAGATCCTGCTGCAACTCAACGAACTCGACCAATTGAAGTCTCTCGACCACGGAGCCCTGCCATGAACCGACTGCCCGCACCCCGTTTCCCGACCGTCCGGTCGCTTCTCGTTCCGATCATCATCGGGCTGTTCGCATGGGCTCCTGGTTGCCGGGCCAACGTCGCCACCGTGCCGGTCACCGTGCTCGAGGTGCCGGCCGGCGACATCAAACAACGTCTGACGTTTTCTGGCGAGGTCAAACCGATCGAAGAGAGCATCGTCACTCCCGACATACAAGGTATTGTTCAGCGGGTGCGGGTCGAGAACGGCCAGGCCGTGAAAAGCGGTGGTGTCCTCGTCGACCTCGAACCCGAACGGTACGCGTTCGCCGTGCACCAGGCTGAGGCCGGCCTGATTCAGGCCCGGCAGAAGGTTCGCGAAACGCAGAAAGATTACGAACGGGTCAAGATCCTGCTGGCCAAGAAGGTCATCAACGACAAGGCGTACGAGGTGGCCGAAACCTCGTTTGTCATGGCCCAATCGTCGGTGAAACTCGCCGAGTCGGCGCTGGCGCTTGCCAAGCTGAACCTCGACCGCACCGCGGTGCGGGCGCGGCTCAACGGCTTCTTCGTCAACCGCAACGTCTTCATTGGCCAGGCGGTATCGCCGGGCATGTCGCTCGGGCGCGTGGTCGACCTCGGCCGCGTGTTCGTCGAGGCCCGGATCCCCGAGACCGAGATCACCGAGGTGCGGGTCGGGCAGCCCTGCCTGGTGGCCGGGCAGTATCCGGGTCAGGTGGCGTTCGTCGACCTCTATGCCGACGATGCCCGGTCGTTCCTCGTCAAACTGGCCCTCGACAACCCTGGCCAGGCGCTGAAGGCGAAGATGTTTGTCAAGGGTGAGATCGTGCTGGCCGAACACCATGGCGTTGCCATCATTCCCGCGGCGGCGGTGGTGGCTGAGTCGTCAGGGCAAGACGTTGTATTTATAGCCGTCGACGGCAGAGCGCGACGCATTCCCGTGAAGATCGTGGCCCGTGACGGCCGTGAGTGCCATGCGCAGGGCGTCGAGATCGGCATGAAGCTCATCGTCGCCGGGCAGAACCAGGTGGCCGACGCCACGCCCGTGCAGATCATGAATGTGAGCGGCGGCATGATGGCTCCAGTCGTGGCGACCGGCAGCGCTCGATGAACTTCCCCAAGCTGGCTGTCGAGCATCCGATCGCGGCAACCATGGTCATCCTGGCGATGTGCATCGCCGGGGCGGCGGCGTGGGCCTCGCTGTCGATCGATCTGTTCCCCAATATCGATTTCCCGGTGGCGTTCGTGCAGACGCCGTATCCCGGTGTCGACCCGACCGAAATGGAGAACATCGTCACCCGCAAGATCGAAGAAGAGGTGAACACGGTTTCGGGCATCAAGACCATCAATTCGCACTCGTTCGAGGGGTTTTCGTGGATCATCGTCGAGTTCGTCTGGGGCCGCAACATCGACCTGGGCGCGGTCGATCTGCGTGAAAAGGTCGACCTGGCCAAACGCAAGCTGCCGCGCGACATCGAGCAGGTTACCGTGGCCAAACTCGACATCAACGCGCAACCGGTGCTCAACATCGCCTTGGGTGGAGATTACGACGCGAAAGCGCTGCGCACGCTCGCCGACCGCGAGATCAAGCCGGCGTTCGAACGCCTCGGCGGGGTTGCCAACGTCGAGGTGCTCGGCGGCCTCGAACGCGAGATTCGCGTGAAGGTCATTCCCGAGAAACTCAAGTCGTGCAACCTGACCATCAACGACATCATCGGTGCCGTCGGTAATGACAACCGCAATACACCGGTCGGCAACATTGTCGAGGGCAATTTCAAGTATCTGGTGCGTGCCGAGGGCGAGTTCAAAACGCCGCAAGCGCTCGGGAACATCATCGTCAAGACCGTGAATGGCCGGCCCATCTATCTGGGCGACGTGGCGATGATCGTTGATGGCTATAAAGAGATCGAGTCGGTCTCGCGCCTCAACGCCAAAACCGCGGTCACGTTGGCGATCAAAAAGGAGGCCGGTGCCAACCCCGTGGCAATCTCCGATGCCGCCAAGAAACTGATTCCCAAGCTCGAAGCGCGATACCAGGGCCGGCTCAAGATCACCATCGGCAACGATTCGAGCGACTTCATTCGCGACTCGCTCGAAATGGTGCGCGAGAACGCGATCGTCGGTGCGTGGTTGTCGATCATCGTGCTGTTCTTGTTCTTCAAGAACATCCGCTCGACGATCATCATCGGGCTCTCGATTCCGCTCGCGGTCGTCATCACGTTCGGGTTCATGTTCCTCAAGAAGGGCATGACGCTCAACCTGCTCACGCTGGGCGGCCTGGCGTTGGGCATCGGCATGATGGTCGACAACGCCATCGTCGTGCTCGAAAACACCTATCGGCACCTGCTCAAGCGGGGCGATGCCGAGCGCGCCGAGTGCGCGATCTTTGGCGCCAACGAGGTCATGCTGGCGATTCTTGCGCTCAC
>CAZADH010000485.1:0-2589 GCA_964483805.1 uncultured bacterium
CCCCTCGAGGCAGCCGGCCAGAAGGTGCAACTCGCCATGGTCGGGCGCCAGCGTCAGCCCCTGCGCGACCGCACGCGCCATGGCCGGCTCGTCTTGCCGCAAGAAAGCGGCCCAGCCTTGCAGGATGGGCCCCCGCACGTCGCCGGGTGCCAACGCGACGAGGCGATCGCCGCACCGGCGCGTCGTCTCGCCCTGCCCGTTGCCGCGACAGTCGGTGCCAAGGTCATACAACATATTGACGTCTTGCGAGGCCACGGCCAATGCCGTGTCGAGCGTCGCCTGCGCTTCGTCAGGCCGGCCAAGCCGAAACTGCGCCGAGGCCAGATCGGCATAGATGCTCATGTCGCGCGGCACGAGCGCGAGCGCATCGCGATACCGCACCACGGCGTTGGGCCAGTCCGACTGCATGACCGCACACCGGGCCAACTGCACCAGGGGTCGCGGATCGGTCACGCACAGCCGGTGGGCCTGCGCATACGCCACGGCCGCCGCCGCATACTCGCGGCGATCGTACTGCACGTTGCCGACGCCGATGAACGGCTGGTAGAGCTGCGGCGCCGCACTCGCCGCCCGCGTGAAGAGATCGAGCGCGATCAGCAGCCGGTCGCCCGAAGCGGGCACCGTCTCGCGGTTGTAGTAGCCCACCGCGAGGTTGAACAACGCCTTCGGATGCCGTGGGTCGACGGTCAGCGCCCGTTCGTATGCCGCGTGCGCGGCCGCGTGATCGTTCGTGTCATGAAGCGCACTGCCCAGCTTGAACCAGGTGTCGGCGTGATCCGGCCGGTACGCCGTTGCCCGACGCAGGTTGGCGATGGCTGAATCGAGGAGTGGCCGGTCGGTCGAGCCCAGGTCGCAGAAACGGTCGAACTGCGCCAGTCCGAGTTCGAAACAAGCAGCGCCCACCGCCGCCGTGACGGTGCCGGGCAACGCCCCCACACGGTCCTCCGCTGCCGATGCAACTCTCTCTGCCGCCACCTGCCCAGACAACGCGTCGACGACCAGGGTCAGCGACGCGATCAACTCGGGGGTCGGCGTTGGCCGGATCAGCTCGGTGCGATCGACTTCGCGACCGACAGCCAACCCGGAAACGGTCAGCACTCCGACCACAACCACGACAAAACAACAAGCCCGCCATACGCGGTATTGCATCGTCCACCCCCTGTCGCCCCGATGCTGTCTACTCACCACCGAGCCCACGCCCGCCCACGATGGGCGTAGTGGGCATGTCGCCCGGATTCTACCTCGCGGCCTACAGACATTGCCACGGGATCGCGACAACGTGCGGGGTCAGGGCCATCGGCCGCGGGCAACCGCAAACGACGAAGCCGCGGTCGCAACGATCGCGGTTCTCGGCGATGAAGGTGGTCAGGTGCCGCGCATCGGTGTGGGTCGGCCGCTCCGTCCAGCGCACCTGGACCGGGGTCAGTCGATCGTCGTGCTCGACGACGAAGTCGATCTCGGCGCCGTCGCGCGTGCGCAGGTGGTGCAAGCGGCCTCCGAGGTACGCCAACCGACGCGCCAACTCGAGCCCCACCCAGTGTTCGAACAACGGGGCCGGATTCGCCGCCACCGTTTCGGCCGAGGGTTCGAGACCGGCCAGCGCATGGCGGATTCCCAGATCGAACAGGTAACACCGGGGCGTTGACAGATAGTTGCTGCGCGGACCTTTGGTCCAGCCCGGGACCCTGACGATCATACCCAGCCGCTCGAGCAATACGTAGTATGCACGCACCGTCGGCGCCGACAGCCCTGTCTCGTTGGCGATGCCGGCGAGGTTCTGCACCCGTCCCGACTCGAGCGCCGCTTGGCGGGCGAAACGCATGAACCCGGGCCAGTCGCGGATCGGCGTGTGCCGCCGCACATCTTCTTCGAGCAGCGCCAACGCCTGCTGCCGCAGCGCCCCGGCCCGTTCGCGCTCGGGGGTGAGGACCACCCCCGGCAACGAACCGAAAGCCAGGCGTTCGCCCAGTGTCCAGGCTGGGAACGACCAGCGTCGCCCGGGTCCGCCCGGCCACGGCACGACCAACGGAGACTCACCGGCAACCGGGAGCACATGCGGCGGTGCGGGGTGTTCGGCCAGCAAAAGCGGCTGCACCCGCGTGGCAGCCCGGACGACACTGCCGGCAGCGGCCTGCTCGAACAAGGTGGTGACAATGATGCGCCAGCCTCGTCGTTCTCTGGCCACCACCGTTCGGGCAACGTCGAGCAGTTCGGGCACGAGGTGAACATCGTCGATCCAGAGCGTCGGGTGCGCCGTGGACCGCGGAACCGCATGACACAGGGCCGACAGGTCCTGCGGCCGCCACAGGAACCGCGCCCTTTCGGCAGGATTTGCCAGAGTCACCCGCAGCGCCTCGGACGGCAACAACGCATCGATCAACGTCGTTTTGCCGGTGCGGCGGCCCCCGACGAGGACGTGCAGCCCCGGCGCCGCCAGCCGGTGGCGGAGGCGGTCGAGCAGCCACCGGTCATGAAATCGAATCGTCATCACGTTGTATTTTCCTGTAGGGGCGCACTGCCGTGCGCCCCCTGGGGGGCGGGGTCAGGGGCGCACGGCCGTGCGCCCGTACAAGATCGGGGGGCGGGGAT
>CAZADH010000486.1:0-2577 GCA_964483805.1 uncultured bacterium
GCTCGAGGCCAAGGGCTACGCCGAGAAGTACAAACCGGGCGCGCCCGGCAACCCGGCATCCCTGCCCGTCCGTCTGGTCGGTGTCGTCTTCGACCCCGAGACGCGAAACCTCGATCTGTGGCGAGTGAAGGAAGCGTGAAGCGTGTCCGCATGGTTTGCGACTGGCTTCAATCCGAGGATAACTTGGTTATTGACGCGTGTTTCGCGAGTTGCGGTCGTAACAGGAGGCTTGTATGGCTGGGAGTTCGCGGCCGGTTGCCGGTAAGAAATACACCTACGAAGAGTTCCTGACCTGGCCCGAAATCGAAGGCGAGCGCTGGGAATGGATCGACGGCGTCGCTTACAACCTCTGGGCGTCGGCGATGCCGTCGCCGACACATTCGGAGATCATCACCAATCTGGTCTGGGGTTTCCGTGACTTTTTTCAGGGGGGACCCTGCAAAGTCCACGCCGGCCAACTCGAGGTTCGCCTCGACAAGACACCACTGGGCAGTTCGCGCTCGTACGAGGTCGTCGTTCCCGATCTGGTCGTGATCTGCGATGCGAAGAAAGTTGATCGGCGTCGTTGCGAAGGCGCGCCCGACCTCATCGTTGAAGTGCTGTCGCCGAGTTCGTTGTCTCACGACCAGGTTCGCAAACTCAACCTGTACGAGCAGTGCGGTGTTCCTGAATACTGGATCGTCGAGCCCCAGGGGGTGGTCATGGTTCTGACCCTCGGTCGCAGCAAGCGTTACGGTCGACCGCAAACCTACGATCGCACCGGCAAAGTCACGTCGGCGCGGTTTCCCGGTCTGGTCGTCGATCTCGCGAAGGTCTTTCCGGAGGCACCGTCAGACGAAACGCCCGCACCGGAACCCGAGCCGGCCGGTCCTGCCGCATCCACGCGTGAGCCGGCACGGCCCTACGGAGCCAAGAAACGCTCTGCCGGCAAGAAGGCGCCCAGAAAAAAGTAGCGCGACCGCCCTGGGGGCCGTCTTGCCGCGGCAGATAAGACAAAGAAACAGACCCCAGATCGGGGTCTCACGAATCAGCCGAAGGGCTGAGGCGGGTGGTAGCGTTGTCGCCTGTTGCCGTGCGACCGCGGTGCTCGTGAAATTGCTCTAAACACGGATACACAGGATAAACAGGATAAAAGCTCTATCCTGTCCATCCTGTGCATCCATGTTGGTCACTTCTTCCCGGCGCGTGCGGGGAGAGATCAGTCTTCGAGCATCGCCTTGCGGTCGACGAGCTTGCCGTGACTTACAACGTATTTCGGTGCCTCGTGCGCCCAGATCGCCTCGTAGACGGTCTTCTGGTTGAGCACGACGAGGTGCGCCGGGGCGCCGACCTTGAGGCCGAAGTTCTTGATGTTGATGCACTTGGCCGGTTCGACGGTAATCATGTCGTAGATCTGTTCCATCTCGGGGAATGTGGTCATCCAGAGCAAATGCACGTTCAGGAACGCGACTTCGAGCATGTGGTTGCGGCCGAACGGATAATACGCGTCGGCGATGTCGTCCTGACCGAGGCACACCAGCGACTTCTCGGCGAGCAGATCTTTGACGCGCGCATGCAGCGGGCCGGTGTGCGGATCGCTGACGACGCCCATCTTGGCCTTCTTGAGTAACGCGACGACCTTGCGGAAGTAGGGCTCCGGATACATGCACATCGCGCGCGCATGGTGGGCCAGCGAGCGACCGATGCGGCCGGTCTCGATGGTCTTGGTCGCCAGCATCTCGAGCGTGCGCAGACCCGCGTCGCCCGCGTCATCCACGAGCATCGAGATGTCGGCGTCGTACTTCTTGGCGATCTTGAACATCTCGTCGATGTGCGTCTGCTCGTCCTTGTCGGTGAACTCGATCCAGGGGATGCCGCCAACGACGTCGGCGCCGAGTTCCATCGCCTGCTGGACGAGCTTGACGGTTCCGGGCTCGCGGACCACGCCGTCCTGCGGGAAGGCGACGACCTGCACGTCGACGATGCCCTTGAACTCCTCGCGGGCCTTCAACAGGGCCTTAACGCCGATCAGTTTCGCCTTCGAGTCGACGTCGGCAAACGCGCGGATGTGCGTGTTGCCGTGGATCGCCGCCTGCTTGAGGGCGCGGCGCACGTTCTTGATGATCCAGGTCTCGTTGTATTTCTCTTTGACGCGTGCGGCCATCTCGATCGCCGTCATGGCGCCGCCCATGTTGCCGCCGTGATACGCCTCGAGGGCTTTCGAATCCTGCATCTGTAGCGTGTAGACCTTGCACAGGTGCAGGTGTGTATTTACAAAAGACTCGGTGACCAGGTTGCCGCCGGCGTCGATGGTCTGCTTGGCTTTGCCGGTGACCTTCTTGGCGATCTGCTTGATGACGCCCTTCTGAATCGCAATCTCGTGGGTGCCGGTCTGGTGGCGCAACTGCGCGTTCTTGATGATGATGTCAAAATCCACTGTCATTCCTCCTCTTGAATTGTAAGTTTATGGCCCGTTTCGAGGAGGGGCGTGGCCCCTCCTGTGACCTCCCCACCGGGGGTCGCGGCCCCCGGACCCCAGCGCCACGTGGTTACGCGAACAAACATCGTTAGCGGAAAAGCATGGGAGCGGAGCGGGCG
>CAZADH010000487.1:0-2560 GCA_964483805.1 uncultured bacterium
CCTGGTCGGCCTGTTGCGCCGCCGGCTCGACCGGGTTCGCCACCGGCATCAGGTGCTGGCGGCGCGGTTGCTCAATCTCGATCCGCGGCGTCTGTTGGCGCGCGGTTATCTCATGGCGGTCGGTCCCGATGATCGGGTGATCACCTCGGTCAACCAGTTGGCCGTCGGTGCCGATGTTCGTTTGCACCTCGGCGATGGGCGGGCACTGGTGGCGATCAAGACGGTTGAGCATCATCACACGGGCGGCTCGACCGAGTCCGATGGATCGTCGGCCGCAGCGCCTGCCGGCGTGGCCCCGGCGCGACGCAAGAAGAAGAAGGGAGACTCATGAAACTCGACACTGTTTTGACCCTGACCGATGCCCAGATCGGCGAACTCGATTACGAGCGCGCGATGGCCGCCCTCGACGTGGTGGTCAACGCCCTCGAGGAAGAAGGCACGGCATTGGCCCAGGGAATTACTTTGTATGAACTGGGCATGAAGCTGTCGCGCCGCTGCGGCGACCTGCTCGATGCCACCGAGGCCCGGATGATGCGGGTTATCGAGGCCGGAGCGCAACGACCGACCGTGGTCGAGTTCGACATCGGGAAAGAAGGACGCTGAATCAGCAAATGGCCCGGACACGACGCACATCGGGGCAACAGCACCATCCAGGTGCCGCCCCGAAACGCCATCTCTCGTGGCGGCGGTCGTGGCCGAACGGGTGGTGTCCGCTCCGCCGCCCTCGCCCTGACAGATCGAGGTACCCATGAAATCGCGGTTGAACCGAAGAAGATGCAGTAAGTGTTACAATGTATTGCCATCTGACGTTCTCGTTTGCCCGCAGTGCGGGCAGAGGTTTGACGAGGTCGAGCGGTGCCGGGTGCGGGCCCTTGTCGGTTACGCGTTCGCCATCATCGTGTGCGTGGGTTCGGTTGGGGTGCTGCTCGTCGAGTTGCAGAGCGGGTTGCAGCCGCTCGAGGTCTATCTGCCCTACGGCGTGACCGCCGCGGTGCTGGCCTTGGCGGGAGCGTTCTACGGACGCAGTCGGGCGCGCCGGTATCGCCACCTGACCGGCCGCGGTATTCTCAGCAAACCATGAGACGAACCGGAGTATCCCAGTGATCACCCAATTTGCAGAGTATCTGGCCGGGCGGGGTCCGCTCGTCGAGCGGGCGCTGGCGCAGTGGTTGCCGGCAGCGGACCAAGGGCCGGACCCACGGTTGCACGAGGCGATGCGCTACAGCGTGCTGGCGGGCGGCAAGCGGCTGCGGCCGCTGTTGCTGCTGCTGGCGGCCGAGACCTGCGGGGTACCGCCGCTGTTGCTGGCTGAGCACGAGGCCTTTGCCGGCGGGCGCGTCGAAGGGTGTTTGCGGGCGGCCTGTGCCCTCGAAGTATTGCACACGTATTCACTGATTCACGACGATCTGCCGGCGATGGACAACGACGATCTGCGGCGCGGTCGGCCGACCAATCACAAGGTGTTTGGTGAGGCGACGGCGATTCTTGCCGGCGACGCGCTGCTGACGCTGGCCTTCGAGTGGTTGGCCACGGCGGCGCGCTGCGATCTGCCAGGGTTGGGCATGCTCGAGGCGATCAAATTGTTCGCCGAAGCGGTCGGGCATGCCGGCATGGTCGGCGGTCAAGCACTCGACATGGCGGCCGAGAACCGGCAGGTCACCATCGTTGAACTGGAAGCGATTCATCGGGCCAAGACCGGGGCGCTGTTGCGGGTTGCGGTCGAGATCGGTGGCCTCGTCGGCGGGGCGCCGCCGCCCACCGTCGCGGCCCTGTCGCGCGTCGGCGCACTGATCGGGTTGTTGTTTCAGATCACCGACGACATTCTCGACGAAGTGGGTTCGGCGGCCGCGTTGGGCAAAACGCCGGGCGTCGATCGCGAGCGGGGCAAGGCCACGTATCCGGCGCTGCTCGGTCTCGACGGTGCGCGCCGGCGGGCCGGCGAGGTGCGCGATGAGGCGCTGGTCGCGGTGGCGAATCTCCCGATCGGAGACACCGCTGCAGGCAGCGCGACGGCGGGGCCGGCCCTGTGGCGCGACCTGATCGGTTACTGTCATGACCGCTGCTGCTGAACCAGGTCTGAAAGGGTTGCCGTCGGCAGGAAATGGGCTGCCGGCGTGGGCTGCCACCGCGCCGGCCTGGGCGGTGATCGTGGCCGGTGGGGTGGGGCGCCGACTCGGGGCCGAGCGGCCGAAGCAGTTCATCTCGTTGCTGGGTCGTCCGGTGCTGGCCTGGTCGGTGGCGACGTTCGCCGCTTTGCCCGATGTTGCAGGTATTGTCGTTGTATTGCCGGAATCCTGGATCCCTGACGGGCGTCGGGCCCTGGCCGGTGTGGCCGCGCGCCAGCCGATCCGCATCGTTGCCGGGGGGGCGCGCCGGCAAGACTCGGTGCGGGCTGGGGTGACGGCGATTCCCGAGGCCGAGGTATGGGTGGCGGTGCACGATGCCGCCCGGCCGCTGATTCCTCTCGACGTGGTGGCGCAGGCGTTGGCGACGGCGCGGGTCGACGGCAACGCGGTGGTGGCACTTGAAAGCGTCGATACGCTGGTCGAGGCCCGCGACG
>CAZADH010000488.1:0-2529 GCA_964483805.1 uncultured bacterium
CAGTAATCTGATAATCGGCAGGGGACGGGGGACAGACCCCGGTCGTCGGGTCGATCCGCGGACAGCCGCATAAAACCGTGGTTTCTATTGGAACCGGGGGGCCGAAAGGCCCCCCGGTTTTGTGGATACGGGACAGACCGAAGGGACAGACCCCGGTCTGGAAGACCCCCGTCCGGAAAACTTGACGGTTTTCGCTCCAGCGGCTATTTATTGGTACAGAGAGATTCCACGGAGGGAAACAATATGGTCGAGAGCGTCGGCAATCCGCGGTATGGCATTTACGATCGCGATTTCTTCGTATCGCTGAAGAACAGCAATCAACTGGCGGCACCGCTGCGGGCGTTTCTGGCCAAGCAGGAGGCGGCGGTCCAGGCCGGAACACTCGGCGACGCGAACGCGGCCGATCCCGCGCGCCCAGCCGGCGAAGTGTCGGCACCGGCACGGTATCGAGGTCTGGTCTCGGCCAGCATCGTTGACCAACAAGAGTCGATCGTCTTGCAGGCCCAGAGCAATCTTCTGGGCAAGGTCGAGACCATCGTACAAGACCTGCGCCAACAGATCAAGACAGCCAATGAGGGCACGACCACCGGGCAGCCGAGCAGGTCACCAAGGCCAGCAACGACATCGATGCGCTGGTGCGGGCCGCGGCAAAACGCGGCAATCCGCTGGCATCGGCGCTGTCGGCCGACAACCTGGGGTTGAACAATGTCGCCACGGCCTCGGCCGGTCAGGCGCTCGAAAGATTGCAGGAGGTCGAGACGCGGATCGGCAGCCAGCGAGAGTTCGTCGACACGCGCACGGCCTACGTCGAACAGCGTAACGCCGCCCGGCGCACCGCATTTCAGAACATCGACTCGGCGCTGACAGCGATGGGCGTGAACCTGCCGCAACTGGCGAACTTGCCGGGCCTGACCGGCGAGGCGACGATGACGACGACGCCGACCAAGACCGAGACGACCGTCGAAGCGAGTCTGCAGAACGCGCTTGCCACGCTGCGCGGGGCCCAGGTTCAGGCATTGATGACCGCCTTCAACCCGCTGGGCGTGCCACGGGAAAACGTCCTCTATCTGCTCTCGGAATAGGGCGCCAACGCGGGTCCGTTGCCGTTGTCATTGCCGGGGTTACCACCATGGCGTTGCGGTCAATCTCGACGCAAGACCGGCTCGGCCTGGATGACGGGGACCTGGCGTGCGGCACTCTGTAAATACAACATACATTTTTCGCCAACGATCGCCCCTGGCCGACAGCAGGGCCTGACGACGTGAGCATCGCCGGGGTTTCACAGTGGTGGCGTTCGTGGTTCGTCGCGCTGCTGGCGCGAGCGCGCCCGGCCACGGCGATCGCGACGGCGGTTATGGTGGCTGCCGGCCTGGGCCTCGCCAATCTCACCGTCGATTTCAACATCGAGAAACTGTTCCCGCGCGATGATGCCAAGCTGACGGCGTTCGCCGATTACACGGCGACGTTCGGGCGTGACGACGACATGGTCGTGGTGCTGGCACGGGTCCGGCAGTTGGATGACCCGGCCGCGATCACCGCGCTCGACCGCCTCGCCCGTGGGCTGGCGCGACTCGATCTGCTCGCCGAGGTGGTCACGGTGCTCGACGTGCCGCACGCCTGGATGGCGGACGACATGGAGCTGGCGATCGGGCCGATGCGCCAATGGTTGCAGCCCGACGGAGCCAGCGGACCGGTGCGGGCCGACCGGTGGCGCGCGCTGCTCGCCTCCGACACGCTCGACGGACCGGTCATCGGCAACTTCCTCGCTCCCGCAAGTTCCACGGTCATCCTGTTGTTGCGGCTGGCGGCCACGCATGCCGACAACGAGGGGCGCATGGTCGCGACCGAGAAGGTGCGGGCGTGGTTGCGCGACCACGAGACGCCCGACCTGGGCCGTTTTGTGATGAGCGGGATGCCGGTGGCGCGGGCCGACGGCATGCGCATGGTGCAGCGCGACCAGGCCCGACTGCTGCCGCTGTCGTTGTTCGTGACCCTGCTGGTGCTGGGCGTGTTGTTCGGGCGCTGGCGGGATGTTGCTCTGGTTCTGTCACATGTTGTATTGACGCTGATCGTTACGCTTGGCGTCATGGGCCATATTGGCCTGCGGTTTTCGGTGATCTCGTCGATCGCGCCGGTCATCCTGGTGACCACCGGATCGGCGTACAGCGTCCAACTGCTTTCTCGACTGCGCGCGGTCGCCGGCAACGGCGCCCCCACCCTCGTGGCCGACGTGTTCGCCTCGATGGTCGGCCCGCTGTTTCTCGCCAATTTCACCACGGTGGCCGGATTCATGTCGCTGTTCAACGGCAATCTGCGCCTGCTCAATGAGTTTGCCGGCATCACGGCAGCCGGAGTATTTATTGCCTTTGTATTGACGATCACCGTGTTCCCGCTCATGGTGGTCGGGTTCCCGGGCGCGGTGGTCGAACCGGCCGCCACGGGCCGGCACCGCGGTCTGCGGCGGTTGTTGTTGCGCGGCGGAGTGCTGATCACCCGCCACGCACGAACAATCTTCGTGATCCTGTTTCT